>JAEENF010000097.1 GCA_016283605.1 Prevotella sp.
AGCGCGGTGGTCGTAAAGGTTATGCTTTCTACAGCATCGTGATCGCTGACGCTCGTGCACCACGTGATGGTAGATTTACTGAGAAGATTGGTACTTACAATCCTAACACCAATCCTGCCACAGTAGACTTGAATTTCGAGCGTGCACTGTATTGGGTAGAGACAGGTGCTCAGCCCACAGACACAGTACGTAACATCCTCAGCCGTGAGGGCGTTTACCTGATGAAGCACCTCCGTGGTGGTGTGAAGAAGGGCGCTTTCGACGAGGCTGCTGCACAGAAGAAGTTCGACGCCTGGAAGGCTGACAAGCAGAACGGTCTGAACAAGATCGCTGAGGCTGAGGCTAAGGCAAAGAAGGATGCTGCTGCTAATGCACTGAAGGCAGAGAAGGCCGTTAACGAGGCCATCGCCAAGAAGGTAGCTGACAAGAAGGCCGCTGAGGCTGCTGCCAAGGCCGAGGAAGAGGCTGCAAAGGCTGCTGAGGCCGCTGCTGCTGAGGCTCCCGCAGAGGAGGCTGCTCCCGCTGCTGAGACAGAGGCTCCTGCTGAGGCTTAATCGTAAGTCGTTCGGCTTTAAAAAGATAGTGGAAACCTATTACTGGTTTCCACTTCTTTTTTATCTCGTCCAGAAGTCCAAGTATTCTTGGGCAACCTTGATATAGTCATGATGCTTTTGCACATAGTCGATACTCTGCTTCTTCAATTGTGGAATACGCTCTGGATGGAGCACGAGTTCCTCTAGGGCTAGAAATACGCTTTCGTAGTTCGGTTCTACATTAATGATAGGACGCAACTCGGTTTCGTGGATTATTTCGTAGTTTTCAGGTTCACCTCCTCCAATACAGATGATTCCCTTCGACATCGCCAATAAGGCATTCATGGATGGCGTATAACTGTACAGCTGGTCAAGGATGGCGTCTGAACCTTCCATCATCTTCTGGTATTCGGCGAAAGGAACAGATTCTGCTTTGACCATTTCCATCTTTTCCGGATACTTCTGTTGTATGTCTTCTACGGCCTTTAACATGATGTCAGTCCCTTTGTAGGCAGACCGGTCTTTGTTGATGCCGATGAATAGCCTGACCTTCGAATCATAGTCCCCTTTCAAAGATGATGACTGGGGTAAGATGATAGGATATGGAATATAGGTTGTCTTGCTGGGAAATGCAGGATGATAACAGACCCAGTATTCATATAGTCCTGTGACAATGCCGTCGCAGTCTTCCGCAATCCATCTGTTCAGTTCTCCTTTTGGCGTGTCCAGCCAATCCTGTTGATACCGTATGGCTTCAGGGGCTTTGCGTAGTTGGTTTCCGAAGTTAAAGTCGCTGTATCTTAATGGTTTGTCTTTGGTGCAGGTGTTAACCCAGTACCAGTCCATGCCAAAGCCGCCTAAAAAGACTTTGTGATTGTGTCGGCGGATCCACTTGTAGAACCAGAAGAGTTTCTCTGCTTTCAGTTCGAAGAACATGGGGTTGATAAGTTGCACCACATCATAGCCTTTCATCTTTGGCAGAAGGCTGTAGAGTTTTGTCAACAACAGGAGTCCTCCGATTTTCCCGTTTTGGCGACTGACGTCAATATCACGTGGATAGTTCTTCCAACCGTCTCCGTCAGAGATGATGGTAACCTCGTGGCCTAGTGCGCGTAAGCCTTTTGCCAAAGTCGCGTGTACATTACTATATTCACCTATCAGAAGTATTTTCATCGTTCTTTGTTCATGAGTGGGATAATACGCATAAGAACACTCAGGCCTGTAGAGCTGTTCGATAGCCGACGGAACCACGTGTATTTCGTGGTGTAGTTCTGATCGGGTAGGGGAAAGAGACCCCCTTGGCGAAGTTCCGCTATCTTCCGATTCAGGTAATGGCGTGAGTTGGTTTGCAGGATGACCTGATAGAGATAATCCATCGTGAGTTGTGCCACACGGCGTTGCAAGGCTGTTCTGTCATCAACAGGGCGATGGTCTGCTACATCACGCAACTTGTTGATAACACCTTTCAAATCGTTGAGCTTCTTGATGCGGTGGCGGATATCGTTCTTGGTGATGATGGAGTTGTCGCGTTGTCGATAGTAATAGGCTTGTGCATTGGTTGCACATACCGTTTCGGCACGCAACAACAATAGTGGGGTGAATTCTTCGTCTTCGTGGAAGATGCCTGCCGTAAAACGCAGCTCTCCGAGTATGGCGCGTTGGAACAGATAGCCGCAGGCCGTGCCGTGCAGATTGTGATGACGCATATAGTGGCTTCCGCTTTGCAGGGGACTGTGCTGAAACGTGGAGGTCTGAGTCTTGGTCTTGGTGAAATCAAAGAGGACCATCTCTGGATGCAGTTCTCTCGCTATACCGATACAGGCATCATACCCGGTTTTTATCAGCTGATCATCGGCGTCTACAAATTGCAGATATTCGCCCGTCGCCATCTGGATGCCAGTGTTCCGGGCTTCACTGAGGCCCATGTTGCGTTGTCGGATATAGGTAATCTCATCGTCATATTTCGTCAGTTCGTTGACGCATCTGATTTTCGAGCCATCATCCACAACGATGATTTCTCTCTCATCTGCTTGGAGTGATAGGGCCAGAATGCTTTCAATACATTCGATGAGCATCCCGACGGGAAGGTTATAGTAGGTCAGAATAAAACTGATTAATGGTTTCTCCATACACGATGAATGATTTTATTTGTATAACATAAACTATTGATACCTAGTAAATTCAATAGTATTGCCTTAAGTTTTAGAACGCCATTAGTGTTCTTGGGGTTGATGTGACGGTAAGGCAGTATGGGCATCTTGCCCGTCAGTTCATAGACATCCATCTGGATGTTCAGCACATGGAGATAATACAACTGAAAATCAGCATCCCGACGCCGGGTGCTTGCGATCATCTCCACGTGGGGTTTCAATAGCATATTCAGCGCCTCTCCGTCAGCAGTGGAGGTGATTCCGTTATTGTTGGCGCAATAATAATAAAGGCCTTTAGAGGTAGAACTGACTACGTGGGCTTTCTCCAACAGTAGGGGTAGGGTGTTCGCATCTTCGAAAACCATCCCAAGTGGGAATCTGATCTCTTGGAATAGTCCTCTGCGGAAGATCTTGTTACAGGCGTATGTATGCTGGTAGGCCTGCCCGTGATACCAGTAGTCATCCATATCATGATACGTCATCTCGTCGAAGCTGAGTAGATGCTGCCTATCCGATCCATAGAAGACAAACACTGGGTATTCCAGAATATCAATATCCGGGTTGTTCTCCAGGACTTCCAATAATGGCTGATAGGTTTCAGGACCGATGTAATCGTCAGAATCCACGAAAGTGATATAGTTGCCTTGAGCGACGTCTATGCCCGAATTTCGGGCAGCGCTCAGTCCGCCGTTCTTCTGATGGATCACCCGGATATGTGGATCTCTTTGGACCCATTCGTCGCACATCCGTGGACAGTTGTCTGGTGATCCGTCGTCAACGAGTATCACTTCAAAATCGTCAATAGCCTGTCCCAACACACTCTCGATACATCTGTCGAGAGTGGCTTCTACGCGATAGACCGGAATGATGATACTGAGTTTCATGGGCACAAAGTTACAAAATTATTTGTATATTTGAAATATTTTCCCTACTTTTGCGTTTGATTTTATGGAAATATGAACCAAGAGCACGACGAAAGCTATAGCCACGTATTGAAATACACGGGTGTCTTCGGGGGTGTGCAAGGCTTAAATGTGTTGATAGGCCTTGTGCGCAATAAGATCGTTGCGGTCTTGTTAGGCCCTGGGGGTATGGGATTGGTATCACTGTTCACCACGACCATCAGCTTTATCTCACAGGCCACTCATCTGGGCATCTCCTTTAGTGCTGTTCGTCATATCTCCGAACTCTACGATCACGGTGATGAGGCACAGACGGCTCATTTTGTGAAGGTGGTGCGTGGTTGGAGTCTGTTGACGGCTCTCATAGGCATGTTGGTTTGTATTGTCATCGGACCATTCCTGAGCAACACGACCTTCTCTTGGGGTGACCATAGTCTGCACTTCATCCTTTTGGCGCCTGCTGTTGGTATGATTGCCATTACCGGTGGTGAGACGGCCATTCTGAAAGGACAGCGTCGTCTTGGTGCCTTGGCCTTGGTACAGATCATAGCGGCACTGGCTTCATTGGTGATATCCATACCGGTCTATTATTTCTTCTGGCAGGCGGGTATCGTACCGGTGATCGTGTTGATGGCGTTTGTCACGATGTGTGCTACACTCTATTATTCCCTGCGACTCTATCCGTTGCACCTGAGTGGTGCCCGGGGCATCTTGGGCGAAGGGATGGAGATGGTACGTCTCGGTGTGGCTTTCACGGTGGCCGGTATTGTGGGGAGTGCTGCAGAGATGGTTATTCGCTCCTATTTGAACGTGGTGGGCGATCTTGACGTGTTAGGTTTGTACAATGCAGGCTATATGTTGACGATCACTTATGCGGGCATGGTGTTCTCGGCAATGGAGACCGACTATTTCCCACGCCTTTCTGCGGTGAATCGCGATGTTGTGGCCACAAACTATACTGTGAATCGTCAGATGGAGGTGTCGCTGTTGATTATCTCTCCGATGCTGACGGCGCTGATCGTGTTTCTCCCTGTATTGATTCCGTTGATGTTCAGCAATGAGTTCATGCCGGTGATTGCTATGGCACAGGTGTCTGCCTTGGCGATGTTCTTCAAGGTGCTGACATTACCGGTGGCTTATATTACCTTGGCACGTGGTAAATCACTGGTCTACCTTTTCCTGGAGACGTCTTACTTTGTCGTGTTTGTCCTGTTGATCATCTACGGCTACGAGCATTGGGGACTGATAGGTACGGGTATTGCCATTACGGTAGCCCATGTCTTCGACTATCTCATGATCAATGGTGTGGCCCATTGGCTGTACGGCTATAAAATGTCATCGGCCGTTATAAGGTATGGTGCCATTCATATCCTGATAGGACTACTGGCATACTTTACCACTATAACGGTCGATGGTTATGCTTACTGGGTTTTTGGCATCGGCCTTTCCCTGGTCAGCCTGATGTTCTCGCTTCTCATCCTCCGACAGAAGACTCACCTCTGGGAGAGATTGAAGCAGAAGTTCTTCTAGAACCGGAAGTCGAGTTCCACGTCAACGAAGTTGTAATCGTGCTTGGCCAGTGTACGGTCGTTCACACGGGCATACTCGAAGTTCAGTTGCAGACTCTTCGTGAAGAAATAGTTGAAACCCACCTCGTACATCGTCTTGGCACGTCCCCACTCCTTATTGTCGCGATAACACTGATAACGCGCTTTGGCGTGCAGCTTGCTCTTGGTGATAGGCACGATACCGAAGGCATACCAACCGTCGGCCTTGTCGCCGAGGGCGACATTGGCGCCGTAACCCTGTGAGTGCAGATACTCTGCGCGGAAGGTGTACTCGTCTTTGTCGTACTCAGCAGAGAGACAGTAACGGTTCTTGTCGCCGACACCGTCACGTGAACCTGTCCAGCCGAAGGCACCGATACGTACACCCTGGATGGGCATCACCCAAAGACCACCGATGATATCCTTCTTGTTGTCCTTATCTTTCTGATTGATACCCTCACCATTATAGACGCCTACCTGATAGTGCAGCAGCTTACGGCCATTGGCGTTGGGCAGAACATCACCGGAGATCTGCAGACCGATATCACGGCCGCCCGAGGACTTTTCACCCGTACGGTCACCGAAGCCTGAGAGGGCATTGATCACGTTGGCATACGCATACCAGCCTTGCGTGATGGGGTGGGTGGGATTTTCAAAGGTGAAGGCACGCTTGAACTGTCCTGCACGAATCTTGAACTCTGGATACTTACGCCATTCAGCATAGAGGTCCACCAACTGAACCGTTGGCTCACCGGGACCCTTTACGTTGGTACCCTGGATCTGTGCGCGCCAGTCGAAGTCACCAATCTTACCGTCGAGAATGAAACGGGCCAGACGCAGGTTGAAGGTGTTCGAGTGGTTACCTTCGGGATCCTGTCCCTGATACTGTAGCATACCGTAGCCGCTGAACTTGATGTTCTTTACCCAGGCGGGCAGTTCAACGGTTGTTTTCTCCGTTGTAGCCTGCACTTCTTCTACTTCAGCAGTTGCTGTTTCTACGTCTGTTACTTCTGAGATTGTCTCTGCATAGGCGGTACTTACCAATCCGGTCAGCAACAGCGCCAGCCATGTTGTTCTTTTTGCCATAGTTGTAATTGTTTTGATTATATTGGGGCAAAGATAAGAAAAAAAAATGAAACATCCAAATCTGAGAGCAGAAAAATGAAAAAAGATTTGGCAGAAAAGATTAAAATGCGTATTTTTGCATGCATTATGAAGATAGGAGATCAAGTCAGATTCCTGAGTGAAGTCGGCGGCGGAAGGGTTGCCGGATTCCAGGGGAAGAACATCGTTCTCGTTGAGGATGAGGACGGTTTTGAGGTGCCCATGCGTATCACGGAGGTTGTGGTTATCGGTGAAGAGGATTACGACACGCGACATGTTGTGGAAGTCAAGGTGAATTCGGCCAAGGCTGTTTCCCAAGAGGAAGAGGAGGAGTCAGAGCCGGCAGATAAGCCCATCACGTTTAAGGCAAAGCCCGAGGAACGTGCTGGCGGCAATAAGCTGAGCGCCTATCTGGCCTTTGTGCCGATGGATGTGAAGGAATTGTCGCAGACCCGTTTTGAGTCGTACATCGTCAACGACTCCAACTATTACATGCGTTATGTCTATATGGTGGCCGAAGGTACTGCCTGGACGGTCCGTGCAACGGGTGAAATCGAACCCAACACGAAGGAGTACATCGAGGAATTCGGAAGAGAGGACCTGAATACACTCGAACATTGTTGTATTCAGATCCTCTCATATAAGCGTGACAAGCATTTCCTGCTGAAGCCTACGGTGAATGCTGATGTCAGGATCGACCCGGTGAAGTTCTATAAACTGCACACCTTCCGTGAAAACGATTTCTTCGAGCAGCCTGCGCTGATCTATACGCTGGTAGAGAATGATGTGCAGAAGGTGAAGCTATAAGTTATTGCTTCATCAGGTAGGCTTTGAAGTCTGCAAAGTCTTTCGTCATCTCTACGCTCTGCTTCTCGCCCCTCATGAAGGCGGCGAGACGCTCAGGAATCTCTACATCGGTACCCAGGATGTCATCCACCTTTTCCTTGAACTTCGCCGGATGGGCAGTCTCACAGAAGACACCGATCTCACCGGGTTGCAGACCGTCGACGAGGGCCTGATAACCGCATGCGCCATGAGGATCGAGGATATATCCCGTCTCGGCATAGCACTGGCGCATCGTCTCCTTGATCTGTTCGTTGCTGTAGGTTGCGCCGCTGATGAGGTTGGTGATCCGGTGATGCGTGGCCTCGTCGGTCAATTTGTTATTCTGGCTGTAGAGGTTGATGATGCGTGCAAAGTTTGAGGGGTCACCTACATCCATCGCATTGGCCAGCGTCTGTACCGAGGCCTTAGGCTCGTACTTGCCAGTCTGCAGATACTTGAAGAAAATGTCGTTGGCATTGTTGGCGGCAATGAAACGCTTGATGGGCAGTCCCATCTCGTGGCCGAACAGTGCAGAACAGATGTTACCGAAGTTGCCTGAAGGTACACACATGACCAGATTCCCAGCCTTGCCAAGAGCTTTCATTCTTGCGAATGCATTGAAATAATAGAAGGCCTGCGGCAGGAAACGGGCCACATTGATCGAGTTGGCTGAAGTCAACATCATGTGCTGATTCAGTTCTTCGTCCATAAAGGCCGACTTCACCAGTGTCTGACAGTCGTCGAAGACACCGTCCACCTCGATGGCGGTGATGTTCTTGCCGAGGGTTGTGAATTGGCACTCTTGGATGGGACTCACCTTGCCCTTCGGATAGAGCACATACACGTGGATACCCTCCACGCCGAGGAAACCGTTGGCCACAGCCGAGCCGGTATCGCCGCTGGTCGCCACGAGGACGTTCACATCTCCTGTCTCCTGACTCCTGCCTCCTGCCTCCTGTCGAATGAAGTATTGCAGCAGGCGCGCCATGAACCTGGCGCCCACATCCTTAAAGGCGAGGGTGGGACCGTGGAAGAGTTCCAAGGCATAGATATTCTCCTTGACCTGCTTCACCGGACAGTCGAACGACAGCGTGTCGTAGACGATATCCTGCAGCGCGTCGAGGTCTACATCTTCTCCGAAGAAGGCACTCGCCACGTTGTAGGCAATCTGTTGGAAGTTCATCTCCTGGATGTTGTCGAAGAACACCTTCGGCAGTAGTTTGATGGCCTCAGGCATATACAGGCCGCGGTCTTCTGCGAGACCTTTCACAACGGCCTTTTGTAAATCGGCGATAGGCGCCTTCCCATTGGTGCTATAGTATTTCATAACAATTCACTATTCACTAATCACTATTCACTTTTCACTTAATACTCATAAAGGCCTGCATAAACTGGTCGTGCAGAAGCAGACCGTAGGAGCCGCTGACACACGACACCTCGTCGTACTGTTGTACGTCGTCGGGCTTGATGCCACGATGCCAGATCAGGAACGGCACGGCTTGTCCGACGTGTATTCGTTGCTCTACGGGCGTCAGATGGTCGGGCAGCACGGCGATACATACGGGCTCTTTCCAGGTCGACACCTTATTATATATAGGAGCGATGAGCCGTTGGTCGAGATACTCGATGGTCTTGAGCTTCAGTTCCAGGTCTCCGTCGTGGCCGGCTTCGTCGCTGGCCTCTACATGAACGAAGACGAAGTCGTCCTTCTCGAGGGCTTTGATGGCGGCCTCTGCCTTGCCTTCATAGTTGGTATCGGCCAGACCAGTGGCTCCTTTCACATGGATAATCTTCAGACCGGCATAGTGACCGATGCCGCGAATGAGGTCGACAGCTGATATCACCGAACCTGACTTGATCTGCGGATAGCGCTTCATCAATGTCTCCATCGACGGACGATAGCCACCGCTCCAAGGCCAGATGCTATTGGCTTGACGCTCACCACGTTTGGCCCGCTCGATGTTGAAGGGGTGCGCGGCCAGAAGTTCCTGCGACTTGATGATCATCTCGTTGAGCAGCTTGGCCGTCTCCTCGGGTGAGAGTCTGACGGAACCGCTATGGTGGTAGGTGTTCCTCGATTCTGATTTCACCAGCAGGGGGAACCACTCCTGATTGGGATGGTCGTGGGGTGGGGCACAGATGATATGTTTGTTGCCGCCCTTGATGATGAGCAGATGACGGTACTGGATGCCTGTGATGAATTTCACACGCTCGAAACCCTCACGTTCGTTGATGGACGCAGCCAACTTCTCATTCAGGTACTTGATCAGCACATCACCGTCTTTCGTCTCCAGGTTGCCACCGTTATGGGTGATAATCCTGTCGTTTTCCAGTGTGATGATGTTGCAACGCAGAGCCAGGTCGTCGTTACCCATCTCATAGCCGATGCTGGCGGCTTCGAGAGGACCGCGGCCTTCGTAGACTTTATTCAGGTCGTAGCCGAGGATGGAGGTGTTGGCGACCTCTGAGCCAGGAGGGAATCCCTCAGGAACGGTCATCAACCGACCGCAACGCCCTTCACGTGCCAACCGGTTCATCATGGGCTTTTGGGCGTGTTGCAGTAGCGTCTTCCCACCGAGTCTTTCGACGGGAAGATCTGCCATGCCATCACCTAATATTATGATGTGTTTCATAAGAAATCGGTGACTAGATATTTGCGATTGACATGATGTTGGCGAAGACACCGGCGGCCGTGACGGCAGCACCTGCACCGTAGCCCTGGATGAGCATCGGATATTCCTTGTAGCGCTCGGTAGTCAGTAACACGATGTTGTTCGAACCTTCCAGACCGTAGAACGGATGTCCATAAGGCACTTCCTTCAGGGCCACGCTGGTCTTGAAGTTCGAAGGGTCGTTCTCGTCGGCCTCCATCGTTGCGACGAAACGCCAACGCTTGTTCTCGGCCTCCAGCACCTTGCGGCGAGCCTCGAAGTCGGCATCGAGTTCGGGCAGACGCTTCCAGAAGTCGTCGATAGAGCCCTCGAAGTAGCTGTCGGGCACGAAGAGATGCTTCTCTACGTCGTCCTGCTCCACTTTGTAACCAGCCTCACGGGTCAGGATGACCAGTTTACGGATTACGTCCGTACCGCTGAGGTCGATACGTGGGTCGGGCTCTGAGTAGCGCTGTTCTTTGGCACGACGAACGGTCTCTGAGAACGGCACGTCGGCGGCAATCTCGTTGAAGATAAAGTTGAGGGTTCCTGAGAGAATGGCCTCGATTTTCAGGATCTTATCACCAGAGTTGCACAAGTCATTTATAGTACCGATAATCGGCAGACCAGCACCAACGTTGGTCTCGTAACGGAACCACACACCGCGGTCGCGAGCCGTCTGGCGCAGCTTCACGTAGCTGTCGTAGTCGCTCGAAGCGGCAATCTTGTTGGCAGCAACGACGGATATGTTGTGCTCCAGGAATGTCTGATATAATGTTGCAATCTGCTTGCTGGCGGTACAGTCAACAAAGACAGAGTTGAAGATGTTCATCTTGATGATTTCCTCGCGCATGTGGTCGGTGTCGGCCTTAAAACCTGCACGCAGAATCTTTTCGTAGTTGTCGAGGTCGATGCCGTCGCGATCCAAAACAAAGTTATCGACATCGGAGATACCGACGACGTTCAGCTTCAGGCGACGTGACTGCATGAGGAACTGCTGCTGCGTACGGATTTGTTCGAGCAACATGCCACCCACGGTACCGATACCGCAGATAAAGATGTTGAGCACCTTGTATTCTGACAGGAAGAACGAGTCGTGCAGCACGTTCAACGACTTGCGCAGGAACTTACCGTCGACCACGAACGAGATATTCGTCTCTGAGGCACCCTGAGCACAGGCAATCACACTGATACCCGAGCGTCCGAGCGTACCAAACAGCTTACCGGCAATACCCGGTGTCTGCTTCATGTTCTCGCCCACAATAGCGATGGTTGCCAAACCACTTTCCACCTGCATGGGGAACATAGCACCCGTCTCAATCTCCTTGGCGAACTCGGCATTCAGCACCTCGGCAGCAGCGGCAGCATCCTCGTCGCGCACACCAATAGAGGTAGAGTTCTCAGAAGAAGCCTGCGACACCATAAATACACTGATGCCCTTATTAGCCAGCGTGGTGAAGATACGGCGGTTGACACCGATGACACCCACCATCGACAGACCCGTAACGGTAATCAGCGACGTACCCTTGATAGAGGAAATACCCTTGATGGGCTTCTGGTCGTTGTCGATTGTGGCCTTGATGAGCGTTCCCGGGTGTTCGGGGTTGAAGGTGTTCTTCACCTTGATAGGTATATTCTTCACGCAGACGGGATAGATTGTCGGGGGATAGATGACCTTCGCACCGAAGTTACACAGCTCCATCGCCTCCACGTACGAGAGCTCGTTGATGGTATAGGCGGTTTTGATCACCTTCGGGTCGGCAGTCATAAAGCCGTCCACGTCGGTCCAAATTTCCAGCACCTCGGCATTCAGTACGGCGGCGATGATAGAGGCGGTATAGTCTGAACCGCCACGACCCAGGTTCGTCGTCTCGTGCGTGTCACGGTCACGGGCGATGAAGCCGGGGACTACATACACGCTCTTGTCGCTCATGTCCTTGAAGGCTTCCTTCACCAACTCGGTGGTCAGGTCGGCGTCGATCACATGTCGGCCCTGCTTCTTCTCCGTGCGGATAAAGTCGCGAGAGTTCATGCGGACACCGTTCTTCAGCATGGCGGCCACGATGTGCGACGACAGTCGCTCGCCATACGAGACAATTGTGTCTTCGGTCTTCTTCGACAGGTCGTGAATCAGGTATACACCGTAGAAGATACTCTTCAACTGGTCGAAGAGCTGGTCTACATTATTAAATAAGTCTACGCGCTTTTTGTCATCCGTAATGATGGCCTCGATCATCTGGTGGTGGCGGGTCACCATCGCGTCGAATTCCTCACGATAGTGCTCATCGCCCTGCTTGGCCATCTGTGATGTGGCGATCAGTTTGTCGGTGATGCCGTTAAGTGCACTTACTACTACTACGACAGGTTGCGTCCGAGCCTCTGTCTCCACGATTTTTTTCAAGCTAAGAATGCTTTTTACGGAACCTACGGACGTTCCGCCGAATTTCAATACTTTCATATTCCTATGCAATTTATCTTACCGCCGGCGCCCTTCAACAAGCAGGGCGTTTCTCCGTTGGCGCTGCAAAGGTAATGTTTTTTTTTCATTCCACCATCATTTTTCGAAAAGTTTTTTGCATTTCTATTGCAGGTTTCAGAATCTTTTCGTATCTTTGCAGCTACAAAGCTAGAATATGACGATAGAAACCATAAAAAAGGAAAAGACTGACTATGGCTAGTGAAAAGATCTATATGCCTGATTACGACGAGACGGCCTTGGAATTCGTCCGACGCGTCGTCCGCGAGCAGCCTGACCGCGAGCCGCTACATATCTTGGAGTTGTTGACGGAGATCGTTTTCGACGAGCTGAGAGATCAGCCCTACGACATCTCTGCTGAGGCTTCCGCGCTGCGGACGACCTTGAAGGTGCGCCATCATGGCCGTCCCATCGACGAACGGACGGTTCGTATCATGCTGAAATTCACCGACCGTGTGGACTACATGCAGGATGGCGACGCCTGGGTGCTCACCATCCGCCGCGACATCCCCCCGCTGATCGCTACGAGGAGATAAGGTGCCGGAAGGATATACGGTTTCCAATCCACCTCCGATTGCCTCCGATTCGCTCCGATTGGTCTTCGATAGCCTCCGATTACTCTCCGATTTACCTTCGATTGGTCTCCGATTCATCTCCAATTGGTCTCCGATTGCCCTCTAATTCCAGGGATCGGAGATCAATCGGAGAACGATTAGAGAACAATTGGAGAACGATTGGAGCCCTTACGACGTCAGGCGAAGGAAAACTTGCAGGAAGGCCACATCTCATCACGAGATGTGACCACTTTTTTTGTCAAATTCCGACAATTATTTCTCTGTTTGGAAAAAATATACTACCTTTGCAGAGAAAATAGAGTGTGATTATGAGATACAACGCAGGTTATAACCAAGAGGGCGAGTACGACCACTACACCGTGGAGGAACCGATGCCGCTGCTGGAGTGGCTCATCGCCAACGTGAAGCAGACGAAGACGAAGATCAAGTCGACGCTGCAGGGTAGGGGTATCAAGGTGAACGGCAAGACCGTGTCGCAGTTCGACTTCCCCCTGGAGCGCGGCATGAAGGTGGCCGTGAGTAAGACGAAGCGCAACCAAAAGGGCTTTAAGAGCCGTTGGGTGAAGATCGTCTACGAGGATAAGTGGCTGATCGTCGTCGAGAAGGCCGAGGGCATTCTCTCGATGGCTGGCGGCCACTCGACGCTGAACGTGAAGACGGTGCTGGACGACTACTTCAAGAAGTCGCGTCAGAAATGTACAGCACACGTGGTACACCGTCTGGACCGTGACACCAGCGGACTGATGGTGTATGCGAAGGACATGGAGACGGAGCAGATTCTGGAGCATAACTGGCACGACATCGTCTATGACCGCCGGTATGTGGCAGTGTGCTCGGGCGAGATTGTCGAGGACGACGGGACAATAGAGAACTGGCTGAAGGACAACAAGGCCTACGTAACCTATTCGTCGCCGGTGGACAATGGCGGCAAGTACGCCATCACGCACTGGCATGTGCTGGCCCGCACAACGGAGCACTCGCTGGTGGAGTTCAAGCTGGAGACGGGACGGAAGAACCAGATCCGTGTGCACTCGGCGGATATGGGGCATCCTGTGTGTGGCGACGTGAAATACGGTAATGGCGACGATCCCTTGCACCGGTTGTGCCTGCATGCGTGGCTGTTGTGCTTTACGCATCCGGTAACGGGACAGCCGATGGAGTTTGAGACACCACTGCCGACAGCGTTTAAGAAGATGTTTAAATAGTTAAGATCTATGATGATGCAGAATATCGGATACTACATATTTATATTAGTGGCAGTGATTGTGGCCTTCCTGGTTGTCAAGAAGGTGACGAGCTGCCTGATCAAGTCGGTGGTGGCCATCGTCCTAGTGGCCGTCCTTGCGTATATCTATTGGATGTATTTGAGGTAAGTGTTTAGGCTAAGCCTTGGTCTCCTCGGCGAAGAACTTGTCGAAGCGCTCACGCAGACGGGGAACGTCGGCGATGAGATGACGCAGGTCGTTGAGGTTCTTCTCGTTCGGCGACTTCGGCAGCCACAGACGGATGTAACCGTTGACGGAGTACTTGCTGTCGAGGTGCTCCTTGAAACGTTTCCAGTGACCTTCCTTGTCGAGTTCGGGGTAATTGCCCAGACCGTACTGAATGGTGCGGCGGATGACAACGTCGACGTCGATGTCCCTGTCGGCCTCGGCGATGATCTTTCCGTAGAGACTGCGGGGCGAACGGCTGGCGGAAGCCCGGTGGTCCTCCACGGCCTCCTTCATGATCTTGATCTGTTCGGGCGTAAACCACTTCTTCAACCGCGAGTCGGCAGCTAGGATCTTCCCACCTGTGATGTGATGGATGGCGCGGGGACCCGACATACCTAGGTCGTGATAGGCGGCGATGGTGTAGGCCATGTTGATATCGGCGCCAGTGGTCTTCACCAGGTCGAGCGAACGGCGGATAACGCGGGTGACGTGCTCCAGGTTGTGAGCACGGTCGAACTCTGTGTATTTCGGGAGGATCTTGGTCTCGATAAACTCCACTAAATCGAGGGAAGGTACGTTGGTCATCATAAAAAAGTCGGCTTTTTGTTTGCAAATATACGATTTTCTCCGTACTTTTGCAAGAAAATTGGTAAAAATATGATGGAAGAGGATAGAATTGAGACTAATTCCGTGAAGGCGTGGCTGTTGGCAGCCCGTCCGAAGACGCTGTCGGGCGCCGCTGTGCCCGTGATGATTGGGGTGGCGTTGGCCTCTGTCGATGCCCGGCAGTATGGTGACGATGTGTTCAGCTGGCTGGCGGCGCTGTTGTGCTTTCTCTTCGCTTTTACGATGCAGATTGATGCGAACTTCATCAACGACTTCTTCGACTTCGTCAATGGTACGGACAATACTGAGACACGACTGGGTCCCCGTCGGGCCTGTGCGCAGGGCTGGGTGAAACTCGACGCCATGAAGAAGGCCATCGCACTGACCACCTGCCTGGCCTGTATCATCGGCCTGCCGCTGGTGTTGTTCGGCGGACTGGAGATGATTCTCGTCGGTGCCGTCTGCGTGGTGTTCTGTTTCCTATACACCACACATTTCTCCTATCTCGGTCTGGGTGATGTGCTGGTACTGGTGTTCTTCGGCATTGTGCCCGTGTGTATCTCTTATTATCTGCAATTGCACACGGTGACCTGGCAGGTGTTCCTGGCTTCGCTGGCCTGCGGACTGGTGATCGACGCGCTGCTGATCGTGAATAACTTCCGCGACAGGGATACTGACCGTGAGGCGGGTAAGAACACTATCATCGTCCGTCTGGGCGAGCAGGCGGGACTGCAGTTGTATCTGGGCGTGGGCCTCGGGGCGATCATCCTTGGCGGCACGTTCTGGATGAACGGTCATCCGCTGGCGTTTTTCCTCCCGCTGGTGTATTTTGTCTTCCATGTGTTTACCTTCCTGAAGATCAAGCGTATCGGCAAAGGAAAAGCGCTGAATCTCTGTTTGGGAGAGACAGCGCGGAATATCTTTATCTATGGTGTCTGCGTAACGGTGGGACTGTTGCTGGTCTAGTTGAAGAAAGGCCAGGAGACGCCCATGTGGAGCACCATGCCGTTGGTGGGATAGTGGGGCGTTAGGAACTTCATGTGGTTGCCCGAACCGTTGAGGACGTTGGTCATCACGAAGAAGAAACGACAACCTTTTAGCACCATGTTGGCATAGACATCGACGAAGGGATATTCGCCGAGCTGTACGCGGCTGTTCTCGTTCATCTGGACAGCATACTGGTTGATGAGCGGACAGAAGTCGGGCGCATAGTACTTCGTGAAATAGGTGGCGTCGGCACCAAGCTCCACGCCCAATACTTTTGCAACCTTGAACTTGAAATAAAGGTTGCTGAAGATGTTCAGTTCGGGCAGGGGCAGTACCTCCTTGTTGCTGCTGTTCTGATAGGTCACGACATTTTCCCAGTTCAGCGGTCCCAGACGGAAGTTCTGGTGCAGCTGTGCCGTGAGGATGTTGATGTTGCCTGACTCCTGATAGACGCCGGCTGTCATGCCCTTTCGTCCTGTGATGGTTCCCTCGTCGTTGGTCGTCAGATCATAGCTCATGCCGAAATAGGTGTAGTGCTGGATCTCCTCGACGGCCACGCGGAGCTTGGTGTTGGTCTTCTCGTAGGAGAACAGGCCCTCGATGCGGGTACGGGTCTCCTTGGAGAGGTCGCTATGATCCCACCAGATGAATTTCGAGTGGTAGTTACGGTGGAAGAAGGTGGGATTGAGACTGTGGAAATAGGCCTTTGCCGCCAGACGGACGGTGTCGCCCAGGAACTTGAAGTTCAGGTCGGTATTGAAGTCAAGCTTCAGCTGTCCGGCATCCTCGCCGACGAGCCACGTCTCGGCCATCACGTTGAAATGAAGGGTCTTGCCCTGCGTCTTGCTCAGCTGACCACCTATGGAGACGTTGTGCTCCGTCCACTTCTGCTGGAACGACGAGTCGGTGTTCTCTAACAGGCTGGGCATCTCGTAATTGCGGTATTCATGGGTGACGAAGCCTTTCAATCCGGCTTTCACATATTTGTTAAAGCCTTCGAGCAGGGCCAGGCCGAGGGTGTTCTTCACCTGGAAGTGCTTGTTCATGTCGTAGATGGAGTCGTTGCTGAACATGTGGCCGTAGTTGTAGTACCTCGGAGAGAGATAGTAGTTGGTGGGCGTCTGATAGGCCTGATAGATACGGCGGTAGTTGTTCAGTTCCAGCGTGTGGATGATGCTGGTCACGGGGACGTACACCTTCTTCATGGTGGACTCGATGGAGTCGAGGAGCGCCTGAGCCTTGTTGAGACTGTCGATGGCGGCTTGACCGTCGACCTTGATGCGGGTGGTGTCGGTCTGGATGCTCAGCGAGTCGGTCTTGGGGGCTTTGCCTGCAATCTTGGCGTTGGCAGGACGACCCATGGGCACGGGCTCATTCTTCTTTACATCCTTTTTGTCGGAAGTCTTGTCGTCGGCCTGCTCTTTCTCCTTCTTCGACTCCTCGGCGAACTTACGGGCCTTGATCTCCTCCTCGGTCATCGGAACTTTCTTGTAAAAGCCGATATTATAACGGTGACTCAGGAAAAGATGCTGGTTGTCGTTACGGTTCCAGTTTTTCTCCAGTATGGTGGGAATCTCGTTCTCCGTATAACTGTCGGTGTACGACTCGGGATGAGTGATGTATGCATCGTTGGCGATACCACCGTTCTCGGCAGCCTTCTGGTGGTTTGTCGTGAGCAGAATATGCATCTGATACTTGTCGCCCAAGTATGAGCCGAAGAGGGTGGCGTTGAAATGGGCGGTGGCCTGATTGCTGAAATAGCCACGGGCGTAGTCGTAGTTCAGGTCGAAGCCGAAATTCACGCGCTTGCCGGCATTGATGGCAAACTTGGCGTCAATGCGGTCCTCACCATACTGTTTGTCGCCGCAGTTGTCGTAAGTGACGCGGGTGTAGGGCGACAGCGTGTTCATGAAGAAGAACTCCTCGGGCTGGACGTTGAAGAAACTGTAGGGGTCGGTGAAGATAAACGAACTGCTCTCGCTGCGGTTGATGAAGATACGACTCAGACGGGCGGTGTAATTCGAACCCGTCGTGTTGTACTCGCCATAGAAGCCTGTGTTGAAGGTTGTGTTCATGAACAGGTGGGGCAGGGTGTCGGGTTCCGTAGGACGTATGTCGCCGAACTTCCTGTCGATCGTCCAAGTATAAAAGCCTTTGGGAATCTCGACATTCTTCTTCGTCGTATCGTTGTTGTGCTTGTTGAAGTTGCCGCTTCCGCTACGGCGCGTGACATTACCGCTCTCATCAATCTGGTTGAAGTCGCGGTCGTCTTGTGCAAAAGCAGGGGCAGGGGATAGTGAACAGTGAATAGTGAATAGTATCACTATTAATCTCAGCAAATAACGCGTATATTGATGTTTAGAATTCTTCACTTTTCTTTTTATTTGATCATCCTCAGCGACGATTCCGCAATCTTGAAGCACATCGCGGTCAGGATGATGAGGGTGCCTGCGGTCTTGTCGACAGTCAGATAATAGATGACGCCGACCACAGCTCCAATCATGAAGATGATGTTCAGCCAGTTGCGTATCTTAAGCTTGTTCATGGCTCTTACTTCTCATTGAGGAGTGAATGGAACTTGTTGAAGATGAAATCCTTGCGGTCAATGGTCTTCCGACGGAACTTGCCGGAAACGGGTAACAGCTTGGTATGCTTCTTGTTGACGCAGTACTTGTCGGTGATCCATGATTCTGCGGCATAGTGCATGGGGTCTCTCTCCAGATCATAGTCATAGGTGATGTGGGTCATCTTGACATGGACCGAACCGTCCTTGCAGTCTGCCACGAGCAGGAAGTTCATCTGCGTACGGTCCAGCGAGAGGGCGGCGTTCTTGAACACCAGCCATTCGTGGAAGACGGCACCCAACTGCTGGGTGTCGGCATTCTTGATGGCGACATTGCTGTTCTTGATCTGGTTGGGCTCGGTGACCATCTTCTCCATCTGTGCGAGAAGAATGTCGTAGATCCGTGTTGCAGACTTCCCCGGGGCGGCGATATCCGTCTCCCAGCATACTTTTCCGTCAACTACCGGTACGGCGTTCTCCACCAGATACTTGGCATCGCGGTTGACCTGTTCCGGCTGTGCCTGTTCGATTCTTTCCCATGTATTGTCCTGGGCTGCTGCCAGCATCGGCATCGCCATCAGGACGGCTATCAGTAACTTTTTCATCTTTGCTATTCTTGATTTTGGGTGCAAAGTTACGAATAAAAGTGAAGAGTGAAGCGTGAAGCGTGAAGAATTTGCAAGCGCCTTGTCTTTTTTTAACTTTTCAGTTCCAGTTCTTTCTGTAGTCGGATGATTTCATCGCGGTACTGTGCGGCCTGAAGGAAGTCGAGTTGTTTGGCGGCTTCCTTCATCTTACGTTTGGTTTCTTCGATGAGCTTCTCCATTTGCGGACGCGTCATGTGGCTGATGATGGGATCAGCGGTCGACAGTGCGCTTGTACTGCTGCTCTCGGCTGCTATGCCGATGTTGCGCATCAGTTCCTTCGTGTCGGCACGGCCTTCCTTCTGCAGACTACTCAGGCTGAGGTTCTTCACAATCTGTTTCGGGGTGATATGGTGAGCCTCGTTGTACTGAATCTGTTTCGTCCTGCGGCGCAGGGTCTCATCGATGGTGAGTTGCATGGAGGCTGTGATGGTATCGGCATACATGATGACCTTACCGTTGACGTTACGTGCTGCACGACCTGCCGTCTGCGTCAGACTGCGGTGACTGCGCAAAAAGCCCTCTTTGTCAGCATCGAGGATGGCCACGAGCGATACTTCCGGCAGGTCAAGACCTTCGCGGAGCAGGTTAACGCCCACCAGGACATCGTAGACGCCTTGCCGTAAGTCGTTGAGGATCTTCACCCTGTCGAGCGTGGCTACATCGCTGTGGATATAAGCCGTGCTGACCCCGTGGCCTAAGAGGTATTCACTCAACTCTTCGGCCATGCGTTTTGTGAGGGTGGTGACAAGGACGCGTTCACCCCGATGACTGCGGGTAAGGATCTCATCCATCAAGTCATCGATCTGGTTCTCACTCTTGCGGACCTCAATCTCCGGATCCAACAGGCCTGTGGGTCGGATGACCTGTTCTACTACGATTCCCTCGGCCTCTGCCAGCTCGTAGTCGGCAGGGGTGGCACTAACGTAGATGACCTGATTGATCATCTCGTGGAACTCATCGAAGGTCAGCGGCCGGTTGTCGAAAGCGGCCGGCAGACGGAAACCGTATTCCACCAGGTTCGTCTTTCGGGCGCGGTCGCCCCCGTACATGGCATTAATCTGTGGGACGCTGACATGACTTTCATCGATAATTAGCAAGTAGTCCTTGGGGAAGAAATCCAACAGACAATAGGGTCGTTCTCCGGCCTGACGACCATCGAAGTAGCGGCTGTAGTTCTCGATACCAGAACAATGCCCTAGTTCCTTAATCATCTCCATGTCGTACTCCACACGTTCCTTAATACGTTGGGCTTTGATGGGGTCGCCCATCTCTTCAAAAAAGGCAATCTGTTTAGTCAGGTCGTCCTGGATGTTGTGGATGGCGATATTGGTCTGTTCCTGCGACGTCATAAAGAGATTGGCGGGGTAGAGCTTATAGCTCTCGAAGCGGGCTAAGCGGTCGAAGGTGACGGCATCGATTTCTTCGAGGGCATCGATCTCATCGTCCCAGAAGGTGACGCGCAACACCACCTCGGAGTAGGCCATGAAGATATCTACCGTATCCCCCTTCACCCGGAAGTTGCCGCGTTGCAGATCGATGTCGTTTCTGACGTATAGGGCGATAACTAAATTTCTTAACAGGACGTTGCGCTCCAGTTTTTGCCCAACGTGTAATTCTATGATATTCTCCTGAAGTGCAACAGGACTTCCCATACCGTAAATACATGAAACTGAAGATACAACGACGACATCGTTTCTTCCTGATAATAAGTTTGATACGGCAGACAGTCTGAGCCGATCTATCTCGTCGTTAATGGCCAGGTCTTTCTCGATGTAGGTGTCTGTTGTAGGCAGGTATGCCTCTGGCTGGTAATAGTCATAATAGCTGACATAGTACTCTACTGCATTTTGTGGGAAGAATCCCCTCATTTCATCGTAGAGTTGTGCGGCCAGTGTCTTGTTATGGCTGAGGATCAGAGTCGGGCGGTTGATGGCCGCAATGACATTGGCCATCGTGAAAGTCTTACCGGAACCAGTGACGCCGAGTAGAACCTGCGACTTGTCGCCTCGTCGGATACCGTCTGTCAGTTCCTTGATGGCCTCAGGTTGGTCGCCTGTGGGTTGATAGGGTGATGTCAGTATAAATTCGCTCATAACAAAGTGCAAAGATACGAAAATAGACACAGATTACATAGATTTTATTAAAAATAATGATAAAGAAATAAAAAAAACGCCGTAATCTGTTTAATCTGTGGTTTATTTTTAGTAATTTTGCACCCCGAATGAAGAAAAATGTGTTCATATTGCTGTGCATGGCCCTGACGTTGGGTAGTTGTGCCGGAGAATTCAATAAGGTCTATAAGTCAAACGATATAGACTATAAATACGAGTATGCTAAAGAAGCCTTTGCCAGTGGTAAGTTCCAGCAAGCCCAGACCCTTCTTGAGGAACTCATTACGGCGAAGAAAGGCTCTGACGAGGCTCAGGAGTGTCTTTATATGCTAGCGATGGCCCAGTACTGTAACCGGGACTATGAGGCTGCATCGGTGACTTTCAAGAAATACGGTACCAGCTATCCACGTGGCGTCTATGCCGAGAATGCAGCCTATTATGTCGGTCAGGCGCTCTATGAGAGTGCTCCGGAACCTCGTCTGGATCAGTCGCCTACCATCGGTGCCATCAATGCCTATCAGCAGTTCCTCGATCTGTATCCTGATTCCAAGCTCCGCGAATTAGCGCAGGAACGTCTCTATGAACTACAAGATAAGTTGATTCTCAAGGAGTTGTTGTCTGCCGAGTTGTATTATAACCTCGGTGGTTATTTCGGCAATATCAACAAGAATGATGAAAGCAACTACACGTCGTGTATCATTACAGCCCAGAATGCGTTGAAGCAGTATCCTTATTCTGACCATCGTGAGGATTTTGCCCTGCTCATCATGAAGAGTAAGTTTGAGTTGGCCGAGAACTCTACGGAGGACCGTCGTCTGGAACGCTATCGTGATGCTGAGGACGAGTGTTATGGCTTCCTTAACGAGTATCCCGACTCCAAGAACGTGAATATTGCGAACAAAATGATTAATAAATGTAAGAAAGTAATTAAAGATTAAGATATGGATTACAAGAAATCGAAAGCACCGGTTAATACCGTGACCCGTAACATTATGGACCTCTGCAAGGATACTGACAATATCTACGAGAGTGTGGCCATCATCGCTAAGCGCGCAAATCAGATTAGTGTGCAGATCAAAGAAGACCTGTCGAAGAAATTGGCAGAGTTTGCTTCTTATAATGATTCGCTCGAGGAAGTGTTTGAGAATCGTGAGCAGATAGAGATCTCACGTTATTATGAGAAACTCCCTAAGGCTACGTTGCTGGCCACTCAAGAGTTTGTCGAGGACAAGGTATATTGGCGCGATCCTCAGCGCGACACCATGAATATGGACTAAAATGATACAGCGTAAACAGACTCTTTATCTCATGGCGGCCATCATACTGACCGTCATGTGTCTTTCTATGCAGATCGGCTCCTTCAAGGTTGCCGGAATTGAGGTAGCCCGAGTGTATAACCTCTGGTACACAGCACTCGGACAGCATCATTTTGATACATGGCCATTGATGGCTGTGTTGTTGCCGACGGCGGTCATTGGTACCTATACCATTTTTATGTATCGTAACCGTAAGACGCAGGCGCTCTTCTGCCTGTTGAACGTCCTGCTGATCATCGGATGGTATGTCTGCTATTTCGTTGTGGGACAGATGACGGGCAACAAGTCGTGGGGAACGGTTGATTTCACGCCCACTTGGCCAGCAGTCTTTCCTGCTATTGCACTCATCCTCTATCTGATGGCGCGTCGAGCCATCCTGGCTGACGAGAAACTCGTCAAATCAATGGATAGAATCAGATAAAAATATTAATCCCCGCTGATCAGCGGGGATTAATATTTTTTATTTGCCCTTTAAAGCAGCAATACTTTCCTTTAACGAGGCGATTTTCTCTTCGGAGTCGCTCTGTTTCTTGCGCTCGAGGGCGACAACGGCCTCTGGAGCATTCTGAACGAAACGTTCGTTGGAGAGCTTCTTCTGGATACCGGCGAGGAAGCCTTCGAGGTGCTTCAGCTGAGCCTCCATCTTGGCAATCTCGCCCTCTACGTCAATCATATTGCCTAGGGGCACTGCAAACTCGTCGGTGCCTACCATGAACGAGGCGGCAGTGGCGTCCTTCTCGGCTACGACGTTGATGCCGCTGAGGTTGGCCATCTTAGCAATGACGGGATTGAACGCTTCGTAGGCATTCTGACCTATCACCTGCAGCTCGAGTTGTTCCTTGGGAGCGATATTCTTTGATGAGCGTACCATACGCACGCCAGAGACAATCTGCTTGACGTTCTCGATCTGGGCAGCGAGCTTCTCGTCGGCCTCGCTGGGAGCGGGTAACTTCAGACTGTCGCGCATGATCGACTCGCCATCCTTGCGGTCGTAGAGGTGCTGCCAGAGCTCCTCGGTGATGAACGGCATGAACGGATGGAGCATCTTCAGCAAGATCTCGAAGAACTGGAGCGTCTTGTCGTATATCTCACGGTCGATGGGCTGGGCCTCACCATTGATATAAGCAGGCTTCACCATCTCCAGATACCAGCTGGAGAACTCGTCCCAGAAGAGTTTGTAGACAGCCATCAAGGCCTCGGAAATGCGATATTTCTTGAAGAGGTCGTCGACCTCGGCATTGGTCTGCTTCAGCTTGGCTTCAAACCATTCGGTGGCAATCTTGCCTGTTTCGGGTTGCTCGATATCTGCCACTTTCCAGCCTTTTACGAGGCGGAAAGCATTCCAAATCTTATTGTTGAAATTACGGCCCTGTTCGCAGAGCGCCTCGTCGAAGAGGATATCGTTACCGGCAGGTGCAGAGAGCATCATACCCATACGTACGCCATCGGCACCGAACTTCTCGATGAGCTCAATGGGGTCGGGGCTATTGCCGAGCGATTTTGACATCTTACGACCTAGTTTGTCGCGAACGATACCTGTGAAGTAGACATTCTTGAAAGGCATATCGCCGATATACTCATAGCCGGCCATAATCATACGGGCTACCCAGAAGAAGATGATATCCGGACCTGTTACGAGGTCGGAAGTGGGGTAGTAGTACTTGATCTCCTCGTTGCCGGGGGTGTTGATACCGTCGAACAGTGAGATGGGCCACAGCCACGAAGAGAACCATGTGTCGAGGGCGTCTTCATCCTGACGCAGGTTGGCATCAGTCACCTTCGGATCCTTCTGCTGAGCCAGTTTTAGGGCTTCCTCACGGGTTTCGGCTACGACGTAGTCGTCGTTCTCGTTGTAATAATAGGCAGGAATGCGATGGCCCCACCACAGCTGACGAGAGATACACCAGTCCTGAATATTCTCCAACCAGTTCTTGTAGGTGTTCTTATACTTCGCAGGATAGAACTTCAGCTCGTCGTTCATTACTGGTGGCAGTGCGATGTCGGCAAAGTGCTTCATCTTCAGGAACCACTGCAGCGAGAGACGGGGCTCGATAGCGGTGTCGGGATTACGTTCAGAATATCCCACCTTATTAATATAGTCCTCGATCTTCTCCATCAGACCAGCCTCCTGCAGATCCTTCGAAATCTGCTTACGGCAGTCCATACGGTCCATGCTTACATAGATGGGCGACTGCTCAGAGATCGTGCCGTCGGGATTGAAGATGTCGATGGTCTCAAGGTTATGGGTCTTACCCAACATGTAGTCGTTGGTATCGTGGGCAGGTGTCACTTTCAAGCAACCCGTACCAAACTCGATGTCAACGTAACGGTCCTCGATCACAGGAATCACACGATTTACCAGGGGTACAATGACCTTCCGGCCTTTCAGCCACTGGTTCTTCGGGTCCTTGGGGTTGATACACATCGCGGTATCACCCATGATGGTCTCAGGGCGGGTGGTGGCAACCACGGCATAGTAGCCCTTGGCATCCTTGTAGATGATATTGCCTTCGGCCTTCAGGGCCTCCTCATTATCGAGGGCCTTCAGGTCGGCCACATAGTACTTCAGATGGAACAGATGGCTCTGCTCCTCTCTGTAGATGACCTCCTCCGTAGAAAGGGCTGTGAGTGCCTTCGGATCCCAGTTTACCATACGCAGACCGCGATAGATAAGTCCCTTGTTATAGAGATCGACGAATACCTTGATGACGCTCTCCGAACGTTTCTCGTCCATAGTGAAGGCGGTGCGGTCCCAGTCGCAGCTGGCACCTAGACGGCGCAGCTGCTTCAGGATGATGCCACCATGTTCGTCAGTCCACTCCCAGGCATGCTTCAAGAATTGCTCACGGGTCAGATCGCGCTTCTTGATGCCCTGCTCAGCCAACTTCTTCACCACCTTCGCCTCGGTAGCGATAGATGCGTGGTCGGTGCCAGGCACCCAACAGGCATTCTTACCCTCCATACGGGCACGTCGAACCAATATATCCTGAATGGTGTTGTTCAACATGTGTCCCATGTGCAAGACACCGGTGACGTTGGGCGGCGGAATCACGATGGTATAGGGCTCGCGTCCGTCGGGCTTACTCGAGAAAAGTTTGTGGTCCAGCCAGTACTGGTACCATTTGCCTTCGACCTCTTTCGGGTCGTATTTGCTTGCTAATTCCATATGTTTATTTGTTATTTCTATGCTCAAAAACGGCAAAATCTCAAAAAATCGCTGCAAAATTATAAAAATATTATGAATTATGCATTATTAATTATGAATTATTTAGTATCTTTGCCCCAAATATTTAAAGAATATGCACTCAAAAGAAGAAAAAATGCAGGCTTTTGGGCGGTTTCTTGATGTGCTTGATGCATTGAGGGCCAATTGTCCGTGGGACAAGAAACAGACGAACGAGAGCCTGCGACCCAATACCATCGAGGAGACGTATGAACTCTGCGATGCCCTGATCAAGAACGACGTGCATGACATCTGCAAGGAACTGGGTGATGTGCTGCTGCATATCTGTTTCTATACGAAGATTGCAGAAGAAAAAGAGCAATTTGATATGGCGGATGTGTGTAATGCTCTCACCAGGAAGATGATCACCCGTCATCCGCATGTCTATCATCCTTCGCAGATCGATGCCGTTGACCCGAAACCGCTGCCCTTTGTACCAAAGGAAGTGAATAGTGAACAGGGAATAGTGAATAGTGATGCCACCAAGGTGACGACGGTGACGCAGGTGCTGGAGAACTGGGAGCAAATCAAACTGAAGGAGAAAGACGGCAACGAATCCGTACTCTCTGGCGTTCCCGAGGCACTGCCGAGTATGATTAAAGCCTATCGCATTCAGGATAAGGCTCGCAATGTGGGTTTCGACTGGGAGGATAAGCAGGACGTGTGGAAAAAGGTACGTGAGGAACTCGATGAATTGGAGGTGGAACTGAACAAAGAGGACAAAGAAAAATCTACAAAAGAGCTTGGAGATTTCCTTTTTTCTGTCATCAATGCCGCCCGTCTGTATAAGTTGAATCCAGATAATGCCCTGGAGATGACGAATCGTAAGTTTATCGACCGTTTTAACTATATCGAAAATCATAGTATTAAAATTGGTAAGCCATTGAAAGACATGACTTTGTCTGAAATGGATAAACTTTGGGAAGAAGCAAAGAATGTGTTGAATAATTAAAACAAAAGAGATATGAAAAAGATTTCATTTATCGGAATGATGGCTGCTGTCGCAATGACGATGAGCAGTTGTTTTGGTGGTGGCAAAGGTCAGCAGCAGGTGGCCGTTGAAGAAAATGACTCAGTGGCAGATTACATCCCTCGCGATCAGACTATTTATGGTCTTTGCGGCAATGGAACGGCCATGAATACCTTGCAATTGTTGACAGACAATGGCGACACGTTGACGATGAGTATGGCTGCCGCTCAGGAGAATGGTAAGGTCTTTGGCGGTTTGCAGGCTGGTGACCGTCTGGCTGTCTTAGCTAACAAGGAAAAGAGTGAGGCCGTCATCGTCATCAATCAGAATACACTGTTAGGCGACTGGGTCATGCCGAATCCTATCGACGGTAGTTCGGAGGTTGGTATTCGTATCAAGGAAGGTGGTGTGGCTGAGAGTATTGAGCAGAGCAGCATCATCTACAAGACTTGGAAGATTTTCAATGGCAAGCTGGAAATCCTCTCCCAACGTGAAGGTGGTGGCGATATGGAGGAGATAAACCTCTACGATCTCGTGATGCTGGGTCCTGACTCCTTGGTCTACAAGTCTATTCCTGTGGCAAAGGATGTTTACAACGGATCT
Source organism: Prevotella sp. (assembly GCA_016283605.1). GTDB lineage: Bacteria > Bacteroidota > Bacteroidia > Bacteroidales > Bacteroidaceae > Prevotella. The sequence continues at coordinate 27,223 of JAEENF010000097.1, forward strand.
CCTCAGAAGGAAGATATCGAAGTCTTCCAGTACAGCCGTTATAAGGAGTCGGAACCGATGGACCTGCACGGCTTGAAGTTGGAGGACGCTTCTGACGAATTCCGTATTGACCACTAATCCCTAACGGACTTTGGAGCCCTTCAGAGTACATATCTTAGGGTGTGGAAGTGCGCTTCCCACCCTTCGTCATAACGCATCCTCTCAAGTGGTGGAGGTACGTGAGAAGGTGTTCATGCTCGATTGTGCCGAAGGTACCCAGATGCAGCTTCGCCGTTGTCGGGTACGTTTCACCAAATTGAGTCACGTTTTTATCACCCATTTACATGGCGACCACTGCTTTGGACTCATCGGCATGATTTCCACCTTCGGACTTTTGGGGCGCACGGCTACCCTTCATGTCCATGCACCAGAAGCGTTGGGACCGGAACTCGACCATCAAATCAAATTTTATACCCACGATCTGGGTTTTAAGATGGAGTTTCATCCTGTAGATACGAAGGTTCGTCAGGTGGTTTACGAGGACAAGGGCACCAAGGTCGAATCGATCCCTTTGGAACATCGTGTTCCCTGTTGTGGTTACCTCATCAGCGAGAAATCCACACTTCCACATATCCGACCTGACATGCTTGATTTCTATCAAATACCGAAAAGTCAGGTGAATAACATCAAGAACGGTGCTGGTTGGACAACACCTGACGGGGAGGTGATACCTCATGAACGGTTAGTGCGTCCTGCAGATCCTGTCAGGAGCTATGCATATATCTCTGACACCCGCTATCTGCCACAATTGGCGGAACAATTGAAGGGCGTTTCGACTCTTTATCATGAGAGTACCTATGGTGAAGACCGTCTCAGCAGTGCTGAGAAGTATTGTCATTCTACAGCCCGTCAGGCGGCTTTGGTGGCCAGCACGGCCGGAGTAGAGAAATTGCTTCTGGGGCATTATAGCTCGCGGTATGACGACGAGAACGTGTTGCTCGCAGAAGCGAAAAAAGTCTTTGAAAAAAGCTTCCTGACGAACGAAATGGACGTTTTTGACGTCTAATGTGCCTTTATTCTGCATTTTTTCTTTGAAAAATTTTGTTGTTTCAAAAGAAAATGCTAACTTTGCAAAAATTATGTAGATTTGCTTATGAGAAAGAGTATACTCATATTTACAATGATGGCGCTTCTGGCTGTTCCGGTTCTGGCAGTCCCGATGTATCTTGAACGGGGTGTGGCTGAACTCATCGACGACCAGGTGACCCTCACCATCGACGGGAATGTGGTCTATGTCAATGGTGCTCAGGGTGAGGTGCTCGAAGTCGTGTCGCTTACGGGTCGTCAAGTGGCCCAATATCGTATCGACAGTGCTTCACAGCGTGTAGAACTTAATCTGGCCAAAGGGTGTTATGTCCTCAAGGTTGGCAAGGTCGTGCGCAAGGTGTCTATTCGTTAGTAGTTATACTGACGACAACTTGTGTGCTTCTGGCTTCCTGTTTTGAAGGAAACCGTGAGGTTGATGAAGCCGAGATTTCAGAATTCGGAACATACGTAAATGCTCTTGATACTTCTCAGATGAGAACGTGTCTGGAGCATATTTTATGGGCTGATAGTTCACGCTGGGAGAGCGACAAGACCGTTAAACAATATTATGCAGAACACCAACATGATGAGTTGCCGACTGTCTGGTCTTCGCGGATGGGCGTATCTTCAGATGCTGACTCCCTGTTGTCTTTTTTGCGTCGTGAACTGCTTGCTAACGGTTTAGACCCCAACGCCTTTTTCGTCACTCAGATTTCTGATGACCTCGCCATTGTCCGTAGTCTCGCCTTTGATTCCTTAGGCGTGAGTATCAATGAGGTTCTGCCACGACTCGACTATCATCTCTCGAAAGCCTTTGTACGCTATACCGCAGGACAGCGTTACGGTTTCATCCGTCCTGCGAGATTGCTCAACCATTTGGATGTCAAGGTGAACAGCGGGGATTATGCCCGCTTGTTTGACTACGATATTAAATCGCCTGATTATCAGGAGTCAATCAAGTTGTTGACTTCTGACGACCGGATGCAATATCTGTTGACTTCAAAACCCGAAAGTCATGTTTACAGAGCGTTACAGAACCAACTGGTGCAGACCAAGGACAAGGATCTTCGTCGAAAGCTGACCGTCAATATGGAACGTTGTCGCTGGCAAATCAGTCAGCCTGGCGAAAATGAACGGATGATCTTGGTGAACATCCCTGCCCAGCAGTTGTGGGCAGTCTGTCCTGACTCCATCCTGAATATGCGTATTTGTTGTGGTGCCACGACGACCAAGACGCCGCTCTTGAAAAGCCAGATCAGTTATATGCAAGTTAATCCAGATTGGATTATACCTTATAACATCGTGAAGTCTGATGTGGCGCATCATAGTGGAGATTCAGCCTATTTTGCCCGTAACCGTTACTATATTGTTGACCGTAACTCAGGTGACACCCTAAATCCTACAGAGGTGACCGAAGGACAAATGTTGTCCGGTTCACTGCGTATCGGTCAGAGGGGTGGCGCAGGTAACTCCCTCGGACGTATCGTTTTCCGCTTTCCCAAC
>JAEENF010000098.1 GCA_016283605.1 Prevotella sp.
ATCGGCGGTCTGAAGGGTATCTTCGGCTTCATCGAGACCATCCTGAAGGTGGTGCCTTTCATTGCTGGTATCTTCGGATGGGGTGTCGGCGTGGTCTGCACGGTTATCGGTATCGCCTGGTCGCTGATCGTCATCGCACTCGCCTGGCTGTTCTATCGTCCGCTGCTGGGTATCAGTCTGCTCGTGTTGTCGGGCTTCCTGGTATGGGTATTCGCCTTCAAGGGCAAGGATAAACTGAAGGAACTGGCTGCCAAGGGTAAGGCGAAGAATGCTGATCCCCTTCCCGCAACGGAATAACGATTTGGTCAAGACAATGAAAAGGATAATGATATCTATGCTTCTGTGCTTGTGCGCTCTAGGTAGCGTACAGGCACAGAATGCCCAGGTGGCAAACATCCGAAAGATGTATGCTGAGGCCAAGCAGAGAATGGCCGACAAGAAGAAGGCTGAGGTGCCGCTGGATGAGACCGTGGTGACCAGTAACTATATGGCGCCTGGTGCGGGACCTGTCAAGGATGTGACACATTATTATTATAGTGGGGAGTTTGATGAGAACTTGGGCAATGTCTATTACACGCCCTATTTCATGACCCGTAGCTATAATGTGGGTGCCCGCAACTATTATGAAGAATTCCTCTTCGATAAGGGTAGTCTCGTGTTCTATTTCTGTAAGAGTCAGAATAATGAGACCCGTTACTATTGGGGTTCCGGTGGTTTTTTCCATGAGGATATCAAAGGTCAGAAACAGATGGATGAGATCTTTGCCTCGCGTCTGGCCAACGACCTGACGGAAGCTTTCCACAGACTGATGAATAGGGAGTATTAAGGAGAGAAGGAGTAAGTAGATATGAAGAAGTTACTGTTAATACTATTCACTATTCACTGTTCACTATTCGCTTCGTCGCAGACGATCAAGGATGGTAGTAAATGGTGGGATGGTAAGCGCCTGTATGTTGCCATCGTAGATAACGAGGGCAACGTCAGGATGGAAGGTGAGAGTGTGGATATGGGTGGTGATTCGTTCGCCCTGAACAAGGTCGACGGTGTGGAAGGCCGTTACACGCTCTACTCAACCAATTCGCACGGGTGGATCTTCATCCGGGGTGAGGTTGGCGCTCGTGTGGATTATATCCGTCAGGAGAGTATGAACTTCCTGACAGTCCGCAAGCCCAATGGCGACTGTTGTTACACGTTGACCCTGACGCCCGACAATCTGAAAAACTGTGTGGCGCAGGAGAAGATTGCCGATGAACGCGACGTCAGTTGGATGTTGCAGAACTATCTGATGAACACCCGCTATCTGGGTCGTTTCTCGAAGCCCCAGCTGCGACTGATGCGCAATGAGATCTTAGCCCGTCACGGGTGGAAGTTCCAGTCGAAGGATTTGCAGGATCATTTCGGCAGTCAGCCTTGGTATAAGCCAGTGACAAATAACAACAGCATCAAACTCAATATCATCGAGATGACCAATATACAACTCATTAAAAGTGAGGAGGCTGAGGACGATGACAATCGCGTGCGTTATGAGAATAGTCAGGCTGCTCCGAAGATGGCGCAGGCCGTTGATGGTGTGATCACCGTTAATACCGAGGAACAGTTTATCAATGCCCTCGGCAACGATCGTGTCATCGAACTGGGTGAGGATGTTCATCTGAATCTCTCACGAATCTTGGAGCGCGAGGATTGGTTCTCGGGTGTTCCTGGTCGTGCGTGGGTGACCATCGCCAAGAGTGACGGCAACGACCAGCCTGTTGTGATCAGCGAGTATTGCAACGACGGTCAGCAACTGGTGCTGAAGAACATGCGAGGTCTGACTATTCGTGGTAAGCATAATTCCAGTATCGAGGTCAATCCCCGTTATTCCTTCTGTCTGAGTTTTATGAACTGCGTGGGCTGTAACGTGGAGAATCTTACGATCGGTCATACTGAGGGCGGCTACTGCGACGGTGGTGTGATCGGTGTGGAAGGGGGAGAACGCATCTCTGTGTCTAACTGCGACCTCTACGGTTGTGGCACCTATGGAGTTGTGACGCGTGATACCAGGGAATTCCGCATGTACAGAAGCAATATCCACGACTGCACCTATGGCATCATGGAACTCTATAGTTCGGATTGCGTGGAGTTCTATCAGTGCGACTTCTTCAGCAACCGCGAATACGAGCTCATCACTAATCGTGGTAGTGAGAACGTGGTGTTCGAGGGCTGTCGTTTCTTCGGCAACTGGGCCGATGCGCCGCTGTTCGTGAGCGACGATGACATCGTACTCA
>JAEENF010000099.1 GCA_016283605.1 Prevotella sp.
GCCGTTCGTGCGCCCCTGCGTCCTCACGCGAGAGCGTCAATGGTTATGCCTTCGCGTCCTCTCCTTTTCTCCAGAGTCTCTGCGCCTCAGCGTCTCTGCGTTGAAAAAACAAGTGGAAAACTTCTAATTAGCGCGGTGAAATAGGCCGTTAAGGTTCTTCAGACTCGCAAGCTCGAAGAAGCGACAGGGGGTCGAGCGATCGTTTAGGTTCCAACTACTAACTCTCAACTCTTAACTCTTAACTCTTAACTCTTAACTCTCAACTGGTTAAGGTTATCGTTATCGTCAAGGTTAATGTCAATTTCTGTGGTTTCTGTGATTTCTGTGTGAGTTAACAATCCCGAGGACCTGTTTTCCAGCGCAGCGGTGTTTTTGTGACAACGGAAATCACTGAAACAACTGAAATACACGGAAACTTCTTTCGCTACAGATTAAACAGATTAAACTGATTCATGTCCTCTGGACCTCTTTTTCAGCGAAGCGATGTTTTTGCCAGATGAAGAGGTGATTCAGAATGAATGATGATAAGTTGTAAAGAGATCTGCGAAAGCTCGCTTTCAGGCAGTCTCATGACAATTTAGCATCAAGGCACGCAGTGCCACCTCTTCAACTGGTGTTTTTCCTGTTTTTTTCAATATCTGCGCTTTCTGCGAGATCTGCGTGAGGCCTTTATCGTTAAGGTTAAGGTAATCGTTAAGGTTAAGGTAATCGTTAAGGTTAAGGTTCGCTTATTTTTTCGCCAAAACAGCCGTGAAAGAGTCAAAAACGTACTTTAAATGAAAAAAACTACCATTACATGCCGCTGAATACATAATAATGTATTAACTTTGTGCGCTTTTTATAAGCTCGCATCAAAAGATGCACCACTCGGTCACCCGAGAGACAGGCCGTGCTGTCAGTCGGAAAGGGCAAACCACACCGACCCAAGTTCCGAAGACATCTACCATGTCGACAGCTTCTGCCACTGAACAAAAACACTATCCGTCTCGCTGACAACACCCCGGCAGAGACGAGGGAGAGATATGCAAGAAAGTAACAACATACAGCCCACCGCGCAGACGTCAGCCCCTTGGTGCGTCATGACGCATCCCGATCCCGAACACCTCGAACGCCACCTATTGGAAGCCAGAGTGATGGGGCAGGGGAGTGATAGCGTTCCACTGCGCTATTTCATACCCTATCTCGTCCTTGCCCGACAGAAGGTTACCACCGCTGGCCGCGACACATATACCGCTGCCGGACAGACCGCCGACCGCGAGAAAGCCAACAACGAGATACGTAATGCCCTCCGTCGCTTCGTGTTCCTCCAGGCCTCTGAGTCCTATATCAACGCCCTCCTGAAGGAACCCTGGAACCAAGGTCATCACCGCCTGCATTATTACAAGGACGCCAGCGGCCACATCGCCACTATCTCAGGCCCCCTCATGCAACAGTTCATCCACGGCTGCATGCAGCAACGTGAGCGTTTCGACATACATCCCCACACCCGAAGGATAGAGAAAGGCATGACCGTCACCATACGTCGCGGAGCCTTCAAGGACCTCACTGCCGAGGTCTATGAGATCACCCATACCGCCTCAGGCATCAGGATGACACTCTCCGTGGAGTTCTTTGGCGGCACCCAGGACCTGCGTCTTTACGATAAGACGCCCGATGACATATACCTCGACGCAGCCGACGAGCCCATGCTCTTCCAGAGCGATTACCTCTTGCGCATGCAACAGGTCATCCTCACAGCCCTCGAGCATAAGGTCAACCGCTACAGCGGTCTCGATGCCGACGAGGAACGACGTGCAGACATGCGCAAGCTCAATATCCTCAGTATCAGTCACACCGTAGAGAGCAGCGACCCCTTGTTGCTGGCACAGTATGATGCCCTGATGCTCATGTGCGCCTCCCTGCAGTCCGACAGAGCCGCCTGTTCCCTGCTCAATGGCAAGGTCAAGGCCCATATCAAAGCCTTGGAACAGTATCCGCAAGGTCAGAGCAGCTTGCAGCCCGCCGAAGTCCTCACCTACCTCTACATCGCCCTCTTCGTCAGCACCAAGGACCCCGCCTACCGCAAGGCCGCCAAGTCCATCCTCCGCCCCCCCTCACCCCTCCCCCCTCACCGCCCTGAGGGCTCTCCCCGTGCGTCAGCGCCAACCCCCTCACCCCTCACCCCTAACCGTCGCAGTGCGACTCTCACCGCAGCTCCGCTGCCATCCTCCCTCCCCCTTTTCCTCAAGTGCATCAGCAAAATGAAATGATGCAGGCGGTTAATGTCACCTCGCACTGCTTTTTTTCAGTGAAGCGCAGCGGAACGGTGTTTTTGCCGATGGGCAGTCTAAGTGACGTAACATGGTTTCGGCACATGTAATGTTCTTGATGGTGGCGTAAGAGCTCGCTCTTAGACGTACACCGACAAGAAGATCACCGATGCTAACGTCGCGACGTTAGCATTAGACATCCCAAAGGAGTTTTTCCTGTTTTTTTAAATCTGCGATTTCTGCGATATCTGCGTGAGTTTAAAGTCAAGGTTAAGGTTAACGTTAAGGTCAATTTCCGTGCTTTCTGTGATTTCTGTGTGAGTTAAGTTTTTCAGCGAAGCGGTGTTTTTGCCGATGGGCTGTCTGAAGTTCATGACCTTGGTCAGGAACTGGTTGACAGTCTGATGTGGACGTGAAAGCTTGTTTTCAGACGGACACAGCTGACAGTCAACCGATCAGTTGTCGATGACAACAGATTCAGACATCCCGAGGTGTTTTTAATGTTTTTGTAACAACGGAAATACTCGGAAACAACGAAAATACCCTGAAACTTTTCTTTTCAAACAACTAATTACACTAATTCAACGAATTTTCCTCAAGTCCTCGAGTGGTAGTTCAAGGTCATAGTTCAACGTTAAGGTTAAGGTTAAAGTTAAGGTCAAGGTTAAGGCTTAAAAAGATTAAAGATTAAGGACCTGAATCATAAACGATATAGACAATGAGCAAAACATATAAAGACATACATGAAGAGCCCATAATGGCATCAGAGCCGGTGGCCGCTTATGGTGAGCCCACCACATATGCTATGCCATCTAAGTCTGTTTCTGCCAAAGAAAGAATTATGGCGAGTACAGTATCGGTTGATGAGTACTTCGATGAGTTGATCACTTCAGCTACAAACTCTTAACTCTTAACTCTTACCCGCAGCTTTGCTGCCCTGAAACTTGAAACCTGAAACTTGAAACCTGAAACTTGAAACCTGACCCCTGCAGCTCTGCTGCGCTGAAACCTATGGGACAAAAAGAACAACTTAAAATATTTGAAGACAAAAAGGTGCGTACCGTGTGGGACGACCAGCAGGAGGAATGGTACTTCTCCATTGTTGATGTTTGTGCGGTTCTTACCGATAGTGAAAACCCTCAGGCGTATTGGCGTAAGTTGAAGCAACGTCTGAAAGAGGAAGGAAATGAAACCGTGACAAATTGTCACGCTT
>JAEENF010000100.1 GCA_016283605.1 Prevotella sp.
TGACTGGTTAAAAAAACTTAGCATCGCGAAATTCTTCACGCTTCGCGCCTTTCTCTTCACTTTTTTTCGTATCTTTGTCGGCTGAATACGGAGAAAAGATGAAGAGATTAAGACGTTTCTTACTTATTATATTTGCAGTTATCGTTGTCCTGTTCTCGTTGACGATGGTTGTTTTCCACAGCAGCTATGTTCAGAACAAGATTATCGGTATGGCTACAGAAGCCCTCTCCAAGGAACTGCAGACAGAGATCCAGATTGAGCATGTAGGTCTTAATCTCCTGGGACAGCGCGTCAGCATAAAAGGTGTGCGACTGAAGGATCAGCATAAGCGCGAACTGCTGCTTGTCAAGGAGATATGGGGCAACTTCCGCCTTCGTCCGCTGCTGCAGGGACGTATCGTGTTGAAGGAGTTGAGAGTGGAAGGTATCGATGCCTTGTTGTACAAGCCTAAGGACGGTCCGGCCAACTACCAGTTCCTCCTCGATGCTACGAAAAAAGACAAGAAGGACAAAAAGAAGAAGAAAAAGAAGGGAGGCTCTGCCTTCAAACTCGACCTGCAGCACGCCATCGCTAAGCAGGTTCACGTCAGATACAACGGCGAGGATTATCTCTTGGAACAGGCCGTCTACAGTCTATGGCGCGATCTGCAGCATGTCGATGTCAAAGGTCTGCATTTCAAGACCGACAACCACAAGCCGCGTAAGAATACCAACAAGCCCCATCGTGGCGCCTTCGACGCAGGACATATGGATGTTGTGGCCGACATTGGTGTTGATATCCTCCGGGCTGATAAGGATACGGTGCGCCTCGCGCTCACCCAGTGTTGTCTCAGCGATACCACTGCCGGCTTCGACATCCACGATATGAAGGCCGACATCCTCATCAGTGGCAAGCACATCCACCTCTCTGATGTCACCTTCCAGCAGATCTCCACGAAGTTCGACATCCCGCAGGCCGACATCATGTTGCCGGACAAGAAGAAAGGTACCTTTTTGAACTATCGTGCCGACAGCATCTTTGTGCGTACGATGCTAAAGGATATCTCGCAGCCCTTTGCCCCCGTACTGCGAAGGTTCTCGATACCCCTTAATGTAAGATGCTCGCTCGACGGTAATGCCAGCGGCATGAACTTCCGTCGCGCTCATGTCGAGACCGATGACCGTAAGTTGGTGATCAATGCCACTGGTGTCATGCGCGATATGAATAAGAAACGTGCCCTGAATCTTCATTTCGACGTCCACGATATGGTGGCCAAGCCAGGCATCAAGGATAAGATCATCAATCAGTTCATCGTGAAGAAATATATGATGTATCAGGTCTATGCCCTTGGCGTCGTCAAATATCACGGTAGTTTCGACATTCTCTGGCGCAAACAGCAGTTCAGGGGACTGATGAATACGGAGATGGGCGACCTCGACTTTGAGTTCCAGCTCGACGGCAACACGAAGTATCTCACGGGTCGTGTCAGTGGTGACGATGTGAACCTGGGCGACCTCTTCAAGTTGAAGCGCATCGGCAAGATCGACTGTTCAGCCACCTTCGACATCGATATCTCCAAGAAGCGCACGGCCGAGATCCGTAAGGAGAAAGGCGGCAAGCTGCCCATCGGTCATGTGAATGCCGACATCCGTGAGGTAGATTACAGAAACATCAAAATCCATAACATCATGGCCGACATCAAGAGCGACGGTGCAGAGGCCCATGGCGATGTCACTTTCAAGGGAAGTCTCACTGACCTGATGCTGGAGTTTATGTTCACCAACACAGACGAGATGCACAAGATGAAGGTTAAGCCCCATCTCAAATTCCGCAAGATGGTGAATGATTAGAATAGTGCGATGGCCGTTTTTCAGTTAGACGATAGACTCTGGTTCCCTGACCCTCATTTGGGCGAAGAAGACGGTTTGGTAGCTGTTGGCGGCGACCTTTCCATCGACCGATTGCTGTTGGCTTATTCCAATGGCTTCTTCCCTTGGTTCTCGTTCCGTAACCAGCAGGAGCCGCTATGGTATTGTCCCCTGCAGCGTTTTGTCATTTTCCCCAAGGAGATACATGTCAGTCACTCCATGCGACAATTGTATCGTCAGGATCGGTACAGAGTCACGCTAAACAAGGATTTCGATGGCGTCATCAGGGGTTGTGCTACAGCCCAGAACCGCGATACAGAAGAGGGTGCCTGGCTGGGTCCGGAGATCATCAAGGCTTATACGGCGCTTCATCATCAGGGGTTTGCGGCAAGTGTTGAGGTGTGGGAAAAGCAGGAGAAAGGTACTGACGATCGCTTGGTAGGTGGCCTCTATGGCGTCAATCTGGGTAGGGCGTTCTTCGGCGAGAGCATGTTTTCGCTGGTACCTAATGCCTCAAAATTCGCCCTCATCTATCTCGCCCGGATATTCGACCATTTAGGCGGTCTTATGATCGACTGTCAGTTGGAGACGCCTCACCTCCGCAGTATGGGTGGCCGTTTTATCCCTTACGAAGAATACATCGCCCTCATCCGTCGGCAGTAGAAATAAATGAACATTTTTTTACACAACAGAATAGTCCGATATGTATTTTACAGGTATTATCATCGCCATCATGACCTTTCTGACGATTGGCATCTGGCATCCGATTGTGATTAAGACAGAGTATTACTGGGGCACGAAGCCCTGGGTGATTTATCTGCTCGTGGGTCTGGTTTGCTGTGGGGCTGCACTATTTATCAAGAATATATATCTTTCATCGTTCCTAGGTGTGTTCGGCGCCTCAGCGCTATGGGGCATCGGAGAACTGTTTGAGCAGAAAAAACGTGTGGAGAAAGGCTGGTTTCCAAAGAATCCCAAGCGTACATAGAAATCAATTATCCCTCGCCAGCTGGCGAGGGATAATTTGTATTAATAGGCGTGGTCGGTCTGGATTTCTTCCTTGTCGAGCTTCTTTTTGTCGATAGCGCGCCAGGCGTAGATGATGTAAGCCAGTACGAAAGGAACGAGTAGTGATACCCAGAACATCGTGGTGAGCGTGAACTCACTCGAGCAGGAGTTCTGGAGCGTCAGCGACGACTGGAGGTCGGCCGTTGAGGGATAGTAGGCCGTGTTGTTCCAGGCGCAGCTAAGCAGCAGGGCAAGTACGGTGAGTACGGTGCCGATGCCAGCAGGCCAGATGCCACACACGTAATCCTTCGAGACGATGGTCTTGCCGATGCCGAAAAGTACGAGCACGACACCTATCAATAGGATAATAAGGAGATACCACATGTCAAGGAAATTGTGCAGATACTTGTAGGGCTCCATGAAGATGACACCCGTAGCAGGATCGAAGGCAAAACCGTCTTTCAACAGTACATGTACGAGATAGGCCACAAAGAGCACGACGAAGGGTACGGCTGCGCCAATCAGTCGTACACTGCCACGCGAGCGGATATCCTCGTCGTTGACATTATTCATCACGTAGAGGATGCCCAATACACGAGCCAGGAACACCACTGCGAAACCCAGAACCAATACCCAGGGATTCAGCAGGGCATCGAGACCGTGAGAGGCGTTGGCCCAGCGGGAAATGATAGGCGTGATGGCACCAGCATCGATGAGGTTGTTCTTCTCGATGATGAAGTTCGAGCCTTCGAAGAAGGTCGCCACAGCGCCGCCCAGGAGTAATGGGCCTACGATACCGTTCAGCGTGAGGAAGAACTGGAAAGTCTTGGGACCGAGGAAATTGCCGATCTTGTTCTGGAACTCATAGCTGACGGCCTGAAGCACAAAGGTGAAGAGAATGAGCATCCAGAGCCAGTAGGCACCTCCGAACGAAGTAGAGTAGAAGAGTGGGAAGGAGGCGAAGAAGGCTCCTCCGAAGGTGACGAGGGTGGTGAAGGTAAATTCCCATTTCCGGCCAGTAGAATTGTAGACAAGTCTCCGGCCTTCTTCCGTATAGCCCAGACTGCGGGCTACGGAGTTCGCACCCTGCACAAACAATAGAAATACTAATATCGCACCAAGCAGTGAAACAATAAAACACCAGTAGTGCTGTAAGAATTCGTATGTCATATATTTATACTTTTTTTGTTTCTAGATATCATTCGTTGTCTGGTCCTTTTTTGATCTGCTTCAGGAGGATGTTGATCTCGACGGCGAGCATCGTGGTGAAGAGGATGAGGAAGAGGATGAACGTTAGGGCGACGCTGCCGGCGTTGAGGTCGGAGACAGAGGCCCATGTGGGCAGCATGTCCTGAATGGTCCAGGGCTGACGGCCAAACTCTGCCACGAGCCAACCACTCTCAGAGGCGATATAACCCAGTGGGATGAGGATGATGGCCAGCCAGTAATGCCAGGCAGGAAGACCCGTGAGCTGGCGAGGTGCATCGGCAGCAGTCTCTGGCAGTATGCCGATGGTGGCCAGCAGTCGGCGTGTGAAGACCGAGAAGAACGGCACGTCATAGATGAGCAGCAACAACAGGAGGAAGTAGAGGATGAACAGACAACCCAGACCGACCATAATGCGGAACGCCCAGAAGTTGACGGGGATATAGGGCACGATGTCGTTCTTGTCCTTGATATAGCCATAGCCGAAGTAGGGCATGTTCTCCTTGAGAATGTCTAGTTGAGAGTTTAGAGTGGCCTCGGGGGCATTCTCGGCCTTGGCCTGTCGGTAGGCGGCGAGGGCTTCGATGGCCATCTTGCCTCGGGCGATCTTCTCATCAATGGAGGGCTCTACCGTACCGTCGGGTTTGGTGTAGCCGTTGAGGATATCATTGATGCCCGGCACATAGCCGTGAATATCGTTGGTGGCCATGAACGAGAGGGCGTAAGGCATCTCGATCTTCATCGCGGGTTCATCGTCCCACGCGTAGTCTGGCTGGCAGAAGGGATTCACCCAGGCCACAGCCGTCAGCCCCACGTCGGTACCTCCGTTATAGAGGGCTTCCATCGCAGCGAGTTTCATCGGCTGAACCTCGGCCACGTCCTGTGCCGACTTATGGCCGGTCATGCCTGCTAGTAAGGCTCCGACGAGCCCCACCCAGGCACCGATCTTCATACTCTCTAGTGCCAGTTTCGTGTCACGTTTCTTCATCAGATACCAGCAGCAGACCCCGACACAGAAGATGGCGCCGATGATCCAGGCGGAAGTGACGGTGTGGCAGAACTTGCCGACAGCGAAGGGCGAGAGGGCCACTTCGGCGAAGGAAACCATCTCGTTACGCATGGTGTCAGGATTGAACTCACAGCCCACGGGATACTGCATCCACGCATTCGCCACGAGGATCCACCAGGCAGAGATAGTTGCTCCCAGACCCGTGAGCCATGTCGAGGCGAGGTGGAAGCCGGGCGATACCTTCTTCCAGCCGAAGAACATGACAGCGACGAAGGTGGACTCCATGAAGAAGGCGACGATGCCCTCGACAGCCAGCGGGGCGCCGAAGATGTCGCCCACGAACCAGGAGTAGTTGCTCCAGTTGGTGCCAAACTCGAATTCGAGGATGATACCTGTGGCCACACCCATGGCGAAGTTCACGCCGAAGAGTTTCTGCCAGAACTTAGCAGCAGTCTTCCAGAACTCGTCTTTTGTACGATAATACTTGGTCTCGGCGATGCCCATGATGACAGCCAAGCCGAGCGTCAGTGGCACGAAGAGCCAGTGATAGATTGCCGTGAGGGCGAACTGCGCTCTCGACCAGTCGATGGTCCCGGCATCAATGTTTAGAAATAGGTTGTTGATCATAAATTATTGGGTTTTAAATCTGAGTAATCCGAGTCTTCTGCATCCTCTGAATCATGGTGAGGCACGCTCTACAAGTTCGGTGGCCACGTAGGAGGCCTCGTCGCCTTTCGCATGCTGTTTCAGGAAATTGGGAAAGAAGAATAGCTTCAGCACCACGAAGATGATGAAGAGCTTGATCAGGATAATCGCCCACAGAGTCTTCCCCAGGCGCATGTGCCTGAAGCCGTCGACGTAGAGGTCGTAGACCCTGTAAAGAAAACCATTTTTGTTCATAGGCGTAGCATCATGTTGCAAATTTAAGTTTTTTTTCTTAAACCTCCAAATGATTTATTAAAATTGTTCAAAAACCTTTGCTATTTCATAGAAATAGTCTAACTTTGCACCGTTTTTTAGAAGAAATGTAACTGAAATGAAGAAAATATTAATTCCTTTGCTGATAGTTTTGGTCCTGGCTCTCATTGGTGGTATGGTCTACCTTTTTATGAATCTGCAGGAACAGAAACAGGTGAACCGCGACATGCAGGAGTTGGCCGAACTCGACAAGCAGGAGATGGAAAACGAGTACGAACGTTTCGCCCTGCAGTACTCTGAGATGAAGACCCAGATCAATAACGACTCGATCGTAGAGCAGCTGACGCAGGAACAGATGAAGACGCAGAAGTTGTTGGAGGAGTTGAAGAAGGTCAAGGCCGACGATGCCCGTGAAATCACCCGTCTGAAGAAGGAATTGGCTACGGTGAGAGCCGTGCTGCGCTCGTATATCATCCAGGTGGACTCGCTGAACCGTCTGAATGAGAGTCTGAAACAGGAGAACACCCGTGTGAATGCCGAACTCGACAAGCGTAACACGCAGATTGCCGGTCTGAGCAGCGAGAAGGCCTCGCTCTCCGAGAAGGTGGCCATTGCTGCACAGCTCGACGCCACAAACATCCAGATGATCTTGCTCGACAAGAAGGACAAGGCGATGAAGAAGCCTAAGCTGAAGGACACGAAGAAGATCCAGGTGAACTTCACCATCACCAAGAACGTGACGGCTTCTAACGGCAACCGTACCATCTATGTGCGTATCCAGAATCCTGGCGGCAACACCCTCGGCGGTGGCGGTACCTTCCCCTACGAGAACCGTAATCTGGAATGCTCGATGAAGAAGACCATCGAGTATACCGGTGAGGAGGTGAACATGGCTACCTATTGGAACGTCACGCAGATGTTGGAGGCCGGACAGTATCGTGTCTCTATCTTTGCCGACGGCAATATGATTGGCTCAAGAACATTTATTTTTGAATAGATGAATAGATTGATTGGATTAGTTCTGCTTGCGGGCGCGACGATGCCCATCCAGGCGCAGCGGCTGTTGACACTCGACAGCTGTCGGGCGATGGCATTGCGCAACAACAAGCAGATGAGTGTCACGAAGGTGAAGCAGGACGTGGCTGCGAACATCCGCAAGTCCATGCGAACCAAATACCTGCCTCACGTCAGTGCATTGGGTACCTACCAGTATACCAGTCGTCCGATATCGTTGCTTAACGATCATCAGAAAGCCGCACTTCCGCAGATAGGAACGGCGACGGCGATGGACCTGAAGGGGGGTATCGACAATGCGGTGGCTCAGCTGCCGATGGAGAAAGTGGGTATGTTGCTGGGTTCGCTGGGTATCGACATGGGAACCCTGAACAACATCACGGCCGAGACTCTGGGTAATCTCCAGACGAAACTCAATGCCCTTGGACAGTCGGTGGTCGATGCTCTCGATACAGATACCCGTAACCTCTTCGTCGGCTCCGTCGGACTGGTGCAGCCGGTATTCATGGGAGGTGCCATCGTGGCGATGAACAAGATGGCCGACATCAACGAAGACCTGCAGGAGAATTCCTTTGAGGCCCGTCGTCAGAGTACCATCTATTCTGCCGACAAAGCCTACTGGCAGGTGGTGTCGCTGAAACACAAGAAACGTCTGGCTGAGGCTTACCTCGACCTGTTGAAGAAACTCGACAGCGATGTGCACAAGATGATCGACGAAGGCGTGGCCACGAGGAGCGACGGTCTCTCTGTCGACGTGAAGCTCAACGAGGCCGAGATGACACTGACCAGAGTCGAGGACGGACTGGTGCTCTCGAAGATGCTGCTCTGTCAGACCATCGGCCTGCCCATCAATGAACAGATCACCCTCGCCGACGAGGATACCGAGAATATCGCCGTGGTGGAGATCGCTCCCCAGCTCGATGTGGAGACTGCCGTGAACAACCGTCCTGAGCTGAAGATGCTCGAGAACGGCGTCCAGCTCTCCAAGCAGCTGACGAACCTGTTGAAGGCCGGTAATCTGCCGATGGTGGCGCTCACAGGCGGCTATGCCGTGATGAATCCCACCGTCTTCAACGGCTTCGAGCGTAAGTTCGGCGGTTTCTGGAATGTGGGCGTGATGGTACGCGTACCCATCTGGAACTGGGGCGACGTGATGTACAAGGTCCGTGCCTCGAAGGGTGCCACGAGCATCGCCAACCTCGAACTCGCCGAGGCCCGTGAACTGATTGAACTCCAGGTGAACCAGAACACCTTCCGCGTGAACGAAGCCAACAAGCAGTTGACGATGGCACAGACCAATATCCAGCGTGCCGACGAGAACCTGCGTACGGCCAATATAGGTTTCCAGGAGGGTGTCATCACCCCAGCCACCGTCATGGAGGCGCAGACCGCATGGCTGCAGGCTCAGTCGCAGAAGATCGACGCAGAAATAGATGTTAAACTCAGCCAGGTAGACCTCCAGAAGTCGCTTGGCACATTAAACCAATAAGATTATGTCAGAAAAAACTCAACATAACAACATCCTGCTCGCCGTTGTCGGTTTCGTGGCAGTTGTGATTATCGTAGCGTTAATAGGTTTCTTCGCCCTCGACCGCGACCCGGACATCATGCAGGGACAGGTGGAAGTGTCGGAGTACCGTGTGTCCAGTAAGGTGCCTGGTCGTATCCTCGAACTCCGTGTGAAGGAGGGCGACTATGTGAAGGCCGGCGATACCCTCGCCATCCTCGATGCGCCTGAGGTACGTGCCAAGATGGAACAGGCCCGCAGTGCAGAGAATGCAGCCAGCGCCCTGGAGTTGAAAGCCCAGAATGGTGCCCGCAAGGAACAGATCCAGGGGGCCTTCTCCGTACTTCAGCAGGCCAAGGCCGGTCTCGAGATTGCCGAGAAGTCCTACAACCGTGTCCAGCGTCTTTTCGACGAGGGTGTCATCAGTGCCCAGAAGCGTGATGAGGCCTACGCCAATTACAAGGCGATGGAGGCCCAGTGCAAGGCTGCCCAGAGTCAGTACGACATGGCCGTCAACGGTGCGCGTATGGAGGACAAGCTGGCCGCTGCCGCTCAGGTGGGCCGTGCCAAGGGTGCCGTCAACGAGGTAAACTCCTACATCAACGAGACGGTGCAGATTGCCCAGATGGAGGGTGAGGTCAGCGATGTCTATCCGAAGGTCGGCGAACTCGTCGGTACGGGTTCCCCCATCATGTCGATTGCCGTCATGCAGGATATGTGGGGCACGTTCAATATTCGTGAGGACCAGTTGAACGGCATGAAGGTCGGCTCTGAGTTTACGGCCTTCGTACCCGCCTTCAACAAGGAGATCAAGATGAAGGTCTACTACCTGAAGGATCAGGGCTCGTATGCCGTCTGGAAGGCCACCAAGGCCAACGGTCAGTACGACCTGAAGACCTTCGAGGTCAAGGCCCGTCCCATGGAGAAACTCGATGGCCTCCGTCCTGGCATGTCTTTGATTATCAAGAAGTGAAATACCTCAGACTGATATGGCAGGTAGCGCGGCGTGAGATGAAGATCTTACGCGTCAACCGCATGTATCTCATTTGTATGCTGGGCTTCCCTCTGCTGGCGCTGGTGTTCTTCACCTCGCTGATGGACGAGGGACTGCCTGAGGATATGCCCGTCGGTGTTGTCGACCTCGACAATACCTCGACCTCACGTGGTCTGATCCGTCGTCTCGATGCTTTTCAGAGTTCGCGGGTGGTGGCGCATTACCCCTCGGTGAACGAGGCGCGCAGGGCCATCCAGGAGAATCAGATCTACGCCTTCCTCTACATCCCCAAGGGCACGACCGACGATCTGCTCTCCAGCCGTCGTCCGAAGATCTCCTATTATTACAATATGGCCTCGGTGATGGCGGGCTCCCTGCTGATGAAGGACCTGAAGACCATTGCCAACCTCGGTTCCGCTGCCGTAGGTCAGGCCACCATGCGGGCCAAGGGCTACACGCAGGAGCAGATCATGGCCTTCCTGCAGCCCATACGTATCGACCTGCACCAGATCGCGAACCCCTGGACCAATTACAATGCCTATCTCTCCACCGTGCTCGTGCCGGGTGTCATGATGCTCTTCATGTTCCTGATCTCGGCCTACAGCCTGGGTATGGAGCTGAAGTTTGACCGCGGCAAGGAGTGGTTGGCGAATGCCGACAACAATATCGTGGTGGCCATTTTGGGCAAGTATTTGCCGCAGGCCATTATCTTCCTCGTGTTGATCACCCTTTATGATATGTATATCTACGGCGTCATACGCTTTCCCCACGAGGGCGGCTTCGGCGATATGTTCCTCCTGGCGGTGCTTGAGGTGTTCTCGGCCATCGGCTTCGGTATCTTCGCCTTCGGACTGATGCCTTCGCTGCGCATGTCGATGAGCGTCTGCTCGCTGTGGGCGGTGCTCAGCTTCTCGCTGGCGGGATCGGCCTTCCCCGTGATGGGTATGGATACGCCGATACAGGCCTTGTCGTGGCTCTTCCCCCTGCGACACTATTACATGCTGTATCAGATCACCGTCTTCAACGGCTTCCCGTTGGTCGACGCGTGGTTCCACCTGGTGGCACTGATCGCCTTCACGCTGCTGCCCTGGCTGGTGATGAACAAGATTAAGAACGCAATGCTCACTTATGTCTATATTCCATAATATATATGAACGGTTAGAGGACGCTGCCTACGTCTGGCGACAGGAGATCAAGCAGGTGTTCCGCGATGAGGGCGTACTCATCTTCTGCATCATCGTGCCGCTGGTCTATCCCTTGCTCTATTCGTGGATCTACAACAACGAGGTGGTTCACGAGGTGCCTGTGGTCATCGTCGACCAGTCGCACAGTCAGCAGAGCCGTCAGTTTATCCGTATGATCGATGCCTCGCCCGACGTGCGGGTGCTCAGCTATGCCGAGGACCTCGACGATGCGCAGTCGCTCGTCAGCCGTCAGGTGGCCAAGGGCGTCTATCTGATTCCGGCGGATTTCGGCGCGCGGCTGAACAAGATGCAGCAGGCGGTGGTCAGTGTCTATTGCGATATGTCGCTGATGCTGACCTACAAGGCCATCTATCAGACGGCCGTGGCGGTCACCCAGACGATGGGCGCAGAGATCCAGACGAAGCTCAGCGGCAACTACACCGCCCGTGAGGACCTGATTACCACGCGTCCGCTGGACTTCGCCGACGTGCCGATCTTCAATCCTGCGGGGGGATACGGTAACTTCATCATCCCTGCCGTGCTGATGCTGATCCTGCAACAGACGCTGGTACTGGGTATCGGTTTGGCGGCGGGAACGGCCCGCGAACGCAACCGCTACTCCGACCTCGTGCCTATCCATAAGTGTTACGACGGCATCTACCGGGTGGTCTGTGGAAAGGCACTCTGTTATCTGATGGTCTATGCCGTGATGGCAGCCTACTTGACGCTGGTCGTCCCACGGATATTCTCCTTCCTGACGCTTATCCACTGGCAGGATCTGCTGGCGCTGATGGTGCCTTATCTGCTGGCCTGTGTGTTCTTTGGTATGACGGTCAGCTGTCTGGTGCGCTATCGCGAGAATGTCATGCTGCTGGTGGTCTTCATCTCCGTACCTCTGTTGTTCATGACTGGCGTGTCGTGGCCGCAGAGCAGCATCCCGGGTGTCTGGCAGGGCGTCTCATGGCTCTTCCCCTCGACCTTCGGCGTCCGTGCTTTCGCCAGGATGAACACGATGGGCGGAACACTCAGCGATGTGCTGCCTGAGATCCGTTACCTGTGGATTCACGCGGCGGCCTATTTCGGCACCGCCTGTCTCGTCTACGGCCATCAGCTGCGCGTCTCACGGCGTCATGTACAGGAGCGACTGGACTATCTGCGTAAGAAGCGCGAGGTGCGTCAGCGACTGAAGGCCGTTCAGGTCAGACATTAATCATTAAGGTGTTGTCCTTCTCATGTAAGGGAGGGACGGTTCTTACGGTATAACAAAAGAACCGTCCCTCTGTTATGAAATATATATCACCAGATCTGCACGCGCTTCTCTGGTGCGAGATAGAGTTTCCCGTCGGTCACGTTGAAGAGCCTGTACCAGTCGTCGAAGAGTGTCACGATGACATTGACGCGGTTTTGGGGGATTGAATGGACGTCAGTCAGGTACAACGACTTCTTTTGGGCAAGGGTGGGATATTCCAGCCACAGTTTTGCATAGTGCAGGAAGAACTCCTGGCAGGCATAGTCGAGGGCAGCCCCCTGAAGCCCCTCATCTATTTTCTTCTGCTTGAAGAGTGAGTAGGCCAGCGTCATGCCGCCGTAGTCGGCCATGTTCTCCCCCAGCGTCTTTTTGCCATCGGCCGGCTGTCCGGGGTAGGCCTCCATACGGT
>JAEENF010000101.1 GCA_016283605.1 Prevotella sp.
AATATTCCTGAGTTTATGCGTGGTCCTGTTGAGGTGACGCCTCAAGAATTTGCCAGTGTGCTGAAAGCCAGTGACGGAGAGGCCGTCAAGTATGTTCCACAATTAAGTAAAACCCAATAAAAGATATGAGAAGACATTTGTTAGCCTATTTGACTGTGCTGGCTGCAACGGCAGTGATGGCACAACCAAAGTTCAGTCTGCCTCATGGTTTATATGACGAGAACAGTATCCATGTAACAATTACGCCCACAGATGCCAGTGCAGTGGTGTATTACACCACCGATGGCAGTACACCTACATCTGGTAGTACCCGCTATGCAAGTCCCCTCACTTTGAGCAAGACGACATTGCTTAGGGCTATTGAAGTGATAGATGGAAAGGCTTCCGCTATTACCACTGCCAGCTATATCTTTATTAATTCTGTATTGAGTCAGCCCAATAACCCTGAGGGCTACCCTGCCGAATGGGGAAAGTACGCTCAGATTAGTGGTAGGGCTGTCGCTGACTATGAGATGGACCCTGAGATGACAAACGACCCCGTGTTGCGCCCCAAGATTATCGAGGGTCTGAAGCAGATACCTATTCTTAGCGTAGTGACGGACAAGGATAACCTGTTCAGTCATGAGAAAAACGAGGAAACAGGTGGTATCTATATTTATACAGGTCCTCCTGTGGGCGACAATACTGGTAACGGATGGACACGTCAGTGCAGTGCCGAGCTTTTTGGAGGTCCGCAGAACCATGACTTCACGGTTGACTGCGGTCTGAAGTTGCATGGCGGTCATGGCCGTCTGGCTGAGAAGAACCCCAAGCACTCGTTCCGCCTGCAGTTTAAAAAGACTTATGGTCCGTCGTCATTGGAGTATCCGTTGTACGGTAAGGGCGAACCGAAGAAGTTCGGACAGTTGGTGCTTCGCTGCCACTTCGGTAACTCCTGGCAGCACTGGGGAGAAGGTAATCGTCAGAAAGCCCAGTATACCCGTGATGTCTGGGCTCGCCGTATGCAGCGCAAGTTGGGACATACCAGCGTTAACGCCCTCTATGCACACTTGTTCCTGAATGGTATGTACTGGGGACTCTATAATATCGCCGAACGTGTGGACGACAACTTTGGTAAGGAACACTTTGGCGGTAAGAAAGGCGACTATGACGTGATAAAGATAGAAGAGGAAGGAGGTAGTCATTTAGAGGCCAGCGAGGGTACGCTTGATGCTTGGAACGAGATGATACAGACGGTGAAGGCTGTAGCCGGTCAGTCTACAAGTCTGACGCCCGCAGCAGCTTACGAGAAGCTGGATACGCTGCTGGATAAGGATAACTTCATCGACTATATGATTATCAACCACTATGCTGGCAATAACGACTGGGACCATCATAACTGGTATGCCATTCGTCGTAATAACAACAAAGAAGGTTTCAAGTTCCTGTGCTGGGACTCGGAAATGATTCTAGAGGGTGCAAGCGATAATGCTGTCACAAAGCGTAATAGTGGATGCCCAACGGATATCTTCAATATGCTGTTGAACAATCAGGACTTTGCCCGTCGCTATCTGAAGCGTGCTCAGGAACTGTTGACTGATGATGGCCTCTTAGGACAGCAGTCGGTGGTGCAGGTATGGGACAGTTTGTATAATAACATATCCTTGGCCATATACGACGAGGCTGCCCGTTGGGGCGACTATCGCCGCGACGTGCACCGCTGGCAAGACAAAACTAACACGGTGTACACCGTCGATGAAACCTACATGACTGAGCGCAACCGCTTGCTGTCGCAGTATTTCCCCAAAAGAACGGCCACTGTACTATCACAGATAACGAAGTATGTGAAGCCTTATGCAGGCACAGATGGCATTGAGACGGTTCATGGTGAAAGCTTAAGGGCTCATAGTTATTACAACCTACAAGGTCAGCCCGTGGCTAAGCCAACGAAGGGATTGTATATCCGAAATGGTAGAAAGATTATTGTCAGGTAGCAGACAAGTCGTCTCTACCCGTTTCGTCCAATTGGATATGAAAAAAGTCCGAAATGCTTTGCGGTATAGAGAAAAAAATGTATCTTTGCAAAAAATTCGCTGAGATGGGTAAATATATTAATATAGGTAACGCTGGGTTTCAGAGCGTCCGCAACAGTGAGTACGTTGACAAATCAGGGTTGATAGCTGTTATCAATAATACAATTGATAGTGAACAACGTTTCAGTTGCGTATCGCGCTGTCGCCGTTTTGGCAAATCGATGGCAGCTATGATGCTTACTGCCTATTATGACCATTCTTGCGATTCACGCTCGTTGTTTGCTGATTTGAAGATAGCCAGTGACCCATCGTTTGAGGATTATCTGAATAAATATCCGGTTATCTATCTCGATATGACGGCATTTGTCACCCGCTATCACGACGAGCGTATCATTGATTATATCGAGAGGGAGCTGAAGGAGGACGTCCTCGCTGCATATCCCGAGATAAAAGCGGACGAATCTGCCGACCTCATGGATTTGCTCTTACAGATTAACAAGACTACTGGTGAGCGCTTTGTCTTTATCATTGACGAGTGGGATGCCATCTGTCGCGAATTCAAGCCTGGTACTCCTGCTATGGATCGCTATGTCAGCTGGCTTCGCCGTATGTTCAAAGATGTTACTGGTAAATATGTCTTTGCCTTTGTCTATATGACCGGTATATTGCCTATTAAGAAATATAAGACTGAATCGGCACTGAACAATTTCTGTGAATACTCTATGGTTAGTCCTGGAAATTTGGCTCAGTTCTTTGGCTTTACTCTTGATGAGACAAAAGCACTCGCTGAGAAATACGGTATGAACTTCGACGAACTGGAGAAATGGTATGATGGTTATCAAATCGGTCCACAACCTTCGATGTTCAATCCTAACAGTGTTATACAGGCTCTGCGTAACGAATGGTGCGAGAGCTATTGGGGAAAGACGGGGGCTACCGATGCCGTTGCCGACTATATCAAAATGAATTTTGAAGGCTTGAAGGATGACATTATCTCTATGTTGGCGGGAGGGCGTTGCAAGGTTGATCCTAAGGGGTTCAAGAATGATATTTCAGAAATCTACAGCCGTGATGATGCTCTGACATTGCTCATCCATCTCGGCTATCTAAGCTATGACCGTGTGAAGAAGGAGTGTTTTATCCCCAACCTTGAAGTATCGGGCGAAATGGAGAACGCCATCCGTACTAACAACTGGGAACCTGTAGTCAATGCTTTGGGGAAGTCGGAGCAACTGCTTCAGGCCACTCTTGACGGTGATGAAGAAGTGGTGGCCCGTGGCGTGGATGCTGCCCATGACGAAAATACCAGTATCCTGTCGTATAACAACGAAAACTCGCTGGCTTGTGTACTCTCAATAGCCTACTACTATGCTAAGAACGACTACATTATGTATCGAGAACTTCCTTCGGGTAAGGGCTTTGCCGACATCGTGCTCATTCCGCGTAAACATGTGGACTCTCCAGCCATCATTCTTGAACTGAAAGTTAACAAAGATGCCGACTCAGCCATTGCCCAGATCAAGCGCAAG
Organism: Prevotella sp.; assembly: GCA_016283605.1. Classification (GTDB taxonomy): domain Bacteria; phylum Bacteroidota; class Bacteroidia; order Bacteroidales; family Bacteroidaceae; genus Prevotella. The sequence goes on from JAEENF010000101.1 coordinate 3,542, forward strand.
CAGTATCCCGCAAAAGTTGCCGAATACACTGACCGGCTCCTGCTTGTTGGCATCAACTACGACAGGGATACCAAGCAGCATCAATGTCGTATAGAGAGCGTGTAATCTACACTTTCGGACGTTGTAACTTTGTGCGCAATAGGACGAGTAAGATAACTAACAAGAATGATGCAACAGACATTGAAACAAGGGATTGTATATACATCATGGTAAAAAAGTGTTAGTAAAATAAGTGACTAGTGCGGTGGTGGGCGGATTATATGCATAACAAATAAGTTTCAAGCTACACGATTCAAGTTACTGCTCCAGTTTAAGGGGCTTGAGATTGAGATATTCAGCACGGGCATCGAAGCAAGGACACTCCTTCTTGACCCAGGGAAGGTCACGATGACCAAGAATTTGGGCATCGGGGTAGTCGGTCTTCAGAGCACGCAGCAGGGCGATGAGGGTCTGCTTCTGGGCAGGGGTGCGGGTGTCGTCGGGCTTGCCCTTGGCATCGAGACCTCCCTCATAGCAAACGCCAATCGAGTGGGCGTTGTAGCGGAGGGCATGAGCTCCAATCATATCCTCGGGGCGGCACTTGTGGAGTTTGCCATCCTTGGTGATGTAGTAGTGGTAGCCAGTGGTCTTGTAACCTCGAGCCTTGTGACAGGCTTCGAGGTCTTCAGGAGAGAATTCGCGAGTGACGCGAGTGGCTGAACAGTGACAGATAATTAGATCAATACGTCGCATGGCTTTCTAATTTTAGAACCAGCTGGGTGAGCAGCTTTGGACACAAAGCGTACCAGCGATAGTGGTAATGATCGTAGCGAGAATCTGAAGCAGCTGCTTCCAGGTTGAAGATGAAAGTTTCATAAAGTTAAGTCTAGTTTAAATATAAAATCAATTTGTTCTTTCTCGGCTGGCACGATGAAAAGTCTGAGGCTGACTAACAGGCTGCGTACAGGAGAGAAGTTAGATGAATGATGTAAGAGGGAAGACGTGATTGTTGAACCTCTTCAGGAGTCTCCTCGCAACACCCCGGACTAGTCAGACCTCAGACGTCAGACATCAGCCATCAATTCTCATTGGGTTCTCCGCTGTTATCGTCACCGCCGCCACCGGTGTTTCCACCGCTGTTAGAGCCTCCATTGCTACCTGAGTTGGAACCGCCACCATTTTGGTTTTCGTTACCAGCTCCGGAAGTTGAAGCCTTAGCTTTCGTCTCCACGAGGTCTTTGACGTTCATGAACGAGGCCTTCTTCTTCAGCATCTTTGAAGAGAGGTTGTTGACGTCAGTACGACTGGGTGAGAAGCAGAGGAACAGACCGTTGATGTTAGCACCGAGGTTGAAGTCCTCTTCCTTGTTGGCACCGGTGCTCTTGACAGAGAGGTAGAACACGCCGAGTTCACCGAACTGGACTTTCTTACCTTCCAGGAGCTGTTCGAGCATGCAGTTTTGCAGCTTGTTGGCAACACCGAGGCAGACGTCCTCGCCATAGACGGAATTGTGCTCCGACATGTGCTTGCAGAGCTCCTGATAGCTCATGGTCTTGGTGCTGACCACGCGACCATACCACTTGCCGAAGGCTGCAGTCTTGTCGTTCTTGTTTTGAGATACTTTTACGAGTACAGGCATTTTTTAAAAGTTGAGAGTTGAAAGTTAAGAGTTGAGAGTTGGGCTGCGCGCTTGGCCTTCGTCTGGACTCACAGAGATTTTCTCTGACAATGCAAAGGTACAACAATTGGGAAGGCACACTGACGGCAGATGACGGCAGAACACGGCGAATGACGGCAAGTGACGGCAAAAAGCGAAATTAGTAGTCGTCGTACTCTCCAGGCTCGCCGAACTTATCAATTAGGAGCAGGATTTGATCTTTACTGTAGTCGTTATCATCCTTGGTGTTGGCAAGGCGTAACAGGCGCTTATGGAAGCGAGGGTCTTTCTTGATCCAACGAAGGAGCTTGTCCTGAGCTGAACTAGGATCCTTCATCTTGGGGAACATCAGCCAGGCGAATTCTGATTTACCGTAGGATTTGATTTTGAATGTACTCATAAGGATACTGAATTAATAGGGTTTGCACGCAGAATTCGATGCGAATTTACGCAGAATTCGGGTCGAATTTACGCAGAATTCTCGTAGAGGAAATCCACGAGGTCGATTTTGCGTTGTTTCTGATTGGGTGTGGCATGATCCTCGAGGAGATGGGAGACGCGGAGAGGATAGCGGAACTTATAGAGGCGGTGGGTCTCGAGGGCTACTTGAGCCCAGGCCTTGAAGGCTTCACCAGTCTCATCGGTGTCGGGGAAGATGATGACCTTGTAGTTGACTAGGGGTGCCAGCAGCTCTGGTTTGAACATCTGAAGACCTCCGCAAGAGAGCCAGATGAAGTCGGGGCACTTCTCACTGAGGATGACTGCGGATTTCTCGCTCTCTACGATACAGACGGCTGAAGGCTGATGGCCGAGGTCTGATGTAAGAAGATGTTGGCCAAAGAGGCAGGGATGGAATTCGTATTTCTGTGGTAGCTGAGATTTCATGAGTGAGTGGACCCAGGTGGGGTTGTGTTGCTTGTCGCGGTGACAGTCGGGCTGGTAGTACATGATTTTACCAGTATGGACGCGTTGCTGTTCATCGATCTGCCAGAAGATGACACCACCGTCCTTGGTACAGCCGAGGCGGTAGCGGGCCGCTGCGTGGCGCAGTTGGGAATCACTTAGATAGCCTGAGGAAACTACGGATTTGCAGAATTCAGAATTTAGGGACATAGACCTCGAAACAAGGTCGGGAGATAACGGAACCATGGTTTTGATGTCTGATGGAAGAGGGCTGATGGAAGATGTTTTATTTTCGACCACGGATTTTATGGATGGAGTATCGTCAGTGACGATGATGTTACACTCCTTGATAATCCACTCACAAGCCTCGGTAAAGGTGAGGTTCTCTTGGTCTTGCACCAACTTGATGGCATCGCCCTTAGCACCACATACAAAGCACTTGAAACAGCCTCGCTTGGTGCTGAAATGAAGCGAGGGGTGCTGGTCTTCGTGATACGGACAACAGGCACGACGCCCTTCATCGCCCATACCATAGAGCTTTATGCCGAGCTTATCGGCCACTGTCACGATGCTTGTATTGTGAATCTTACGTAACGTATCGTCTGAGATTTTCATTTCGTAAATTGAAAATTGAGAATTGAAAATTGAAAATTTGTTTGGCCTGCGGTGAAGGCTCTGGGGGCCCCCACATACTATATTCTCTCTCGTAGAGAGAATTACGTATGGGGTCAGACGCTTCACCTACGGAGTGTTAAAAGGGAAGGTCTTGTTCGACAGGATCCGGTGGTTCGGGTAGGGGTAACACATACTCCTTTTTGCTGAAGGGATTGGTGGTGCAGAGGATGACCTTTTCGGCGACGGCCTTCTGCAGAATCTCGTCGTGGAGCTTGTCCTTGACGGCATTGGTTGCAGCATAGATCTCCGTCTTCAGGGCTTCTTCGGCATACGTCTGTCCTGGCGTCATAATGTCCGTAAACAGCTGCTTCACATCGAACACGTGCTTGCGGCCCTCCTTGTGGGCGTACTTCGGGTTCAAGTCGCCATACGGTTTGTTGAGGCGACCACCACACTTTTCCATCTTAGCCACCATCTTGCGCTGCGCCTCGAATTGAGCCTCCAGCAGCTGCTTCTCGGTACAACGGTAAGGAATGCCCTCCTCGTTGACGGCAAACGACAGCGCCTCTGGGATGTCATACTTTCGCGTGTCGGTCTGCGCCCACGTAAAGATACGCTCACTGGACTTGGCACACTCGTACATTTCGAAGGCCTTATGCTTCAGTTCCGTGCCTATCCAGCCACGAGGGTTATGGTCTTCGATCGACTTGTTCTGGTGCAGCACGCATACAATGGCGCAGTGATGCTCCGAGGCTAGGTGCATCAGCCGCTCCATGACGTTCTGGGCAATGATACCATCGTTGATATCAGAGACCAAGTCACGGAGTCCATCCAGTATCACCAGGTCGGGCTTACGGTAGCGCACAGCCACTTCGAGTGAGGGCAGACGCTCAGTGACGGGCTTCTGGCGGACATTAAACACGTCGAACTGCTCGCTGGGAAACTGATCCTGCTGGATGCCTGTCATCTGGCAGATACGCTGGCAGAGGATGTCTTTCGTCGATTCATCGCTCTGCTCGGTATCGTACCAGAGCACGTGCAAACGGGTTGGCTCGATCCTCTGTAGGGAGAGCACTTCGTTGCGAAAGCACAGCGCCATCAGTATGCTGCATACGAATGTTTTGCCGCTCTTGGCCTTGCCTGAGAGTCCTGTCAGCTCGCCGCGTGCGAAGCACGGTCGGCCATGGAGCCGGAAGAGGAACTCCACCGGTGGGAGTTCCTTCAGGGGCGTGATACGAAACGCTTCCAGCTCACGGAGCCGCTGCTCGTCTTCAGGGGAAAAGCCTGCAAGCGACAGTTCCCGCTGAATAAGCGATAGGGCTACTGTATTTAGTTCCATGTTTCAAGTTTCATGTTTCATAAATCCGTTTAATCCGTGGTTCCGTGTTTCTGTTCTTCCTTTGCCTAATGGCCTCTACGAATGGCTGTAATAGTTCGTTCAGCCTCATGCATCGCTGCTCTCTTTGGTTTTCGTCCATAAAACTGTCTGTTTGTCGATGTTGAAATATTAAAATTTGTAAACACTGCACATTTCGTGTATTTTGTGCAACAAATTTACGATAATTGTACTAACTTTGTGCTCGTTTTGTGCAGACAATGTCTGTACGCTATTTACAACAATTTAACAAACATTTTTAGATTTATGGCAAAATTTCTCAAGACACCACTCTTTTCACGCTTCCTGGCGGAAGTGTTTGCTGGTGACCAGAAATGTTTCTCGGTTCGTGGCTGCCGTCAGCACCACATCAGCCCAGAGACACGCGCGAGAGTCTAAAATGGAGGTCTG
>JAEENF010000102.1 GCA_016283605.1 Prevotella sp.
GAACTATATCTGCCTCTCTCTCGGTATCGAGGAGCCCCGTATCTCACTCATCCATTGTGCAGAGAAGGTGAGTGCCAAGACCTTCCCGTATACCGTCGATTATCTTGAGATTATCGCTGAGGCTCAGACGGGTAAGTTCGGACGCTGTATCATCGATGGTCCGTTGGACCTGAAGACATCGCTTGACTCTGTTAGTCTGCGGGAAAAGGGCATCCATAGTGTCATCGACGGACAGGCCGACGCCTTGATCTTCCCAGATATCGTGGCAGGCAATGTCTTCTATAAGACCATCACGCTCTTCGGTTATGCCAAGACAGCAGGTGTGTTGCAGGGTACGCAGTGTTGTTGTGTGCTCCCCTCGCGTGCCGACAGCCCCGAGTCAAAATACTACAGTCTGGCCCTTGCTGCCATATAATTATTCACTATTCACTCTTCACTATTCACTTCCATGAAGATCCTTGTGATTAACCCTGGTTCCACGTCGACGAAGATGGCAGTCTTCGAGGATGAGACACCAGCACTTGTGAGAACGATTGCTCACTCAGCAGAAGAGCTGTCCCATTTTGACGATGTGATAGAACAGCAGGATTTCCGTCGCCAGCTGGTGCTCGATGAACTGAAAAAGGCTGACATCCCTGTAGACTTCGATGCCGTGATAGGCCGTGGAGGACTGGTGAAGCCGCTTGAAGGTGGTGTGTATGAGATCAACGACCTGATGATCAAGGATACCCATAGTGGTATTGCCCTGCATAACCACGCCTGTAATCTGGGTTGTCTGATAGCCCATGAGATTGCAGCAGAGATTCCTGGATGTCGTTCGTTTATTGCTGATCCTGGTGTTGTAGATGAACTTAATGAGTATGCCCGCATCTCTGGTTCGCCGTTGATGAACCGCATCTGTATCTGGCATGCGCTGAATCAGCGCGCCATCGCTCGTCGCTATGCTGCGGAGATCGGTAAGGAATATGAAGATCTGAATTTGATTATTTGTCACATGGGAGGCGGTATCTCCGTCGCAGCCCATGATCACGGACGGGCTGTTGATGCCAATAACGCCCTCGACGGTGAAGGACCTTTCTCGCCGGAACGTGCTGGGTCGCTACCGGCTTCCGATTTGATTCGTCTCTGTTTCAGCGGCAAGTATACGGAGAAACAGCTTCTGAAACGTATCGCCGGAAAGGCCGGGTTGAATGCGCATCTGGGAACCAACAATGTGAAGGAGATTATCCAGCGTATCGAAGACTATGGTGACACCCATGCCCAGCTTATTCTCGATGCGATGATTTATCATGTGGCTAAGAATATTGCTGCTGAGGCTGCTGTGCTTTGTGGTAGCATCGATGCCATCTTGCTCACAGGTGGTCTGGCGCGTTCGGAGTATATTGTCAGTCGTTTACGCAAGCGTATCGGATTTCTGGCACCTATCCGTTGCTTCCCAGGCGAGGATGAGATGGAGGCGTTAGCACTTAATGCGTTGGCAGTGCTTCGGGGGAAACGTCAGGCAAAGGTGTATGATTAATGAAAGGTACGCATTGCCGGATTTCTATAGGGACGGTTTCTACGATGAAATCGTTTTTTTTGATGCTCAGGCGTACGATACAGGCACGACTGTTCAGTGGCTTTTGCTGATCGAAGATGAAGTTGCCGATACTATAGTAGATCTTCCTGCCGTGATAGTCCTCAATGGTCTGAAGGGTATGGGTATGATGACAGATCAGGACATCAGCACCTGCCAGGATGAGCTGATGAGCCTCTAACCGCTGACGGGGAACAGGTTGCAGGGTATGTTCACCGCCCCAATGTAGTGATACGATGATAATAGCGGTGGAGTCGGCTTTCCTGAGTCGATTGACGCGTTCCAGCAATGAGTCCATCGGTTCCTGGCTGACGCAGGGCTTGTCAGGCAAATAGGCGTAGTTCTCAAGTGCCAGTCGCAGGGAGGGAACCATCCATACCTTACGTGGATATTCAGCCAACATAACGGGTTTAGAAGCTTCCTGCATGTTCTCTCCGCCACCAATAGGAATCATTCCTGCCTCAGTGATGTTGCGTTTTGTGTCGAGAAGTCCTTCGCGACCTTGATCGATGGAGTGGTTGTTAGCGAGGTTCAGATGGGTGATGCCGTGATGTTTGAGGGTGTTCAGCCACTCTGGTTCCCCACGGAAGATGAAACGTTTGAAGACGGGTGACTCAATCTTCGTGGCAGGACATTCGAGATTGCCGACAACAATCTGTGCCTCACGGAATACGGAGTCGATACCATCTGAGAAGAGATGGTCGACTCCGTGATGATTGATCACCTGACGCACCCCACGGTCGAGCAGGATGTCGCCTGTGAAGACAATGTTGAGTGTATCGGCGTGCCACGCCGATATACTCAACGCCCAACTAACAGCCAGAGCTATAGAAAAACTCCTCATTCATCTCCGGCTTCTTGTTCAGGGGCACAATGATGCGTTTCATCCACTCGGGCACACCTTTACGAGGATTCTCTTCCAACTGCTTCTGCCACTCCTCATCCGTCAGACGAGGCTGGTCGATGGGCTGGATGAACTCGCGGTAGCTCAGTACGGCACCACGGGTCAGATAGAGATAGCCACCGATTTCTACGACGACATAGATCTCATCGGCATCGCCTACGGCCTCGAAGAGGATGGACTTATTCTTGTTGTTGTCGGCATTGGCGGTATAGACATCGGCCACAAGGGCCACCTTCTTATCGGCTCCTTGCACATCGCTCCAACCCATGAGGTATTGATCAGGCTGACGGACCAGGTCGAGACTGATATTCTCGAAAGTGGCACCGATGCATTCCAGCTGGTCGTTCTCCTCGTCGTTGAGTTCTTTGCCCGCAAGTTCCTTCTCGCTGATGTTAAGCAGGAACTGTGCTTCTTCACGTAAGCGTCCGGTGGCATCGCTGACCTTCTCCGTCAGCATATTCTGCTCTTTCAGCAGTTTCTCTGTATTGTTGAGCAGTTCGATGGCTTTCTTCCAGAAACCGGTATTAGGCTCCACATAACCCTTTACAACGGGTTCTGGAGGTCCACCGCCGCCACACTCGGCACCCATAGGCTGCTTGGCGTAGAGAATGGCATCGTGCTTCAGTTCTGCCCATGAGGCGAGGGCTGCGTTCAGGTCTTTCTTCGACCACTCAGGGTTCACCATATAGTAGGGCAACTTGTCTTTCTGTTCCTTGTCGTTCAGGACCTTGAGGGTATTCATCCATTGGGTGGCGATGGTCTGGTTCCAGTTGATCTCACTCATACGTTTCTTCATGGCCTTCAGGCTGTCATTATAAGCTTTCCACTCTGTCTGCTCGTCCATCAGGATCTGTTCGGCGGCTGATACACCCATCGCGGCGAAGAAGTCGAGGCCTTTGGGCGTGGCACGTTTTGTGGGTTTGTTGTCGTAGTCTACCATGTTCAGCAGCACTTCAGCATCGGGCTGGTAGCGCTGGGGCATGACGTTGATCTTGTTGTGGCTTGTCTTTTCGAATTTCGGACGTATGCGTGTCTGCTTGTTGCCGACTTTCTCCAGCGTGGCAGTGATCTTGGCGATGGCCTCATCGTTGTGGATGAGGTCTTCTATCTGTAAACCGGTCTTTTCCACCTCGGTCATCACCTGAGGCAGGCTGAGGTTGTCTGACTCACCCATCAGGTAAGTGATGAGCTTGTTCAGCTTCTCATATTCCTTTATCTCATATTTCAGTGCATAAGCCTGCATCACGGCGGCCAGCACTTCGTCCTTGTGATTCAGTCCGAAATTGGCTGTCTGCAACCACATCATACCTCTGAAGTAGCGCTGCAGCTTCTCTGAACGGGTATAGTGCCCACGTGGACGGAATAAACTATAGCCGAACATGATCTCCTTGTAGTCCTGCATAAAGTTGCTGGGGGCATCAACGGCGCTCATCACTTTGCTCACCTCTTCTGCATCAATATCGTCCTTATCTGGGTTGGAGATATACTCGCCAGTGAACAGCTTGTAGGCAATATTGTAATAAGTGGCATTGTGATGGGCAATCTTTTCGATGGTCTCATCGGAGCCTGACCATCTTTCCATATTGTACAACAACTCGTGCATATCGCGCGTGAATTTGATCATCAATGGGAGCAGCGAGGTTTCCTCCAGTTCACGCAACATACAGTCGAAGTAAAGGTGGTAGAGCTGCAGGTAGAGATCGGTGGTTACGAAGTTGGGGAACTCGCGGTAGTCATTCTCCTCATAAATCTCGAACAATTGCTCATGACGGGCAGGCACGATGGCGAAGCCGTCTTCGGCCAGACGCTGACAAAGCAATGAGTCGAAATCTTTCATCTGTGTGGGGTTGGTAAGGTTCGCCATGTTCACACGCAGACCTTCAGGGACGTCGAAGTTCTGTTTTTTCAGTTCGTCTACACGCTCTTGCAGACGCTTCATAAAGTCCAGTTCCTCTTGACTGTATTTGATAAGCCCCTTCTCCTGACTGGCGCGGTAGTAGAAGTCGCGCCAGGATTCGTTTTCTTTCTGTTCGATGCCATCGAAGTTGGTCTTCTCGTCAAACTTCCACATGAGCGAGTCATACCATGTTGTAGATTCGTACACGCCTCTCAGGTAGGCGTCCTTAAAGGGGAATCCCTGTCTGGCGGCAGGAGCGTTACGCAGTGTGCGCAGATCGGCCAGCGAGAGTCCGCTGACATCCATGTTGTAGTCGATACTGTCTATCAGTTTTTCCACGTCAATGTGTGACACGGGTACTGACACGACACTCTGTTTCTGACTGCAGGCTGCCATCAGGGCGGCTAGGCAGGTCATGAGGATAAGTTTTGTTTTCATTGGCTAAAGTATTTTGTTGCTGTTTCTTTGTCTACACCTTTTATAATAAAGTGGTCAAACTTCATACCGAACGAACTCCATTTATAGTCGGATACCACATAGAGTGAGTCGGTGGTTGATTCCAAGGCGCGGATTTTTCCGTCCTTATAACGGAAATCTTCGAGGATGCCTCCAAGTTTTGAACCGAGCCAAAGCGGGCGTACCTTGCCGTTTACCTGTTTGAAGATAAACAACCGACGACCTGTCTCCTGATAAAACCGTGTCTTCTTCACCACACCTACCATTGCATCGAGTTCTCCGTCACCGTTGATGTCACCCGTCTGGAATTGATAGACAGGATAGGGCAGTCGCCAGTCGTTGAGCCAGTAGAGGCTGTCGTTGGTTTTCCGTAACTCATAGGCCTGTGCCAGGCACGTGTTTCCGGTAAACCAAAGCCCCACCAGCCAGACTATTGCTGACAGGTGGGGAAATGAGAATCTATAAAAAATCTGATGATTCTTTTTAGGCATCGATGTTGGCATAGGTGGCGTTCTTCTCGATGAACTGTCTGCGGGGCTCCACATCGTCGCCCATAAGCATGGAGAAGATTTCGTCGGCCTCGGCAGCATTCTCGATGGTCACCTGCTTCAGCAGACGGTTTTCGGGGTTCATCGTCGTCTCCCACAACTGCTCCGGGTTCATCTCACCAAGACCTTTATAGCGCTGGGTATGGAAGGCTGTCGCGTTCTCGTCGCCTGCTACGTACTTGTCGATAAAGGCCTGGCGCTGCTGGTCAGTATAGCAGTATTCCGTCACTTTCTTATAAGTACACTTATAGAGCGGTGGGGTCGCGATATAAAGATGTCCTCCTTGGATGACCTGTGGCATGAAACGATAGAAGAGCGTCATGATCAGCGTGTCGATGTGAGAACCATCGACGTCGGCATCGGTCATGATGATGATCTTGTCGTAACGCAACTTGTCGATATTGGCCTCGCGGTCACCCTCGCCCTCGACGCCGAAGCGTACGCCGATTGACTGGATGATGTTCATGACCGATTCTGATTCGAACACACGATGCCACTGAACCTTCTCCACATTCAGGATCTTACCTCTCAATGGCAGGATGGCCTGGAATTCACGATGTCGGCCTTGCTTGGCTGAACCACCGGCGGAGTCACCCTCGACGAGGAAGATCTCACACTCTTTGGGGTCTTTCTTGGAGCAGTCAGCGAGTTTGCCTGGCAGACCACCACCTGTCATGGGACTCTTACGCTGCACGCTCTCACGGGCCTTGCGGGCGGCGATACGGGCTGTAGCAGCCAGCACCACCTTGTCGCAAATCATCTTGGCCTCTTTCGGGTGTTCCTCCAGATAGTTTGCTAATGCCTCGCCAACGGCCTGCTGGACGGCACCGGCAACCTCAGAGTTTCCAAGCTTAGTCTTGGTCTGTCCCTCGAACTGCGGTTCGGCAACCTTAATGCTAATCACTGCTGTAAGGCCTTCGCGGAAGTCTTCGGGTGCGATCTCAATCTTGGCTTTCTCGATCTGCTTGGAAATCTGCGGGTCGTTGTCGGCGTATTTTTTCAATGTACGGGTGAGGGCGGCGCGGAAACCGGCGAGGTGGGTACCTCCCTCAATCGTATTAATATTGTTCACGTAGGAGTGAATATTCTCACTATAGTCCGTGTTATACATCACAGCTACCTCAATGGGAATACCCTGCTTCTCTGTCTTCAGGTAAATAACGTCATCCACGAGGTGAGTACGATGACGGTCAACATAACGAACGAATTCCTTCAGACCGTCTTTGGCGTGGAACACTTCTTCCTTGAGGTTACCATCGTCATCAGGACGCATGTCCTTCAGGGTGATGGTAATGCCTGCATTCAGATATGCCAATTCACGCATACGACGGGCGATGATATCGTATTTATATTCTGTGGTGGTGAAGATTCCACCATCGGGCCAGAACTGCTGACGGGTACCCGTCAGATCTGTGTCACCGACAATCTTAACGTCGTAAAGGGGCTTTCCCTTTTCATATTCCTGCTGGTAGATGTGACCATTACGGTAAACCTGCGACATCATGTGAGTAGAAAGGGCATTCACACAGCTTACACCTACACCGTGCAGACCACCTGATACCTTATATGATCCCTTATCGAACTTACCACCGGCATGGAGCACGGTCATCACAACTTCAAGAGCTGATTTGTGCATTTTCTCGTGTTCGTCTACAGGGATACCACGTCCGTTGTCCTGAACGGTGATGGAGTTGTCTTCGTTGATGGTTACCTCGATATGCGTACAATAGCCGGCCATGGCCTCATCGATGGAGTTGTCAACGGTCTCGTTGACCAGATGATGGAGTCCCTTTTCACTGATGTCACCGATGTACATGGCGGGACGCTTACGTACAGCCTCTAATCCTTCGAGAACCTGAATGTTACTCGCGGAATAATTCTGTTCTTGGTTCAGTTGTTCTTCTGTCATTATTTCAATTCTTCTGTTTTTTGATTCTTCAATGATTCCTTTGTGGCTGCAAAGGTACGAAAAAAAAATCAGATAAACATAGTTTATCTGCTAAAAAAACACAAAAAGAAAACCGCAATCCCTAAAAGAGGTTGCGGTTTCCTATTTTTGTTTAATCTTTCTTGCTTTTGTCTTATTAAAGCTTGTTGATGTGCTTTGCAAGACTTGACTTCAAGTTAGCGGCCTTATTCTTGTGGATGATGTTGGTCTTAGCCAGCTTGTCCAGCATCTTCTGCACCTTCGGGTACAGGGCTACAGCCTCTTCCTTGTTTGTCATTGCACGCAGCTTGCGTACGGCATTACGCATAGTCTTTGCGTAATAGTGATTGTGAAGTGCCCTTTTCTCAGTTTGGCGGATTCTCTTCACTGATGATTTGTGATTTGCCATTTTTGATTTTAAAATTTAATTAATAATTTAAAGCTTATGGGTCTTACGTCATTCTGTGGCTGCCCTGGGCGGGCTTCTTTTCAGAGCCCTCTGTCACCTTGTCCCACTGCATCGTGGTAGCACTTGGCTGTGCAGATGGCAGATTTAATTTGTAGTCCGTAGGAGAGTCGAACTCCTCTTTAGAGAATGAAAATCTCTCGTCCTAACCGATAGACGAACGGACCATTTTCGCAAAATGCGGGTGCAAAGGTACTAATTTTAGTGAAGAATGAAGCGTGAAGAGTGAAGAATTTGCTACCGCAGCATCAAACTTTAACCTTTTTTTACATTTGAAGACCATAAATTCTTCACTCTTCACTCTTCACTCTTCACTTTTTTTGTATCTTTGCAGTCAAAATGCAGATTAAGACCCCGGCCATAGTGCTCCATTCAATTAAGTATGGTGAGACGCGACTTATCGTTGATATGTTCACCAGGGAATACGGTAGACTTTCGTTTATCGTCAGTCTGCCGAAATCGGTCAAGGGGAAGATCAAAAAGCAGTTTTTCCAACCATTGACGATGTTGGAGATCGAGGTCGATGTACGACCGCGCCTGCAACTGCAGAAACTTTCCGATGTCCGGCTGCTCCATCCTTTTTCTACTATTCCCTTCGATCAGCACAAACTTTCCATCTCCCTTTTTGTGGCTGAGTTCCTTTATTATGCCTTGCGGGGTGAACAGCAGAATGCACTCCTTTTCGATTATGTCATCAATAGTCTGCAATGGCTTGATAGTCAGGAGGACCGCTTTGCCAACTTCCATCTGGTATTCCTGATGCGAATGAGCAGGTTCTTGGGGTTCTATCCTAATCTCGACGATTACGCTACAGGCGACTATTTCGATCTCCGTGAGAGTGTGTTCATCCCCGCTCCTCCTGTCCACCGTGATTTCCTCCGGCCTCAGGAGGCTGAGAAGGTACAACTGATGATGCGCATGGATTTTCCCACGATGCACCTCTTCCAGATGTCACATGCCGAGCGCAACCGCCTCTTGGAGGTTGCCCTTTCTTACTACCGTCTCCACCTCCCCGACTTTCCTGAGCTTAAATCCCTCAGTGTCCTGCAGGAATTATATTCTTAATTGTTATTTTATTGAAGCTGTTGTAGGAACTCTATCTCAACAATACGAAGCTCATTCTTGGTATCACCACCGTTTTTGGCCTTGAAGAGATCCAACTCACCAGCGGCGGGTTCGGCCACCTCGACGATACCGCCGAAGGCATCCTTATCTTTACCCGCACCTTTCAAGCGGATGGTTATTTCGTTGGTCTTAACAGCTTTGGTGGGCTTCAGGTGGATATAGCCAAGGCTGCGCTGTGTTTCACCACTCCAGATAAGCTGTTTGCCAGCATAAATCTCAAGTGGGTAACTGCGCAGGCGCCAACCTGTGAGCTTGAGGCAGATATCATCAACAACGGCTTTCTTGGCAAGGCGGTAGGTAATCCAAGCCGTTGAGAGTCGACCGTCGTTTTTCCATTCCGACAGTTCGTTGTCATCGAAACTGTTGACAGCGTGTTCTGTATCATAGCCGGCTTTCGCTGAAATGATTGGAATTTCCTGGACCTTTTCCATATATGAGGGTGTCAATGGCGTCTCGCCCCGATCCAACCGACAGCTGAGCGTTGTCTGCGGTAGCAAACTATTCACTATTACCTCTTCACTATTCACTGTGATATACGCAGGTTTGAGACCTTTGGCATAGGCCGAGAGATTAATCTTGCCGGCATTGGTGGTAGAACGTAGCAATACACGGTTTACACCACACTCTACGGGCAGATCCATGGCACCCACATAGTTATCGGATATGTTTTTTGTGGCAGCGGCATCCAACAGTCCTGCTGGACGATTATCGTCGGGGCGCTGCAGATCTTTGTTGTTACGTGTGGCAATACCGCCAATCCATTGGCCCTCGCCCCACACCTCGAAATGTATCAGTTGGTCAGCCAACGGACAACGGCGGCCATGCTTGTCGAGCACCTCAACTTCGAAGAGTGCCATATCGGCACCATCGGCTTTCATGCCCTCTGGATTCTGAATGGCAGTAAGCTTTAACTGGTAGGGCTCACCTGCGGTTTCTAACTGATAACGACTACCATCTGCAGCAACAGCCTCCAGTTTGCCAGACTCGAAAGTAACGTTCTCGAAGGTGTAAAGATAGCGATAGCTCTGTTTGCCGTGACCTAACGATTTGCCGTTAAGGAACAGTTCCACATCGTTGGCGGTTGAAACCACATATACATTTTTGGTGGTGTTTTCGGGATAGTTCCAATGACCGATGATATATGTTTGCTGATGCTCAGGCTCTACCCAACCGTTCCACATCACCTGGTGAACATAGAAGGCATCCTTAGGAATACGCATGGCATCGGTGACACCGCTGGTACGGTAGTTCGACTCGCCGCGATGGTGGGTGTTGGTATCCGAGAATACGATTTTTACGCCACCACTGCTTACGCGGGTGCCTGTGCCTGGACGTTCCATATAGTAGTCGTACCAGCGACGTACCATTTCGATGGCAAACTCATCCATATTGTGGTTGTACTCCAAGGCGGGCTTGCCCCGGTAGAGTGGACCGTCGCCTTCCTTGTGGTAGGGATAGCTGTATTCATCCCAATACTTGCGCAGACCCTCGTCACGACAGTATTCCATTGCCCACATCGGGTGTTTCTTCGACTTGTTGATATACAGCATCTCGCCACCGTACTCGGCTTCGTTGATATCCAGCATCTCACGACTACCGATGGCACGTCCACCATACGGATCATATTCGTCGCGGATCTGTTTCATCTCCAACATATGTTCACGACTGATACTCTCATTGCCGCACTCGTAGAATAGGATAGAGGGATTGTTGCGGTTGTAGATGATGGCATCACGCATCAGGGCTGTACGCTGCTGCCAACGCGGTCCCTCCACATCTTTCTCAGCATCACCGGCAGGCATCGCCTGGATCAGTCCCACACGGTCGCACGACTCGATGTCTTGTTTCCACGGGGTGACATGCATCCAACGCACCAGATTAGCACCCGACTTTACCATCATGTCATTGCTATAGTCGCTCAACCAGGCAGGCACCGACAGACCCACTCCTGGCCACTCGTTCGAGGTACGCTGGGCATAGCCGTGCATCATCAGTACACGATCGTTAAGCCAGATCTTTCCCTCTGCAAAGCGCGTCTTACGGAAACCAGTACGGGTATCGACACAGTCAATGATGGTACCGTTATCGTCCTTCAGCATCGTCTTGACCGTATAGAGATAGCCATAGCCCCACGACCAGAAATGTAGTCCCTCGACAGCCTGCTGGATCTTCACTACACACGTCTCTCCCGGCTGCATCGTCATCCGCTCACTATTAAATTGTGCCACCTCTTTGCCGTCTATATCCAACACTCTGGCAACGAAGGTGAACGAACGCGGCTTGCTGTCCTCATTGCGAACCTGCGATTCGGCGTGGATTACCGCCTTGTGATTAGGGATGTCGAAGTCGTTGGCATAGATATAGGTACCCGTAGTACCGAGATTGCTATAGAGCGGGAGGGTCTGATAGAGTTTGTCTTTTATATGCAGCCAGACATTCTTGGGGATACCGCCATAGTTGGCGTTGAAGTTCTTGTCGTTCCACTGATAACGGCTGTCATATTCCCGTGAGCGATACGTCCAACTGTTGTCACAGCGCACAGCCAACACATTCTCTCCTTTTATTATATAAGGTGTCAGGTCGAAGCCACAGGCCATCACACCGTTCTCGCTGAAGCCGAGATGATGGCCGTTCAGATAGAAGTCAGCCCCCTGGCGAACACCCTCAAACTCGATGAAGAATTTCTTATCTTTAAACTCTAAACTCTCAATTCTCAACTTTTTACGATACCAGACAATCGTATCCGTCAGGTCTACGATATCCTTACGGAATGACTCATGACCGTTGAAGGCGTATGGCAATGTCACTCGCTGCCATCGACTGTCATCATAATCCGGCTTTGCTGCTTCCGTGAAATCACCGATGGCTAAACGCCATTCACCATTGAAATTCTGTTTGCCACAAATCTGAGCATCCGCTGCCATCAACATCAGCAATAGTCCGACTAAGACGAGTATTCTTTGTTTCATACTACAGATATTTTTTGAAGAACTGAAGGATACACTCCTGCGCTTTCTTAGGACAGCTGTGGGGCATGTCCCAGAGTTCGGTCACAATCTGGTCACCGGCACCCTGCGATTCCCACGTCTCATGCATCGTCCGGAAGGCCTTCTCAACACCGGCCACGGGAAAGAGCTTGTCTTGAGAGCCGTTGATAAACAACATCGGCTTGGGACAGGCGATACTGGCCACATGCGGATAGTCCAGCCACCGACGCAGACCAGGGAAGCAATTGGCAAAACCACCGTTCTCCGTACGACTGTACTTAAACGACATCTGTTCGTCAGCGGTCACCATCCAACAGATGGCAGTGCCCACCTTGATGCGGTCAGACAATGCCGAGAGCATCCAGGCGCGATAGGCTCCCATCGACCAACCTGTACAACCTATCCGCGAGGCATCCACCTCGGACATCTGTGCCAGGAATTCTGTTCCGGAGATATCATCGTAGGTCATCCAGGCTGACAGGTCGATGCCGTACATCATCATATTTCCCGCAATCATGTCGTAACGGTCACGATTGGCCCCTTCCATCTGACCGCGTTCTCCCCACATCGGGGCATCAGCCGAGAACACAACATAGCCGTTCCTGGCCAGAAAGTCACCAAAGAACTGTCCCTCATAGCCTTTTAGCCAGTCATTGGCATCACGGATCACGGTAGAGTCTTCACAAGCCAGTGGACGGATCATCTTCTCCTTGCCGATAAACAGATGTGCACCGTGGTCATGCAGACAGTTCACGGCAGGGAACGGCCCTTTGCCATCGGGAATTAGCACGTAAGCGGGAACGGTATAGTACCGTGACAGCCGGATTTCAATCTTCCGGGCTTTGTAGCCGTCGCGCTGTTCCTCAAAGAGTACTTTCGCCTCGAAGCCGTTAGTGGGCGCAGGGGGAGGCATCAGCATACAGTCGAACACCTTTTGGCGCGCTGCTTTCTTCCACTCGCCAAAGTCCTTGATATTGCTATTGCCCCAGGCCAAGGGGTAGTCGAAATCGGCAATCAGTGAGTCGGCATAGACCGGCAGATTGCGCTTAAACTCGTACTTTGCACGTTTCTGAGCCGAAGCAGTGAATAGCAAAAAGTGAATTGTGAATAGTATCAGCAGTAACTTTTTCATTCTACTTTCTTACTTTTTTACTCTTTTACCTTTCCTTTGAGCCATAACATCTGGCTGTAATTGGTCTCCGTTGTTGTCCAATGCTCATTTACAGGGGTAATCAGGCTCTCCTTTGGAGCCGTGATGAGATTCCACACGATGTAGCTCGTCGTCGGAGGACAGACATTGTCGTTGTAGCCCCACGTGAGATAGACGGGACAGGTGATGCGACGGGCGAAGTTCACCACATCGAAATACGCCATCGTCTCCACCTTCTCTGGAGTCAGCATCCCCTTTAACCTATTAAAATGCGGATAACCGCCCGCACGGTTGTCGAGATAGCCAGCCATATCTGAGAGCGCCGGATGATTAGCCACGCAGGCCGTCACACGCGGGTCAAGTCCTGCTGTGATGAGCGAGAGGGCACCTCCCTGACTGCCGCCCTGCACAAAGACATTTTTCCCATCCCAATCAGGTAGCGAGCATAGATAGTCAATGGCTCGCACACAGGCCACATACACATGCTTCATATAGTAGTTATCCTTGTCATCAAGACCATTCGTCAGATAACCATTCTCATAGTCGAAGGCAGTGGTAATCTCCTTGAACTGCTCCTCGGTCATTTCCGGGTTCAGACCGTGAATCTCCATCTCCAGACGGATAAAGCCGTTCTTCGCATAGTAGATATTCCGCATAGGTTCCTTGATGGTCTTGATGCCTGCACCCGGTGGACAGAGCACCACGGGGTATTTTTTTGTTGAACATTGACCATTGACCATTGAACATTCCTTCGGCTTCGACAGATAGGCATAGATGCTGTGACGCTTGTCGTACTTGATCTTCACCAGATACATGTCCGTCTCGTCCGTGCAATAGTCATCCACCTTCTTGCAATCCACGTGCAAGGGCGTTTTACGGGCATCTTCCAAATTCGCTCTCCAGAATGCATCGAAGTCTTGTGGGTCCTTCGTATAGGGTTTCAACTGCTCTGGCGAGAAGCCAACCTTCACATGGTGCAGATACTTCCCTTCCACACTTAATCTCAGGTCGAGGAATCCCGGCTTCTTCATTGTTCCCATGTCGATGGTGGCCCTGCCGTTCTTCAGCCTGACCTTACCCGACGACGTTGCCGGCATCATATCCGGTCCTATCTCATAACTCACTTCAACATCTTGCGGCATACCATACAGATAGAAGCTCACTTCCACCTTCGCCTTCTCACCCACCTTATACAGCCAGTCAGCATGATCAGGCACCGTCAGCCACAGATAGTCCGACCGATAAGGATAATTTTCAGCTTGAGCTGCTGCTCCAATTATCATGAGGAACAGTGCACAGGTTAGTTTTAATGTAGTTTGTTTCATATTTGTTGATTGTAATCCTTATTTGTTTTGTGTATTTTTAATAGGCGAGTATATTCCACAGCTCGCGGATCTTTGCCTCCGGATCCCATTGTCCATTAAAAGTCCAGCGGGCAGTGACTTCATGAAACGCCGGTGCCTTCTCCGACTTGTTAAGGTTGTTATCGAGCCAACCGCTGTGACCACCCTCGCGTGAACAATTATAATAATAGACACGCTGGCCCCACGGACAGGGATCGAGCACCTTGTCGGTATAGGCATAGCTGATGTTTGTATCGAGGATCTGCGACGACATCTTGCAGTTCAGCAGGAAGAACTGCGAGTCGTGGTGGTAGCGTCCCAGGATGGTTGGCGACTTGGCATCGAAATAAGAGTCGGTGATGACCAACTTCTTGCTTTTGTTGCCCCGTCCGTCATGCCAGATGATGGCACGGCTATCACCCAGGAAACGGCAGCGTGTGGCGTAGCACCAGCCTCGTGGACAGAGGAAGTCAACACCCGGACAGCGCAGGTAGAGGTCGGCGTGGTAGTACATGCCGTTACCCTCTGGTGCCCAAAGTGAGAGGGCATCGTTGCCGTCAGCAAAGACATTGCTGTTGATGATGATGGTACGCGTAGCCCGTCCGAAGATGGCCATCTGGTGAGTGGTATTGCCTGGCTCAACCACCGTGCCGTAGTTGTTGTAAACAGTAAGACCGCTGATAATACAGTCGTCGGCCCCGTCCAATAGGACGATGACGCCATTGCCCACTTTCTTACCGTGATACTCTTTGATGGTATTTGTCTTGGCTGTTTCTGCCAGCACGATGATGGTACTGTCGCGGTCTTCGCCTACCAGTACGATATTCGGACGATCGATGATCACCTTCTGCTCATAGCGTCCTTTCTTGATGAAAATCTTAAAAGGTTTGTCACCTTGCTCAGGGACTTTTTCAATGGCAGTCTGAATATTCCCGCCTGGTTCTACGATGACGTCAAAATCAGAGAGATTGATGTATGGACGCCGGAACATCTCTATCGTACCGTTCTCGTTGGCTCCCTTTGTTGTCAGGCTGACGGGAACCTTGTTTTGCGGGTCATGCTTGGTTGCCCATCGCTCATACTCAGCAAACAGACTGCGTGGGTTGTCAGAATACCATGCGTAACCGTTGCGTCGCTCACTCCCTATCTGATCCAAGCGACGACGTGGTACACCATCACGGTCACAAACAAAGGGCTCGCACCTTTCCAAGTCATAGTAGCGCGCCCATAAGGGTTGTGCTGTGGGGTATTCTTCTAACCATGTATCACGATCAGGACTGTTCCAAGCGCCCGACCTGCAGAGACGTAAGCCTGTCAGCTTGTATTTGTCGAACCAGCGCATGGCATAGTGGATAGCTTTCTTCACTCGCTCATCTGGATTAGGTAGACTCATCAGCAGATGGAGGATTGTGGCGCTCTCTGCCGAACAATAGGAGGGTAGTTCGTAGGCTCTTGCCTGGGCAGGTTGATAGGTGTCTTTATCATGTTGCTGACACCAGACTGTCGGCTGATCGTCTGTAATAATCTGCGTTGCCAGTATGCAATCTACACCTTTGTCGAAGGCCGCCTTAGCCCGTTGACGCTGTTGCTTATCGGTGATGTCGCCCTGATAGGGTTTGCGCTGCTCAGCCACCTCTCTGAGCATATTCATCGTATTCACCATAGCATCGTCATTATAGGTGATATGAACCTGATAACCTTGCGGATTCGGCCAGAACTGTGGCCATCCACCGTTGTCATACTGTCCACAGAGCAGGTAGTCAATACCGCTGCGGAAAGCATCTCTATAGCGCTGTTGTCCTGTAGCCTGATACAGACGGGCCAGGTAGGTCAGTTGCATGTTCGTAGCGCCATTATCGGTGGTGGAGTCATCGCGCTTCTGCTTATCCCTCATCACTTGAGTCCGTTCTTCATCGGATAGCGGCTTTGCCATGTCGATGTTCTTTGGCCAGCCGCCGGTAACCCTTTGATACAACAGGATTTGGTCGCCAATCCGACTAGCCTCTTTTGACTGAAAGAATGTTGGTGAAGTCTCACGCATGAGACCTTTGAAAGACTGTGGCTTATCGGCCTTGGCCAGAACAGTCTGGGCATTGAGCGCATGGTCACAACACAGAAATACCAGGGTTATAAATAATAATCTCTTCATCTTAGTAGTTTGTTTCTGGGTGCAAAGATAGCAGGAGATTCCGACAATCGGCTGCATTTTTTGACTTTCCTACCCTATTTTATGGCAAATGTTTACCATTTGTCTTTTGTCTGGATTGTATCGGCCCAGCGATGGTCTTTGGGGAAGGGCTGTCCGCCCCAGGCCTTCACCTGTGTCCAAGGCTGCGGCGCGTCTGTCCAGAAAGGATGTGAGGCCGGCAGGCCGAGGGGCATGAAGGCCAGCGAGGTCATATAGAGTGAACCGTTGTTGGTGTACCAATCGGCCGTCTCTGGCTGGGAACCGCAGAAACCGATGGTCAGATAGCCGGCATCGTTGAAATTTTCCTGCTGGTCGAACATACGATGCATCACTTTTGTCAATGCAGCACGCACTTGTCCGTTGCTGAGATCAGCAGGCAGTTTCTCATACCAGGCCATGAGGGCGAGAGGCTGCATGGCTGCCATACGATAGGGTGTGGAGCGTCCGATAACCGGGAAGGTTCCCTCGGGCGAGATGAAACGTTCGAGGATGATGGCGAACTTCTGGGCCCGCTTCAAGGCACGGTCGTAATATTTCTGATAGTCGAGACGCGAGTTATACTTCGAATCCACCATCGCCTGGAGGGTCTCCAGATACATCGCGTGGAAAACGTAGCTGCTGTAATAGTCGAAGGCGAAGACGGGACCATCGGCATACCAACCGTCACCAACGTACCACTCCTCGACCTTGCGACAAGCCATGTTTACACGGAACTCATCGAACTGGGCACCTGCCTTGGCAAGAAAGCTCTCGATTGTAGAGGAGAAGAGAAACCAATTGGTGTAAGGCGGGTCTATCTTCCGCATGCCCTGAAACTCATGGATATAACGCTGTTTGGTGACATCGTCGAGCGGTTTCCACAGGGTATCCCAAGCACGGAGGAACGACTCGGCGATATAGGCGGCATCCACCAGGTTCTGACCA
>JAEENF010000103.1 GCA_016283605.1 Prevotella sp.
CGATGGCTGTATTGGATGATGAATAAGTCACAGCACCGTCACCAGTCTTGGTCAGAGGATTCGTAAAGACTGCATCGCCGAAGGTCTTATTGATGGTTGTTGCTGCATAGCTGATAGAACCAGCGGCCTTGTTGATGGTGAAGGTGGCCGTACCTGTTGCTCCTATATAGTTACCTTTACCTGTAACGGTGATGGTAGCTGTACCAGCATTGATGTTGTTAGTGTAAGCAACGGTATAGTCTGTATTCTCTGTTAGCGTTGCAGTACCCGACTTGACTGTGACGGCAGGTTTCTTCTCCGTTCCGTCGTAGGTATAGCTGGTGGTGGCCGGCGTGACAGTCAGTGCTCCTGTATTGGCTGAGATGGTGAACTGCTTGGTGATGGAACCAGAGTAGTTGCCCTTACCTGCAACGATGACATTGTATGTGCCGGCGGCCGTACCTCCGGCATTGGTGAGTGTGTAGTCCGTATTTTCTGTGAGTGCCGTGTTTCCGTCCTTAACGGTAACGGTCGGCTTCTGCAGACTGCCGTTATAGCTGAACGTCGTAGCCGAGAGTGTCACCATCGCGTCAGTCAGCGCCTTAGCGGTGATGGTGAAGGTGGCCGTACCTGTTGCTCCTACATAGTTGCCTTTACCTGTAACGGTGATGGTAGCTGTACCAGCATTGATGTTGTTAGTGTAAGCAACGGTATAGTCTGTATTCTCCGTTAGCGTTGCAGTACCCGACTTGACTGTGACGGCAGGTTTCTTCTCCGTTCCGTCGTAGGTATAGCTGGTGGTGGCCGGCGTGACGGTCAGTGCTCCTGTATTGGCTGAGATGGTAAACTGCTTGGTGATGGAACCAGAGTAGTTGCCCTTACCTGCAACGATGACATTGTATGTGCCGGCGGCCGTACCTCCAGCATTGGTGAGTGTGTAGTCCGTATTTTCTGTGAGTGCCGTGTTTCCGTCCTTAACGGTAACGGTCGGCTTCTGGACACTGCCGTTATAGCTAAACGTTGTAGCTGAGAGTGTCACCATCTCCGCTGTCAGTGCTTTGGCAACAATTTTGAAAGTGGCCGTCTTGGTTGAACCACCCGTGAAACTGTAGCCATTAGCCGACAATGTGACGGTGGCTGGGGCATTGGCTGTGGAGACATTTTTGTTATTCGTATAGGCAACGCCGTATTCGTTGGCGTTGATGACGACGCCATTCAGGGTAGCCGTTATTGCAGGTTCTATGTAAGAGCCTGTGTAAGTCTGGTTGCTGATGGCTGTAACCGTTACATTGTTGAGGTCAATTCTATTGATTGTGAATTGAATATCGGTTGTGCCTGTATAATTTCCCTTTCCCTTAATCGTTACATAATAGGTACCAGCATTAACAGGTGTGCTGTTAAGCGCCTGCTTCTGCCAATCCTTATAGCCTTCGATGGTATAGTTCGTACCTTGGGTCAGAGGCGTTACCGTCTTCCCGTCATCCATAGTGATGGTGGTAGGAAGAACGACTGCCAAAGCCGTAAAGTCTGTTGAGTAATTTGCGGTGTTGTTATACAGACAGGTTAAAGAGGCGTGTCCCAGATCTATTGCATAATCCAATGTAAACGTTGCATTAGCATCAGGCATCGTAAAGGTATAGACATAGGAATTTGCCGCCTTTGTGGGCTTGATGGTCTGCTCAGCCCCACCTGTGGGTGTATAAGTCACAGTGGCATCCTTCGGCAGATGAGTCCCCAATGGGGTTACCGTCAGCTGTACAGGCTGTCCAGGAGCGACAGAAACAAGATTAGTACTACTTTGTTTGTAGTAGGCGTCGGCAACGACGTTGCTGTATCCACCATGGGAGAATGTCAATTGCTTGGTATAAAGCACAATACCATCATCGACAAAGATGTCACTATGGACTAAATTCTGATTGTTGTCATAGGTTTTAGTACCACGTTGGGTGTAGCCAGAAAGAGTGGTGCCTCCTATTGTTACTGTTACGTCAGCATAGTAGTAATTGCCTACTAATGTTCCGCCGTTTGCATAAGGAATTATGGCAGCAGCATTCGAACCATCACCACATGTGATATTTATGCCCTTAACAATACAGTTGCTGATGTCGGCGTCGCCATTTGCTGCGATTCCGCCGAATTCTCCACCACTAGTTGTGGTGATAGTTCCACCGTCGACGGTACAATTTTGTATAGATACGTTAGCTTCTGTAAATCCTGCGATGCCACCCATCGCCCCCCCATCTTTAATTGTACAGTTGATAACAGAACAGTTCTTTATAATTGAGCTAGTCCAAACATATCCTGCAAGACCGCCGTTCCGTCCATTACTCTCTATCGTACAAGATGAAATGGTACAGTCCTCCAAGGTCCCGTCAAAGAATTCCGCAATAGCTCCGTTACAGTAACCTCCTCCAAGTTTACAATTTTCAAGTGTCAGTCTTTTAACCACCGCTCCTTGGCAGGTGCCGAACAAGGCAATGCCATTGGGGTTTTGGTTCGTGGAAGTAATGACATCCGTATTATATGTTATATTATAGATTTTCTTGCCTCCTCCGTCAAATGTTCCTTCGAAATTCGGAGCGTATGGGTAATCTTTGGTAGGATAGCCAATAGGCTCGAAACTAGTTAGTTTACTGCCGTTAATATCTTGGGTAAGCTTAAAATTTTTGCCGGCAGTGGTTAGCAAACCTGAATTGACATATCTTGCGAGGCTTTTTAAGTCTGCCTGGCTACTGATGAGGTAGGGCGAATTTGTCGATCCGTCACCTCCGCTAAACATCTGTGTTCCAACAGCGGCAGCCAGACTAAGGTAATCCACACTTCCTTGTAGAAGCGAAACACCTGTGCCATAATTAATGTTAAAGCCCCTTACGCAGGGATTTCCATGGCTTGTTATAATCAAATTGCCTGTGCCGTCAGAGGATTTGAAGGTCAGATTCTGTGCAGCTGCAGCGGTGGCAAAATCATTTACGATTGCACTGGTGTCAGGAGCAATAATGATATTTGAGCCCTTAAGGTCGATGGTCAAATCGCCATAGCTGTAGATACAGCCTTTGATCGTGACATTTTCCAGGGTCAGTGTGCGGGTTGCAATGTCGAAACTGACTTTTCCCTGGATACTGTCGTGTTTAACGTCTGAGGCATTGTTACTGTTGATAGTTGTACCTACAGGTGTCGTCCTTGGGAAACTGTCGCCTTTATATTGCCCGATGAAAACATTGTATTCGGTTTGCGCCCACGAAACTTGTGGAATGAGTAGCATAGCAATCATTGCCATGATGATTCTTGTCATAGCTTTCAGCTGTGTGGTATTCTGCGTTTTGCAGGACTTCAGCTCTGGTTGGTGGTTGAGTAATGAAATTCTCATAATGGTTTATTGTTTTAAATTGTTATTTCTTTCCGTTTTCTGTTATGATATTGCATATAATGCAATTCGGCGGCAAAGATACAAAAATAAATCGAGATAAGCAAATATTTTAGGGATGGATTTTTATGGGAACCTTGTTTTCTCTGCTTGTCTTGCCACTTGCCGAGATAATAGTTTCCACTTGTAACGCAAAGGGGAACTATCAGTTTCTAACTTGGGAACTAATAGTTTCCTAAGGAGAAACTGATAGTTCCCATTATGTTTACTATTATGGAACTTATTGAAAATGAGCAAGAAACCAGTAATTAAACATGATTGAATGGGTTTACAGGCGGTAAAGTGAAGGTTTAATGACGGTAATATGAAGGTTTAGCGGCTATGCTTTCATAGGTTAATACTCAGACTTACAATAAGATAAATGATAATATGATGGTAAACACTTATTTTTTATACTTTTTCTCTAAGAAATTATTTTAGTATCACATAGACACTCCTTTTGGCAGGATTCTATTCTCGATCGGAACCTTGGGAATTAAAAAAACGGCCATTTCATCGAGAAATGACCGTTTTATTTGGAAATCTGTTAGGCTTACTCTGGAACAGACAGGATAAATCTTGCACCTGTGGTATATTCCGGATCAAGCGTAAGGTCACCGTTGAGGCGACGGGCGATGCTGCGGGCGGCAGCAAGACCGATGCCAGCGCCGTCGAAGAAGCTGTTGAGCTTTGTGAACGGCTCGAAGACCTTCTCTGCATCCTCGGCAGGAATACCAGAACCGGTATCCTCGACGATGAACTTGATCTGTGATCCCTCCTCGCGAACAAACAGTTTTACGCTACCTTCTGTCGTGAACTTTCCTGCATTGTCGAGTACGGCACCAAGGGCACGTACCAGCGTATCCTCGTTGGTGAGGATCATCATCGACTTGAGGTCTTCGCCAGCCTCAGTGGTGAAAGTGAGGTAGTTGGCCTGACTGATGCCAGACTCGAGGACAGCCTTGTTGATGATGTCGCCAATGGTAACATTGTCGTCAGCCTCGAGAGCTGTCTCCATATTCAAGTCGTTGGCATTGAGGATGGTGTTCAGCTGACGCAGCGCTGAGGTGGGATCCGTCACAATCTGTTTCTTGGCCTCCAAAGCGGCCTTCTCGATGATCTGTTTCTTCTGCAGGGCAGAACCGCTGATCTGTGAACTGCTCTGTTGCAGATCCTCGTTCTGCTTACGCAGGGTGTCAACGATGTTCTGCATCTTCTGCTTCTCCTCCTCCATCTTGTCGAAGGCCAGAAGAGCCTGCTCGTAACCTTGTCCCACGTTATCGAAGTTCTGTTCCAGCGAACGATAGTCAGAGAGGAGCTTTTCCATCTCGTCGACACGTTTCTGGTAGTCTTTCAGCAGCTGTTCGCCTTTTTCGGTCTGCTGCTTGGCCGACTTATTCTGGAAATAGAGTGCGAAGGCGAGTACGATAGCCACCAGCACTAAGATGATATATCCGATCATGGCTTATTTGTCTTTACGCATTTCCACCTTCATGAACTTGGTAAAGCCGGTCATAGCCAGCACTTTGTAGATTTCAGGGCTGACGTTCGTAATCTTGAACTGTCCCTTGAGTTGCATCACTGTACGCATCGTCTTCTGGATAATACGAAGACCTGAGCTGGCCATATAGGTTAGTTCCGTGCAGTCGAGTTCCAGGTCTACTCCGCCGTCCTGGAGAGCAGGCTTGATGTCCTCTTCAAACTGGTTTGCATTCATGGTGTCGATACGGGCACCGGTCTGGATGATGGTCTTGCCACCTTCTTTGATAATCTTTGTCATAATACTTATTTTTAATGTTAATAGTCAATTTTCAATGTTTAATGTTCAATCTTCTGTGATTGTTTTTTTCATTGTCAGCAGATTCTTGCCATCCAACCGCTGGTAGGACACCTGGTTCATGATGTTCTTGACGATGTAGATGCCCATACCGCCGAGTTCCCGCTCTGCGGGATTCACGTCGAGGTCCGTGTCTTCCTTCGCCGTGGGGTCGAAAGCCATACCTTGGTCGCTGAGCACGAAGGTCAGCTCCTTTCCGTCGCTTTCGGCAATCAGCTCGATATCTGCGATCTTGCCTTCAGGGTAAGCGTAGAAGATGACGTTTGTAACCATCTCTTCCATCACTAGGTTCAGGTTCATCTGGAGTTCCATGTCCAGCCCCAGTTCCTCGCCAATCTCCTCGACGAACTGGTTGACACGCTCCAGTTCGCTGATTTGATTTTTGATACAGATTTCCTTCTTCATATTCTTAGGGATTTAGTTTATCATCTTGAGTTGTTGTTTGGAGGTTGCCCTCGATCTTCAGACAGAGCATTGTGAGGTCATCGCTCTGCTCTGCATCGCGTACATGCTTGGCCACCTCTTCCTTCATCAGGCTGATGGTGGCTTCGGCATTCTCGAACGTCAGGTTCTGGAGGACCTCCAGCAGATGGTCGTCGCCAAACTCCTCCTCCTCAGGGTTCATGGCCTCGTTGAGGCCGTCGCTATAGACGAAGAATGGCTTGCCGCTGATATCATCGATGCTCTCGCCCTCGTAGTCGAGCTCTGGCCATAGGCCCAGAGGGGCATTGGGGGTCATCTCGATGAAGCGGGCCTCGTTTTCGCTGTCCTTGATGACAGGTGGGTTGTGACCTGCGTTACAGAAATCCATATGACCGCTGACGAGGTCGGCTTTGGCGAGGAACATCGTCACGAACATACCGTTCTCGTTGTTCTCTGCCAGTTCGTTGTTCATACGTGTCGCGATCTCTGCCGGCATCATCTGCTGCTTGGCAAGTGCACGGAAGAGTCGTGTGGCCTGAGCCATGAAGAGTGAAGCAGGCACACCCTTGCCGGAGACGTCGCCCAGACAGAAGTAGAGATGCTCGTCGAGGAGGATGAAGTCGTAGAGGTCGCCGCCTACGGCCTTGGCGGGTTTCATGGAGGCAAAGAGGTCGATATCCGTCCGTTCTGGGAACGGCGGGAAGACCTGCGGCACCATACCCATCTGGATGTCGCGGGCAATACGTAATTCACTCTCGATACGCTCCTTGGCTGTCGTCGTCTCTTCCAACTGGTCGTAGGCTGTCAACAGCTTGTCGTGGGCATCCTCCAGTTGTATATGGGCTTTTTTCAGCCTTCTGGCAGAGCGGATGCGGAAATAGAGGAAGATGGCCAGCGAGAGCACGATAATGGTGGCGATGATGATGATGCCCAGCTTCTGTTGTTCGGCTTGCTTCATCTTGATCTCATCCACATGGAGCATCGTGTTCATCTCCGCCAACTGCTTCTTCATCTCGAAACCATTGACGGAGTCGGTGATGTTATACATCC
Organism: Prevotella sp.; assembly: GCA_016283605.1. Classification (GTDB taxonomy): domain Bacteria; phylum Bacteroidota; class Bacteroidia; order Bacteroidales; family Bacteroidaceae; genus Prevotella. The sequence continues at coordinate 6,693 of JAEENF010000103.1, forward strand.
GGTTGTAAAGCTCAGAGGCTTCTTTGTGGTTGCCCAACTTGGTCTGGATAAGGGCCTGCTGCTGCATGGCACGAATTAAGTCCTCAGGCTCGGAGGTGCCGTCGAAGAGCAGCATCTGCTGCTTACTGAACATGAGCGCCTCGTCATAGTTTTCGTTCAGGCAGGAAAGCTTGGCTTTGTAATACAGCCAAAGACGATAATTGTTAAAGTCTTCTGAAGGAATGTTCTCTCGTGCCTTGATGAGCAGAGATGCTGCTCTGTCAAGATTTCCAAGTCCCATGTTTGCTTGGGCACAGCCAATATAGTAATAGGCCCATATCGGCATGATTCCTGGGTCGTCTTGGGACATCTTATTGTCATCGATCATGCGATCGATGTACTCTCTCCACTGGATGGTCAGACGGTTCATTCGATCATAGTCGCCCAGTTTTTCGTAGACATCACATTGTGAGGAGAATAGTTCGCTGAGTTGTATAGGCTTGGGGCTTAACTGCATCAGTAGGTTGATGCCTTTCTGGTAGCATTTTGCGGCATTCTCCATGTTGTTCATGGTGTTGAAGGCATTCCCCATCGCATAATAAGCCAGACCCAAACCAAGCTTATGGTCACGCGCTTTTGCGTCTTCGTACATCTTTTCCGCTTCTTGCAATCCCATCGTTGTAGAACCGTCATAGACATAGGTGTTCACCAATAGTCCCCAGACCTCGTAGAGCATGTTCCACTCGCCGTGCTCACGCAGGAACTTAAGGTCGATGGGTGCGTAATGGAAAACGGAATCGTTGAGGTCATTGTTGTAGAAGAGAACGATTCTTTCAGTACGGGCGTTGACTTCATGCTCCAGATTGCCTTGAAGGTGTGCCTCGTTCAGATAATCATAGAGGCATTCCCATTGCAAATTGAAGTCTTCTGTTTCCTGGCTGAACCGGAATATTTTTCCATAAAGATTGATGCGCTTCTCGCCGACATTACTGGATAGGTTTTCTCTGTAGATTTTGATGGAATCCACATAACTCTCCACAGGGTCTGCGTAGAGTAAGGCGGAGGTCATCAGACAAGCCAGGAATACTATAATTCGGTTTGGGCTCATGCGTTGCGCGCGTACTATTTGGCTGCAAAAATACACATTTTTTTTAAATTAAGCAAAAGATATGGTGAAAAACTCAAAAAAAACTTAGTGGAAATGCCGTTTATTTCGAAATTATTGCTTACCTTTGCACCACTTTTAAATAGGGAGCGCGATGTTGATAACGAAATATCTGACTATCTTTGGACGATACATCATGCTGATGGGTCGTACTTTTTCGCGTCCAGAACGGATGAGGATGTTCCTGAAGCAGTATGTGAAGGAGATGGCCCAGTTGGGTGTTAATTCCATCGGCATCGTGCTGCTGATATCTTTCTTCATCGGCGCTGTGATTTGTATCCAGATGAAGCTGAATATCCAGAGTCCCTGGATGCCGCGATGGGTGTCGGGCTATACTACCCGAGAAATCCTGTTGCTGGAGTTCTCCAGTTCTATCATGTGTCTGATCCTGGCGGGAAAGGTGGGCTCGAATATCGCCTCTGAGCTAGGTACGATGCGTGTGACGCAACAGATTGATGCTCTGGAGATTATGGGTGTAAACTCGGCCTCGTATCTCATTCTGCCGAAGATTATGGGTATGTTGACCATCATGCCTTGTCTGGTGGTATTCTCTTCTGCCACAGGTATCCTGGGTGCTTACGCAACGGCCTATATCGGACATGTGTTGCCGCCAGATGACCTGACGTTGGGCTTACAGCATGATTTCAAGCCCTGGTTCATGTGGATGTCGATCATCAAGAGCCAGTTCTTCGCGTTCATCATCTCCAGTGTGCCCTCTTTCTGCGGCTATACCGTCGAAGGTGGTTCCGTGAATGTGGGTAAGGCCTCTACCGATGCCGTCGTAACCTCGAGTGTGCTGATCTTGTTCAGTGATGTGTTCTTAACGCAGTTGTTGTCATGATAGAGGTTAGGAACTTATTTAAGAGCTTTGAGGGCAAGGAAGTGCTGAAGGACATCAGTACGGTGTTCGAGGACGGTAAGACGAATCTGATTATCGGCCAGAGCGGATCCGGTAAGACGGTGCTGATGAAAAACCTCGTGGGACTGTTGGATCCCACCAGCGGACAGGTGCTTTACGACGGTCGTGACTTTGTCCATATGTCCAAGACAGAGAAGGTGATGATGCGTCGTGAGATGGGTATGATCTTCCAGAGTGCGGCCCTCTTCGACTCGTTGACGGTGCTGGAGAACGTGATGTTCCCCTTGGATATGTTCTCGGCGATGACGTTGAGAGAACGTACCAAACGGGCGATGGATTGTCTGGATCGCGTGAATCTTCATGGGGCAGAGGAGAAGTTTCCTGGTGAGATCTCAGGTGGTATGCAGAAACGTGTGGCTATTGCCCGTGCCATTGCCCTGAATCCGAAATACCTCTTCTGTGACGAGCCGAACTCAGGTCTTGATCCGAAAACCTCACTTGTCATCGATGACCTGTTGCAGAGTATCACTAAGGAATTTAATATGACCACCATCATCAATACCCACGACATGAACTCTGTGATGGGTATTGGCGAGAATATCATCTTTATCTATGAAGGCAGCAAGGAATGGCAAGGTGTGAGCAGTCAGATTATGGGTTCCACCAACGAACGGCTGACGGACTTCATCTTCGCCAGCGACTTGTTGAAAGATATGCGTAGGATGGTGATAGACAATGGATTACATATCAACAAATAGAATACGACAATGGCGGAAGAAAGCATAGTACTGCGTACGGAAGGTCTGGTTAAACGTTACGGTAAACGTACGGTGGTCAACGATGTGAGCTTTGATGTAAAACAAGGTGAGATCGTCGGACTGCTGGGGCCTAACGGTGCCGGTAAAACCACCTCGTTCTATATGACAACGGGTTTGGTCGTACCTAATGGCGGACATATCTACCTTGGAGACGAGGAGGTGACGAACTATCCGGTGTATAAGCGTGCCCGTGCCGGTATCGGCTATCTGGCACAGGAGGCTTCCGTTTTCCGTAAGATGACTGTCGAAGACAATATCCTCTCAGTCCTGGAGATGACGGGTCAGCCCCGTGATTCCCAGTTGGAGATGCTTGAGACGCTGATCAAGGAGTTCCGTCTGGAGAAGGTGCGTAAGAATACCGGTGACCGTCTCTCGGGAGGTGAGCGACGCAGGACGGAGATTGCACGTTGCCTGGCTATCAAACCGAAGTTTGTTATGCTCGACGAGCCCTTTGCTGGTGTCGACCCCATTGCAGTGGAGGATATCCAGCAGATTGTGTATAAGCTGAAGTATCTCAACATCGGCATCCTCATTACCGACCATAACGTCGATGAGACACTGGCTATCACTGATCGTGCCTACCTGTTGTTTGAAGGCCGTATCCTGTTCCAGGGTACTCCTGAGGAACTTGCCGCCAACGAGATTGTTCGCCAGAAATACCTCACGGAGTCGTTTGAGCTCAGAAAGAAGGACTTTCAGAAGATAGAAGGAAATCGGGAGGTCAGAGAGGAAGAAGAGAGCTGAGATAAAAGGAGTTAACTCCAAACTCAAACGTTAAAAAATCACAAGTGGAAGCAAATTCTTGCTTTCCGCTCTTCTTTTCTCACTTTTTTGTTGTACTTTTGCACCCCAAAAATCGCACGTATAATAATAAGGTATAAGAAAAAGATGAAAATTTCGTTTGATTGCGCCGATAAAATCAATGGTCTGTTGACGATGACCATTGAGCAGGCAGACTACCAGGAGAAGGTAGAGAAGACATTGAAGGACTATCGTAAGAAAGCACAGGTGCCTGGTTTCCGTCCAGGACAGGTTCCTATGGGACTGATTAAGAGACAATATGGCACAGCAGTGAAGGTTGACGAGGTCAACAAGTTGCTGGGCGAGAAGCTCTATGAGTATATCCGTGAGAACAAGATCCAGATGCTGGGTGAGCCTCTGCCCAATACAGAGAAGCAGATTCCTCAGGATTTCGAGAAGGACGCTGACCTTACTTTTGTCTTTGACATCGCCGTAGCTCCTGAGTTTGAGGTGAGCCTGACGGGCAGAGATAAGGTTGACTATTATACCATCACCGTTGACGACAAACTCATTGATCAGCAGGTGCAGATGTATGCCTCTCAGGCAGGTGAGTTCGTCAAGGCTGAGGTGTTCAGTGGCAATGATACCCTGACAGGTGACCTGCGTCAGCTCGACAAGAAAGGTAACACCATAGAGGGTGGTATCACCACAGAGAGTGGTATGATTATGCCGGCCTATATCAAGGAAGAGTCTCAGAAGAAACTCTTCGATGGTGCCAAGGCTGGTGATATCATCACCTTTAACCCCAAGAAAGCTTATCCTGACAACGATGCAGAGGTGGCAGCCCTGCTGAAGGTCGACAAGGAACTTGTGAAGGATCTGGATTCAGACTTCAGTTTCCAGATTACTGAGATCCGTCATTACCAGCCTGCAGAGGTCAATCAGGCTCTCTTCGACAAGGTGTTTGGTGAAGGTGCTGTAAGTGACGAGAAGGCATTCCGTGAAAAGATCGCTGAGCAGCTGAAGGCCCAGTTCGCAGGTAGCAGCGACTATAAGTTTATGTTGGATGTCCGCGCTCATCTGGAAAAGAAGGTGGGTAAGCTGGAGTTCCCCGAGGCTCTGCTGAAGCGTGTCATGCTGCAGAACAACCAGGATAAGGGTGCTGAGTTTGTCGAGAAAAACTTCGAAGGAAGCATCCAGGAGTTGAAGTGGCATCTTATCAAGGAAAAGATTGTGACGGCCCATGAAATTAAGGTCGAGGAGGCTGACATCAAGAATGTGGCTAAGGAAGCTATCCGCGCCCAGTTCGCTCAGTACGGTATGAGCAACGTTCCCGATGATGTACTGGAGAACTATGCTGCTGAGCAGTTGAAAAAGCGTGAGAATATCGATAATTTCGTTGACCGTGCCGTCGATCTGAAGTTGACAGAGACACTCAAAACTGTAGTGAAACTGAATGAAAAATCAGTCACTTTGGATGAGTTTAATAAGCTGATGGAGGGAAAATAAGTTTTTTTACGAAAAAATAACTCCATTTTTTTGAGTATTATCGACTTTTTTATTATCTTTGTGTCCCAATCACGAGATATAAAAAAGTCGATAAGCTTTTTATTAAAGAGAAATGATAATGATAAAGGACGATTTTAGGAAATATGCTACGAAGCATTTAGGACTGGACGGTCTGGCTCTGGACGATGTGATGAAGGCTCAGGCCCAGTATTTGAATCCGTATATTTTGGAGGAGCGTCAGTTGAATGTGACGCAGATGGATGTTTTTTCACGCCTGATGATGGACCGCATCATCTTTTTGGGTACTCAGATTGATGACTATACGGCCAACACGCTGCAGGCTCAGTTGTTGTATCTGGACTCGGTGGACTCGGGTAAGGATATCTCCATCTATATCAACTCACCTGGCGGTAGCGTGACGGCTGGTCTCGGCATCTATGATACGATGCAGTTTATCTCCAGCGACGTCGCTACAATCTGTACCGGTATGGCAGCCTCGATGGGTGCTGTGCTGTTGGTGGCTGGACAGGAGGGTAAACGTTCTGCTCTGCCACACAGTCGGGTGATGATTCACCAGCCTCTGGGCGGTGTACAAGGTCAGGCTTCGGACATCGAGATTGAAGCGAAGGAGATCTTGAAGTTCAAGAAGGAACTTTATACCATCATCTCTGAACATTCTCATACACCATACGAGAAGGTCTATGCTGACTCTGACCGCAACTACTGGATGACGGCTGAGGAGGCCAAGGCGTATGGGATGATTGATAACGTGCTGAGTAGAAAGGATAAATGATAAATCGATGGTGAAGAAAGCATGTAGTTTCTGCGGAAGGACGGATAAAGAAGTTAAGCTGTTGATCACAGGACTCAATGGCTATATCTGTGAAGACTGTACGCAACAGGCGTATCATATTCTTCAGGAGCAGGACTGGCTGAAGACAGAAAAACAGGATGCCCGTCAGAAGTTCAAGGCTAAGAAAGTGCCTAAACCCCACGAAATTAAGGAGTATCTGGATCAGTATGTGATTGGACAGGATCAGGCAAAGCGCTTTCTGTCTGTAGCTGTGTACAATCACTACAAGCGTCTACAGCAGACCGATGATAAAGACGATGTGGAAATCGAGAAGAGTAACATCATCATGGTTGGCTCTACTGGAACAGGAAAGACGTTGATGGCCAGAACGATAGCTCGCATGCTCGACGTGCCGTTTACGATTGTCGACGCTACGGTGTTTACTGAAGCCGGTTATGTGGGCGAGGACGTGGAGAGTATCTTGACGAGACTGCTGCAGGTGGCTGATTATAAAAAGGAGGCCGCAGAGCGTGGTATCGTGTTTATCGATGAAATTGATAAATTGGCCCGAAAGTCAGACAATGCCTCAATTACTCGTGATGTGAGTGGTGAAGGTGTCCAGCAGGGTCTGCTGAAACTGTTGGAAGGTACGGATGTGAATGTGCCGCCGAAGGGTGGACGTAAACATCCGGATCAGGAGTATATTCAGGTTGACACCCGTAATATTCTCTTTATCTGTGGTGGTGCCTTCGATGGTATTGAGCGTAAGATTGCCCAGCGGTTGAATACCCATGTGGTGGGTTATAACTCCGTGCAGAATGTCGCTAAAATTGATAAAGAAAATATGATGCAATATATATTGCCTCAGGATCTGAAATCCTACGGACTCATCCCAGAGCTGATAGGTCGTCTGCCGGTGTTGACCTACCTGAATCCTTTGGACCGTGAGGCCTTAGAGCGTATTCTGACGGAACCTAAGAATTCGATTGTAAGACAGTATGTAAAGCTGTTTAAGATGGATGGTATCGATTTGACTTTCACGCCTGAGGCCCTACAGGTGATTGTCGACAAAGCCATGGAGTATAAGTTGGGTGCCCGTGGACTGCGTTCTATTGTGGAGAGTATCATGATGGATGCTATGTTTGATGTGCCGTCTGGAAAAGTAAGAAAGTTTGAAGTGACGGCAGACTATGCGAAGAGACAATTGGAGAAGTCGAATTTAGCAGCGTAGACAAATAGATATTTAGACAAATATAAGGAGGAGGAAGATGACAGAGAATATCAATCTGACAGCGGCACTGAAGAAGTACTTTGGATTTGATAAATTTAAGGGAGATCAGGAGAAAATCATCAGGAACCTGCTGGATGGTAAGGATACGTTTGTACTGATGCCGACGGGAGGCGGAAAGTCGTTGTGTTACCAGTTGCCTTCACTTTTGATGGAAGGTACGGCCATCGTGATATCACCGCTGATTGCATTGATGAAGAACCAGGTGGACTTCATCACTCAGTTGAGTGAGCACGAGGGTACGGCGCATTATCTGAACTCGTCGTTGAACAAGGCAGCGATAGATCAGGTGAAGGCCGACATCATGGCTGGACATACGAAGTTGCTCTATGTGGCACCGGAATCCCTGACGAAGGAGGAAAATGTGGAGTTCCTGAAGTCGGTGAAAATTTCTTTCTACGCCGTTGATGAAGCCCATTGTATCTCGGAATGGGGTCATGACTTTCGTCCAGAATACCGTAGGATTCGTCCTATTGTGAACGAGATCGGTGCGGCACCGATTATCGCCTTGACAGCTACCGCAACGGATAAGGTGCGGAGTGATATCAAAAAGAATTTGGGTATCATTGATGCGACTGAGTTCAAGAGTTCGTTCAACCGTCCCAACCTCTATTATGAGGTGCGTCCCAAAACAAAGGATGTGGATAAGGATATTATCCGGTTTATCAAACAGCACCCAGGAAAGAGTGGTATCATTTATTGTCTGTCACGAAAGAAGGTGGAGGAGTTGGCGGCAATTCTGAGAGCCAACGACATCAAAGCTCAGGCTTATCATGCAGGTCTGGATTCGGCCACGAGGACGCAGACGCAGGATGCCTTCCTGATGGAGGATATCGACGTGATAGTGGCTACGATAGCTTTCGGTATGGGTATTGACAAACCGGATGTGAGGTTTGTGATCCATTATGATATCCCGAAGTCGTTGGAAGGCTATTATCAGGAGACGGGTCGTGCCGGTCGTGATGGGGGCGAGGGTATCTGTCTGGCCTTCTATTCGAGTAAGGATCTGGATAAACTGGAGAAATTCATGGAAGGCAAACCTGTTGCCGAGCAAGATATTGGACGACAACTGCTGGTTGAAACGGCTGCATACGCTGAGACAAGTGTCTGTCGAAGGAAGATGCTGTTGCATTATTTCGGTGAGACTTATGAGAAGGATAACTGTGGCAACTGTGACAACTGTTTGCATCCGAAGGAGAAGATAGAGGCTAAAGAGCAGTTGGCTACTGTACTGAAGGCAATTATGGCCATCAAGGAAAATTTCCGGAGCGACTATGTGATCGACTTTGTGACGGGTAAGGAAACGGATGAGATTATCGCCCATAAGCATGACGAGTTTGAGGATTTTGGTGCTGGTGCTGATGACGATGAGAAGGTATGGAATCCTGTGATCCGTCAGGCTCTGATTGCTGGCTATCTGAAAAAAGATGTGGAGAACTACGGTCTGCTGAAGGTTACCTCGGCAGGTAAGAAGTTCTTGAAATCGCCGAAGTCATTTATGATCGTGAAGGATGCGGAGTTCAGTGACGATGAGGGAGGTGGTATGGAGCCCGAGGGTGGTTTGGTGGCTTTGGATCCAGTGCTGAGCGGGATGCTGCGAGACCTCAGGAAAAAGGTGGCGAAACGGATGGAACGTCCACCGTATGTCATCTTCCAAGATGTGAGTATCGACCAGATGGCTACGGATTATCCTATTACTCTCGAGGAGTTGAAGAACATTCAGGGTGTGGGCGAAGGTAAGGTGAAACAACCATACGCCAAGGAGTTCACAGACCTGATTAAGAAATACTGCGAGGAGAACGAGATAGAGCGTCAGGTTGACCTGCGGGTGCGTACTGTCGCTAAGAAATCGATGTTAAAAGTGAAGATCATTCAGAGCATTGACCGTCAGGTCGCCCTCGACGATATTGCCAATGCCCAGGGTATTGACTTCGATGAGCTGCTGGATGAGATTGAGGCTATCGTGTATAGCGGAACCAAACTGAACATCGACTATTTCCTTGAAGAGGAGATGGACGAGGATCATATCGATGATATCTACGACTACTTCGCTGAATCGGAGACTGACCGTTTGAGTGAGGCCGTCGACGAATTAGGCGGTGATTATACGGAGGAAGAGATCAGACTTGTTAGGATTAAGTTTATCTCGGAAATGGCGAATTAGACTGTAGCTGAAAGACTATAGTAGATGATAGAATTGAAATTGAAAATAATATATTATGGCTTCATTTATTGACGACAAGATTGTGATGGACGGACTGACGTTTGATGACGTCCTGTTGATTCCGGCTTATTCGGAAGTACTGCCGAAGACGGTAGAGTTGAAAACAAAGTTTTCAAGGAATATCGAGTTGAATGTTCCGTTTGTGACTGCTGCCATGGATACCGTGACGGAGTCGCAGATGGCTATTGCCATTGCCCGTGAAGGTGGTATTGGTGTGATTCATAAGAATATGTCGATAGAGGAACAGGCCCGTCAGGTGGCCATCGTGAAACGTGCCGAGAATGGTATGATTTACGATCCTGTGACTATCCCGTTGGGTTCTACCGTAGCACAAGCACTCGACATCATGGCCGAGTATCATATCGGTGGTATTCCTGTGGTGGATGATGACAAGCGTCTGGTGGGTATCGTCACTAACCGCGATTTGAGGTTTGAGCGTCAGTTGGACCGTCCTGTTGACGAGATTATGTCGAAGGATCACTTGGTAACTACGCATCAGCAGACTGATCTGATGGCAGCTGCAGAGATTCTCCAGAAGAACAAAATTGAGAAGTTGCCTGTGGTCGATAAAGATAATCATCTGGTAGGTCTGATTACCTATAAGGACATCACTAAGGCCAAAGACAAGCCGATGGCTTGTAAGGACGATAAGGGTCGTTTGCGTGTGGCTGCTGGTGTCGGTGTGACCATTGATACATTGGATCGTATGCAGGCCCTGGTGGATGCCGGTGCTGACGCTATCGTTATTGATACGGCACACGGCCATTCGAAGTCAGTGATCGAGAAGCTGGTAGAGGCCAAGAAGTGCTTCCCTAATATAGATATCGTCGTCGGTAATGTTGCCACAGGTGAGGCTGCCAAGATGTTGGTAGACAATGGCGCAGATGCCGTGAAGGTGGGTATCGGTCCTGGTTCAATCTGTACGACACGTGTCGTTGCTGGCGTCGGTGTTCCCCAGCTGAGTGCCGTCTATGATGTCTACAGTGCCTTGAAGGGAACGGGTGTACCTTTGATCGCCGATGGCGGTCTGCGTTATTCTGGAGATATCGTCAAGGCCCTCGCTGCTGGTGGTAGCTGTGTGATGATCGGTTCTCTGGTAGCCGGTACCGAGGAGAGTCCTGGTGATACGATCATCTATAATGGTCGTAAGTTTAAGAGCTATCGTGGCATGGGTTCTCTAGAGGCCATGGAACAGAAGCATGGTTCCAAGGACCGTTATTTCCAGGGCGATACGAAGGAAGCCAAGAAACTGGTGCCGGAGGGTATTGCCGGACGTGTACCTTATAAGGGAACGGTTCAGGAGGTGATTTATCAGATGGTTGGTGGTCTGCGTTCTGGTATGGGATACTGTGGTGCAGCTACCATTGAGAAACTTCATGAGGCCAAGTTTACTCGTATCACCAATGCCGGTGTGAATGAGAGTCATCCGCATGATATCACGATCACCAGCGAGGCACCGAATTACAGTCGCCCGAATGATTGAGGAGTTATGAAGTTAAGACAAATGAAAAAGCATTTGATGTTTTTGACGCTGCTGTTTAGTAGTGTGGCAGCTGTTGCGCAGAAGAATGATCCGGTTATCATGACAGTAAACGGTGTCGATGTGCCCCGTTCTGAGTTTGAGTATTCATATAATAAGAATAATGCCGACGGTGTCATCGACAAGAAGACGGTCGAGGAGTATGTTGATCTGTTTATCAACTATAAGTTAAAGGTCGCCGCAGCTTTGGATGCCCGTCTGGATACGTTGACATCGTTTAAACAGGAGTTTGCGATGTATCGTGACCAGCAGGTCCGTCCTGCGATGGTGACTGATGCCGATGTGTTGAATGAAGCCCGTGAAATCTATGACAGAACCAAAGAGGCGATAGGTACGAAAGGACTGATTCTTCCTGCTCATATTCTAATCAGGGTCTCTTCGAATGCGTCACAGCAGGAGGAAGATAAGGCTCGTATTCGTATTGATTCCGTTTATCAGGCTCTTTTGGGTGGTGCTGACTTTGCAGAACTGGCTAAGAAAGTCTCTGACGACAGGGGGTCGGCTTCGAATGGAGGAGAACTCTCGTGGATAGGACCGAACCAGACGCTGAAGGAGTTTGAGGATGCTGCCTACGCCCTGCAGAAGGGAGAGATGAGTAAGCCCGTGTTGTCGCCGGTCGGATTCCATATCATTCAGATGAAGGATCGTAAACAGCTTGAACCGTTTGACTCGTTGAGGAATACGATTATCCGCGGTATCGAACAGCGTGGCATCCGTAATCAGATTGCCGAGCAGAAGGTGAAGCAGATTGTGGAACAGTCGGGTGGTGCCATGACACCAGAAATGGTTATGAATACGGCTGCCGACTCGCTGTCGGAGGTTGATCCGGAGATGAAATACCTCATTCAGGAATATCATGACGGTCTGTTGCTCTATGAAGTCAGCAACCGAGAGGTGTGGGAGAAGGCTGCAAAGGATGAGGCTGGACTGGCTGCATATTTCAAAGATCACAAGAAAGACTATGCTTGGTCGGAACCTCGTTATAAGGGTATGGCTTATCACGTGAAGACCAAGGCCGACGTGAAAGCGGTGAAGAACTGTGTGAAGAAATTGCCGTTTGACCAGTGGGCAGAAGCCCTGCGTCAGACCTTCAATCCCGATTCTGTCATCCGTATCCGTGTGGAGAAGGGCTTGTTTAAAGCCGGTGACAATCGGGTGGTGGACAGTCTGGTGTTTAAGGTTACGCCAGGTCCGAAGGCTAAACCGGCGAAATTGGCAGACTATCCTATCGATGCTGTCTATGGCAAGAAGTTGAAGAAGGGACCGGAGGACTATACGGATGTCCGCGGACAGGTAACGGAAGACTATCAGAATATGTTGGAGAAGGCTTGGGTATATGACCTTCGCCGTCGTTATAAATATTCTGTGAATCAGGAAATATTGAAAACAGTTAATAAGCATCAATGAGACTAACAAAAAAGTTTATTTTGGCAGCGTTCGTGGCTATTCCTTTGATGGGTATAGCCACTTCTGCCCCGATGGGACAGGCCGTCTCGGCTGCGTCGTCGGATTCTGATTCAGTTGCTGCCATCCCGTTGCACAGTGTGATTGACGAGGTGATCTGGGTGGTTGGTGACGAGAGTATCCTGAAGTCGGATGTGGAGAGTATGCGTATGCAGGCTGCCATGGAAGGTGTGAAATGGGCAGGAGATCCTGATTGTACGATACCAGAACAGATAGCCGTACAGAAACTGTTTGTGCATCAGGCCGACATCGACAGTATTGAGGTGACCGATGCGGATGTGGCTCAGGAAGTAGAACAGCAGATTCAAGCCTGGTTGGAGATGGTTGACGGTAACCGTGAGCGTCTGGAGGAGTACAAGCACCAGACGATTACCCAGATGCGCAATGAGTTGCGTGACGAATTCAAGAATCGTACAAAGGTTCAGAAGATGAAACAGAAACTCGTGGAGGATATCGCTGTCACACCGGCAGATGTGCGTAAGTACTTTGCCAACACACCCCAGGACAGCCTTCCCTTTGTTCCTACGGAAGTAGAGGTACAGATTGTCTGTCAGACCCCCCGCATAGAAGAGGAAGAGATCAACCGTGTGAAAGACGAATTGCGTGAGTATACAGAGCGTGTGAACAAGGGAGAGTCAACCTTCCAGACGCTGGCCCGTCTGTATTCCGAGGATCCTGGGACAGCCCGTCGTGGTGGTGAACTGGGACTGGTAGGACGTGGTACGCTCGATCCGGCCTTTGCTACGGTGGCTTTTAATCTGACGGATCCGAAGAAGATTTCGAAGATTGTGGAGTCGGAGTTCGGTTTTCATATCATTCAGTTGGTAGAGAAACGAGGTGACAAGGTGAATGTGCGTCATATCCTAAAGAAACCGATAGTTTCTGATGAGGCTATCGAGAAGGCTCTCCAGCGTTTGGACTCCATCGCTGTAGATATCAATGCTGGAAAGTTTACTTTCGAGGATGCGGCGTCTCTGCTTTCTGATGACAAGGATACGAGGAACAACAAGGGCCTGATGTCGAATATGTCGCAGACACAGTATCGTGTGACTTCGCGCTTCCAGATGCAGGAACTTCCCCCAGAAGTGGCAAAGGTCGTTGATACCATGAAGGTAGGACAGATCTCGAAAGCGTTTCAGATGATTAACCAGAAGGGTAAGACCGTGTGTGTCATTGCTAAGCTGAAGAATCGTGTGGATGGCCATCGTGCCAGTGTCACCGAGGATTTCCAGGCGTTGAAGGACGTGGTTCTGGAAAACCGTCGTAATGAGAGGATCCATCAGTGGGTGGTGGACAAGATAAAGAGTGTCTATACCCATCTGAATGATAACTATAAGGACTGTAAGTTCGAATATGAAGGCTGGATCAAGTGAAAAGTAGGAAATCCTTTGTCGTACTGATGGTGGCAGCTCTACTGGTGGGGATTCTGTCGGCAGGGGCTCAGAAGAAGGGACCTGTGAGGAAGCGTCCGGCGCGAAGGGCTGTCGTTCAGGATAAGCGCGTCTACCTTGTTCACGCTGATGTACTGCATTTTGACCAGTATAAGAATCCCGATGCGACAATTTTGAACGGAAAGGTTCATTTTACTCATGTGGGTGCCAGACTGTATTGCGACAGTGCCTATTTCTATGAGGCAAGCAATTCTTTCGAGGCTTTCGGACACGTGAAGATGTACCAGGGAGACACGTTGTCGCTCTTCAGTGACTATGCCTATTACGATGGTAATGAGCAGATGGCCAGAGCACGTTATAATGTGGTGTTGAAGAACCGGAAGACGACTCTCTATACGGATAGTCTCGACTTTGACCGTCTCTATGATAATGCCTACTTCTTTGAAGGCGGTAAGATGGTTGACGGGAATACGACACTGACTTCAGACTGGGGAGAGTATAACACCAAGACGAAGATGTCGGTGTTTAACTACGACGTGAAGATGAAGAGTCCAAAGTTCTATCTGACGACCGACACACTTTATTACGACAATGCCAGAAGTCTGGCTCATATCGTCGGTCCTTCGCACATTACCTCGGGTAACAGTCATATCTACTCTGAGTTGGGCTATTATGACACGAAGAAGGAACAGGCGCAGCTGATGGACCGTACGGTGATGGACAATCAGGGTAAAACCTTGGTGGGTGACAGCGTCTGGTACGACAGCAAACAAGGTTTCAGTCAGGCCTTCCGCAATGTCATCTTCGTGGACTCAGTTAATAAGAACAAGATGACTGGTAACTATGGTGAGTACTGGGAGAATACCGGCTATGCGCTCTGCACAGACAGTGCGGTGGCTATCGACTACTCACAAGGTGACTCGTTGTTTATGCATGCCGACACCTTTAAGGTGGTGACGTTTAATATTGAGACGGACTCTGTCTATCGTAAGATTCATGCTTACCATAAGGTGAGAGCATATCGGACGGATGTTCAGGGTGTATGTGACTCTCTGGTGTATAACTCGTTGGATTCGTGTATGACGATGTACAGAGACCCCATTGTGTGGAATAAAAACCAGCAGTTGGTGGGTGAGCAGATCCAGGTATTTATGAAGGACTCGGTCATCGACAGGGCTCATGTGATAGGTCAGGCATTCTCTATTCAACAGTTGCAGAGTGATACGTCGTGTTATAATCAGATCTCCTCAAAGGAGATGTTTGCTTTTTTTGAGAATGGCGATATCCGCGAGGCGCAGGCAAAGGACAATGTGTTGATCGGCTATTACTTTGAGGAAGGCGACACGGTGCCGATCATCTATAATTATCAGGAGACCACGGAACTCAAGATGTTTTTGAAAGACAGGAAACTCCAGAGCGTGTGGACACCGAAGACGAGTGGTACAATGTATCCGCTGAATCAGATTCCGGCACAGAAGAAACAATTGCCGGGATTCATGTGGTTCAGTGATATCCGTCCCAAGAACCGTTGGGATATCTTTGAATGGCGTGGAAAGAAGGCCGGTTCAGAGATTAAACCTCAACCCCGACGGCAGGCTCCTGTTCAGAGCCTCCCTCAACCAAAGATTACGCCTCAGGAGTTAGAACCTGCTGCAGAAGAGCCGGAATCAGAACCTCAGGAGAAAGTTACGGAATAATAACCGGTTTCAGAGCATGAGTGATGTCATACAACTTCTTCCCGACAGTGTTGCCAACCAGATTGCTGCTGGCGAGGTGATACAGCGTCCGGCTTCCGTCATTAAGGAGCTGGTGGAGAATGCTGTAGATGCAGAGGCTACCTCTATTCAGGTGATTGTAGTGGATGCTGGGCGTACCTCTATCCAAGTGATTGATGATGGTAAGGGCATGTCGGAGACCGATGCCCGTCTGGCTTTTGAACGCCATGCTACTTCCAAAATCCGTGAGGCTGATGATCTCTTTGCTCTGCAGACCATGGGTTTTCGCGGTGAGGCACTGGCATCGATAGCTGCTGTGGCTCAGGTGGAACTGGCGACTCGTACGAACAATGATGAGATAGGTACGTTGGTCTCGATCGCAGGTTCGAAAATCACGGGACAGGAACCCGTGGCTTGTCCTGTGGGATGCAATTTTACGGTGAAGAATCTGTTCTACAATGTGCCAGCCCGTAGGAAGTTCCTAAAGTCGAATGCCACAGAACTCAGTAATATCCTGACCGCTTTCGAACGGATAGCTCTGGTCTATCCGGATATCAGTTTCTCACTCCATCATAATGGTGCTGAACTCTTGAACCTGAGGGCGACCACCTTACGTCAGCGTATAATAGATATCTTCGGGAAACAGTATGGACAAGACCTCCTGCCTGTTGATGTCAATACAGCAATCTGTCGGGTCTATGGCTTTGTATCGAAGCCGGAGACTGCCCGTAAGAAGGGTGGTTGTGACCATCTTTTTGTTAATGGGCGCTTCATGAAGCATCCATATTTCCATAAGGCAGTCATCACGGCTTATGACCGTCTGATACCTGAAGGCATGCAAGTGCCCTATTTCCTTTACTTTGACGTCAATCCTGCCGATATTGACGTGAATATCCATCCGACAAAGACGGAGATTAAGTTTGAGAACGAACAAGCCATCTGGCAGATCCTGACAGCAGCAGTGCGTGATGCCATAGGTAAGTTCTGTGAGGTGCCTACGATAGATTTTGATACCGTAGGAAAGCCAGATATTCCGGTCTTTAATCCCGCATTCGACGATGTCAATGCGCCAAAGGTCAACTACAACCCCGATTATAATCCTTTTAAGAGTCTTGGAGGAAGGCATCATGAGGAAAGGAAAATAGACTCGCAATGGCAGGCGCTCTATGATAGCCTGACTCCTTCTACAGGAACCACGGATTCTGCGGATTTGTTTGGTCCTGATACGTCGACAGTGCCTGATATTATTGCAGAGAAGTCGCCTGTTCATTATCAGTATAAGGGAAAGTATTTGATGACTGCGGTGAAGTCAGGGCTGATGATTATTGACCAGCATCGTGCAGATCTCCGTATATTATTTGAAAGGTATATGGAACAGCAGCGCCAGCATACTTCAAGAGTACAGAAATTATTGTTTCCTGATGTCGTACAGTTTACGGCCTCAGAAGCTGTGATGCTGGATAAGATCCTGCCGGATCTTATCAATATAGGTTTCGATGTGAGTAACCTGGGTGGACACAGCTATGCCATCAATGGTGTACCTGCCGGTATAGAGGGTATTGATCCTGTCAACTTATTGCAACGCATGGTCTTCGACGCTATAGAACAGGGTAGGGATGTTCAGGAAGAGATAAGTAGCAGTATTGCACTGAGTCTGGCACGAAGTGCAGCGATACCTTATGGTCAGGTGCTCAGTAATGAGGAAATGGAGAATCTGATGAATGAGCTTTTTGCCTGTAGCAATGTGAATTATACGCCTGACGGGAAAACAATCCTTTACATCCTTCCCCAGAGCGATATTGAAGGGACGTTTGAGTCAAAACGTTAAAAAACGTCAATTCTAGACAACTTTTCGTCATTCACTTTCCATTATTCACTTTTTTGTTGTACCTTTGCACCCGCAAAACGAAAAAGGGGCGTTTAGCTCAGCTGGTTTAGAGCATCTGCCTTACAAGCAGAGGGTCGGCGGTTCGAATCCGTCAACGCCCACAAAACAAGAGTTTCGGAACATTTCCGAAGCTTTTTTTGTCACTTGATATTTATCATTTATCCTTTTAAGAAAGTTTATCATTTATCCTTTCACATTTCTCATTTATTCTTTGTACCTTTGTACCGCACAAACAAACAAAGGACTAGAAAGTATGATTTGGAATGAGAGCATTGAGTGTATGGATCGCGAACAGTTGCGTGAAATACAGAGTCGCCGTCTCGTCAAGATGGCTGAGTATGTTTATTATAACACCCCATTTTACAGGAAGAAGTTCCAGGAAATGGGACTGGAACCTGGTGATATCAAGAATATAGACGATATCACCAAGTTGCCATTCACGAATAAATTGGACCTTCGTGATAATTACCCCTTTGGTCTGGCTGCTGTTCCGATGAGTCAGATTGTGCGTATCCATGCCTCTTCAGGCACCACAGGGAAACCCGTGGTTGTACTCTATACTCGCAAAGACCTCGCCATGTGGTCGGAGGCTATATCCCGAGCATTTACGGCTTATGGTGCCGGTAAGGAAGACATCTTCCAGGTGGCTTATGGCTATGGCCTTTTCACAGGAGGTCTTGGTGCCCATGACGGTGCGACCAACATCGGTGCATCGGTTATTCCCATTTCTTCGGGAAACACCCAGAAGCAGATTACGCTGATGCATGATTTTGGGACGACGATTCTCTGTTGTACACCCAGTTATGCTATGTTTCTTGGTGAAGCTTTGCATGAGTGCGAATGGTCGCGTGATGAGTTTAAACTGAAAGTTGGCGTCTTTGGCGCAGAGCCATGGACGGAGAAGATGCGCGTGAAACTCGAGGAGTCGTTGGGTATTAAGGCGTATGACATCTATGGACTTAGTGAGATTTCCGGTCCTGGTGTGGGTTACGAGTGTGAGCACCAGTGTGGCACCCACCTGAATGAAGACTATTTCTATCCGGAGATTCTGGATCCGAATACCGGTGAGCCGTTGCCGGAAGGACAGTTCGGCGAACTCACCTTCACCCATCTGACTAAGGAAGGTATGCCGTTGTTGCGTTACCGTACCCATGATCTGACGGCTCTGCATTACGATAAATGTGCCTGTGGACGTACCTTGGTCAGGATGGATCGCATCTTGGGACGTTGCGATGATATGTTGATCATTCGTGGCGTGAATGTCTTCCCGTCACAGATTGAGGACGTTATTTTGAAGTTGCCTGAGTATGAGCCTCATTTCCTGTTGACCGTTGATCGTGTGAACAATACGGACACTTCCGAACTGAAAGTTGAGGTCAAGGAAGAATATTTTACCGACGACATGGCTACGATGGTGGGACTGCAGAAGAAACTGGAAGCGGAACTTCGCAGTGTCATTGGCCTTGGTTTCAAGGTGAAATTGGTGGAGCCTAAGGGTATTGAACGTTCCGAAGGCAAGGCCAAGCGTGTCATCGACAAACGTCAACTCTGATGTCTAATAGTCTATAGTCAAAAACTCTAACACTCAAAAATATGAAAGCAAAACAACTAAGCATTTTTCTCGAGAACAAGTCTGGTCGTCTTACAGAAGTGACCGACGTATTAGGTGAGGCCGGTGTCAACCTGTCGGCCATGAGTATTGCCGATAACAGTGACTTCGGTATTCTCCGTTGTATTGTCTCTGATCCCGACAAAGCCTATCAGGTACTTAAGGAGCATCACTTTGCCGTGAAGATAACTGATGTCATCGGTTTTGTGTGTCCTAATACCAGTGGTTCACTGGCCGTTGTGTTGCGCTATCTCTCTGAGAAGGGCATCTTCATTGAGTATATGTACTCCTTTGCCAACGGTGATGTGGCACATGTCATCATCCGTCCAACCGATCTTGACACTTGTGAGAAGGTGTTGGAAGAGAAGAAGGTTGAACTGATGGCGGCCAACGACCTGTACAAGCTTTAAAAAATCTCCTCGAAAATTTTGCGGATTCATTTTTTCTCCGTACCTTTGCACCCGCAAAGCGAGGAAGGGGCGTTTAGCTCAGCTGGTTTAGAGCATCTGCCTTACAAGCAGAGGGTCGGCGGTTCGAATCCGTCAACGCCCACCAACACATAGAATAAGTTCGCAGCCGTGGAGGTTGCGTATAAGAAAAGAGCTCAAAGAAGATAATTATCTGAAATGGAATTAAATGTTTTGACTGCCATCTCGCCTATAGATGGCCGCTACAGAGGTAAGACAGAAGCCTTGGCCGAGTATTTCTCAGAATATGCGCTGATTCGGTATCGTGTGCGTGTCGAGATAGAGTATTTCATCGCCCTTTGTGAACTGCCGTTGCCTCAGCTGGAAGATTTCAACCATAAACTGTTCGACCAGCTCCGCGATATCTATCGCAACCTCACTCCCGCAGAAGCACAGCGTGTGAAGGACATCGAGAAGGTGACCAACCATGATGTGAAGGCTGTCGAGTACTTCATCAAGGAAGAACTCGATAAGATTGGTGGTTTCGAGAAGTACAAGGAGTTTATTCACTTCGGTCTGACTTCCCAGGACATCAACAACACTTCGGTACCTCTCTCAGTGAAAGAGGCGCTGGAACAGGTGTATTATCCGCTCGTTGAGGAGTTGATAGAACAACTTCATGATTATGCCGAAGAGTGGAAGACGGTCCCGATGTTGGCGAAGACCCATGGACAACCTGCATCTCCTACACGTCTTGGTAAGGAGATTATGGTCTATGTCTACCGTTTGGAGGAACAGTTGCGTTCCCTGAAGGATACCCCAGTGACTGCTAAGTTCGGTGGGGCTACAGGTAACTTCAATGCGCATCATGTAGCTTATCCCCAGTATGACTGGCGGGAATTCGGCAATCAGTTTGTCAGTGAGAAACTGGGTCTGGAGCGCGAGCAGTTTACGACACAGATCTCCAACTACGACTGGCTGGGGGCCATTTTCGATGCCATGCGTCGGATCAACACCATCGTCATCGACCTGGATCGTGATTTCTGGATGTATATCTCCATGGAATACTTCAAGCAGAAGATCAAGAAGGGTGAGGTCGGTAGTAGTGCCATGCCGCATAAGGTGAATCCTATTGACTATGAGAATAGCGAGGGTAACCTGGGTGTTGCCAATGCTCTGCTTCAGTTCCTGGCTGCCAAGTTACCGGTGAGTCGTCTGCAGCGTGACCTGACTGATTCCACAGTCCTTCGCAACGTAGGAGTTCCGATGGGACATGCTTTGATTGCTTTCGAGAGCACGCTCAAGGGACTTCGTAAGCTGATCCTCAATGAGGATAAGCTCCAGCAGGATCTCGACAATACGTGGGCTGTTGTTGCCGAAGGTATCCAGACCATCCTTCGTCGGGAGTCCTATCCCAATCCCTATGAGACCCTGAAGGCACTGACCCGTACTAATGAGGGGATCACTGCTGAGACCATAGCCCGCTTTATTGATACGCTCGAGGTCAGTGAATCCGTGAAGGAAGAGTTGCGGGCTATCACCCCTTCGACCTATACGGGTATCTAAAGATTTTTCCTATTATATTACTATATAATATATATATAATAAGGTATAATAAATAATAAGGTATAAGAGAATAACTAATAAGTAGAGAAAGTAAAATGGATTTCGAAAACGAGAAGAAACAAGAGGAGACACCAAAAGAGGGTTTTCAGAGAGAACAGCGTGAATTCCGTCCTGGCCGTTCCCCACGTCCACGGATTCACACCGGACAGCGTCCAGCCTATGAGCGTCCGAGTTTTAACACACGAGATGATGATGAGGGCGGATTCCGTCCTGAAGGTTTTGGGGCAGGCTTACAGAGCAACCCCAGTACACCTCAGCGCGGTGGCTATCGTCCACGTACAAATAACAACTATGGTGACCGTGGCGGCTATCAGCCTCGCCAGGGTGGTTACCAGCCCCGTCAGGGTGGCTATAACAACAATCGTCCTTCTTATGGTAACCAGCAGCGCGGCTACCAGCCCCGTCAGGGTGGCTATGGCCAGCAGCGTGAAGGCGGTTACGGTCAGGAGGGCGGATACCAGCCTCGTCAGGGTGGTTACGGTCAGCCTCGTCAGGGCGGTTACGGCAAACCCCGTCAGGGGGGCTACGGCCAGCAGTCCCGTCAGGGTGGCTATGGCAAACCATACTCTCCCTATAAAAAACAACGTCAGCATACTGCCGATTACGATCCGAATGCCAAGTATAGCATGAAGAAACGTATCGAGTATAAGGAGGTGAACTATGATCCTAACGAGCCGTTGCGTCTGAATAAGTTCCTGGCTAATGCCGGTGTGTGCAGTCGTCGTGAGGCCGATGAGTTCATCCAGGCAGGTGTCGTCACTGTCAATGGACAGGTCGTGACCGAACTGGGTACCAAGATCCTCCGTACAGACGAGGTGCGTTTCCATGATCAGCCGGTGACCATTGAGAAGAAGGTCTATGTCCTGCTGAACAAGCCGAAGGACTATGTGACCACCAGCGATGATCCCCAGCAGCGTAAGACTGTGATGGACCTCGTGAAGAACGCTTGTCCTGAGCGCATCTATCCTGTAGGTCGTCTGGATCGTAACACCACTGGTGTGCTCCTGCTTACCAATGACGGTGACCTGGCTTCAAAGCTGACACATCCGAAGTATCTGAAGAAGAAACTCTACCATGTGTTCCTTGACAAGGCCTGCACTGCTCACGATATGGAGCAGATTGCTACTGGCATCCAACTCGAGGACGGTGAGATTAAGGCTGATGATGTGCAGTATGCTCATCCTACGGATAAGAAACAGGTAGGCATCGAGATCCACAGTGGTAAGAACCGTATTGTACGTCGTATCTTTGAGACTCTGGGTTACAAGGTGACCAAGCTTGACCGTGTGCAGTTCGCCGGACTCACGAAGAAGAACCTTAAGCGTGGTGACTGGCGTTACCTTACGGAGGAGGAAGTTGATCGTTTGCGTATGGGAGCCTACGAGTAGTGAATAGTGTATAGTGAAAAGTGAATAATGAAAAGAACAAAGATAATTGAAGTGCTGAAGAGCACAGAATATGGCAAGGAGGTCTGCGTGAAGGGTTGGGTGCGTACGCATCGTAACAGCAAGGCCGTCGACTTCATTGCCCTCAATGATGGTTCAACTATCAAGAATGTCCAGATTGTTGTCGACCTGGCGAAGTTTGATGATGAACTTCTCAAGCAGATTACGACGGGTGCCTGCATCAGTGCTGTCGGTACGCTGGTGGAAAGCCAGGGTGCTGGACAGACTTCAGAGATCCAGGCTACCGCTATCGAAATTTATGGTCTCTGTGGTAACGACTACCCCATGCAGAAGAAAGGTCAGAGTTTCGAGGTGATGCGTAAGAATGCCCACATGCGTCTCCGCACCAATACCTTTGGTGCTGTGATGCGTATCCGCCACAACATGGCGATGGCTATCCACACCTATTTCCACGAGCATGGTTTCTTCTATTTCCATACCCCGCTGATCACAGCCTCTGACTGTGAGGGTGCTGGAAACATGTTCCAGGTAACCACGAAGAACCTCTATGACCTGAAGAAGGACGAACAAGGGAAGATTATCTATGACGATGACTTCTTCGGTGAGCAGACGTCGCTGACCGTGTCTGGTCAGCTGGAGGGTGAACTGGGTGCCACAGCACTGGGCGCTATCTATACCTTCGGACCGACTTTCCGTGCTGAGAACAGTAACACTCCTCGCCATCTGGCTGAGTTCTGGATGGTGGAGCCCGAGGTGGCTTTCCTTGATCAGGAGGAACTGATGGATCTGGAAGAGGACTTTATCAAGTATTGTGTCCGTTGGGCTCTTGATAATTGTAAGGACGATCTCGCCTTCCTGAACCAGATGATTGACAAGACACTGATTGCCCGTCTTGAGGGGGTGTTGAAGGATAGCTTTGTCCGTCTGCCTTATACCGAGGGTATCAATATCCTGCAGGAGGCCATCAAAAACGGCAAGAAGTTTGAGTTCCCCTGCAACTGGGGCGACGACCTCGCCAGTGAGCATGAGCGCTACCTCGTGGAGGAGCATTTCAAGAAGCCCGTCATCATGACCGACTATCCGCGTGTGTTCAAATCATTCTATATGAAACAGAATGAAGAAACTGCTGATGGTGGCTCTGTCGGTTACATGGGGGCAGCAGCTCCTGGTCCGACCATGCAGGGTACCGATGTGCTGTTCCCGCAGATTGGTGAGATCATCGGTGGTTCTGTCCGTGAGGAGAGTTACGACAAGCTGATGTCGGAAATTGAGCGTCGTCAGATGGATCAGACCCATTTGTGGTGGTATATCGACACCCGTCGCTGGGGTTCCTGCCCACATGCTGGCTTCGGACTCGGTTTTGAGCGCTTGATCCTCTTTGTGACCGGTATGCAGAACATTCGTGACGTGATTCCGTTCCCCAGAACGCCAAAATCTGCAGAATTTTGAGTTTAAAATGCAATTTTTTCCTAAAAAATCTTGCAAATTCCAAAAAAAGTATTAACTTTGCACCCGAAAATCAACATATAAATAATAAAATAAGGTTTAAGGAGGACCTTTTTCGCTACGAAACAGAAACAATGACAAAGAAATGTGTGCAAACCCCGATAAATTCACGGAAACGGGCTAATAAACGATGAAAAATCGCGGAAAAGCCCTAAAAATGGCAATTTTTTGACGTTTTTTTAAAAAAATACGCGAAAATGTTTGCAAGTTTTCAGAATTATATCTATATTTGCACCAAAATTCTGACTCCTAGGAGGAAGAATTGTGCCTAAATAGTGGGCAAACGATGATTTGAGAGAAAGAAAAAGAAGTATAACAACTTAATTTTTTTATTAATTTAAATTTTTAATCGTATGAAAAAAAGATTTTTTGGTATTCTGCTTATGGGAGCAATGGTAGTTGCCTCCATGAGTACGTTTACGTCTTGTAAGGATTACGATGATGACATC
>JAEENF010000104.1 GCA_016283605.1 Prevotella sp.
GCGTGTCTGCAAGAATATCAATCACAAGTACATGAATGGCATCAACTGCATCTATCTGAACTATAGCCGAACTGAAAGCTTACATTCAGGAAAATCCTGAGATTCGCGACAAGGTCACCGTCAAGGTGGAAGGCGGTGCCATCAGCGTCTCAACAACCGCAATCGACCAGTCGGATGCCGACTAAATGTCATCCTGCAGGCAATAAATCGAGAGTCCTTCCGTTATTATAGAAGTATGCGGAAGGACTTTCTTTTTATCATGCTGTGCGTGATGGCCGTGCTGAGTGTTGGGTGCGGTTCCGATCAGGCATTGAAAAAGGCGGAGAAGTACTATGCCCTGGGCGAGTACTACGATGCCGCTGCGCAATTCCGGAAGGCCTATTCGCAAACGCCCGTGAAGGAGAAGGTTCGCCGCGGACAGATAGCGGCGAAGATGGCGGAGTGCTATCGGAAGACGAACAATACGTCGAGGGCGATCACCTCGTACAACAATGTGATCCGAAACAAGCAGGACGACTCGTTGACATACCTGCGTCTGGCGCAGCAGCTGATGAAGAACGGCAGCTATAAGGAGGCGGCAAAACACTTCCAGACGGCCATTGACAGTTTAGAGTTGAGAACTGAGAACGCTTATCTAGCCCTGGCCAAGAACGGCCTGAAGGCGGCGAAGATGGCGCCACAATGGAAGAAGGAGGGTTCGGCTTATACGGTGAAGCGGATGGACGTCTTCAACTCGCGTCGCGACGACTACTCCCCTGCCCTCGCCGGCGACGACTACGACCAGCTGTTCTTCACCTCGACACGCAACCAGGCGCAAGGCGACGACCTGAGCGGCATCACCGGTTCGAAAGCCGCCGACATCTTCATGTCGCAGAAGGACGACAAGGGCAAATGGGGCAAGCCGCAGAGCATCGACTCGGAGCTGAACAGCGCCTTCGACGAGGGTGCCTGCACCTTCTCGCCCGACGGACGGTCGATGTACCTGACACAGTGTAAGACCGACCCCAGCTATCCGCGCTATGCGACGATCGTGATCTCCAACCGTAGTGATGCCTCGTGGGGAAAGCCCAAGGAACTGCATATCTCGAAGGATACCCTCTCGAGTTTTGCCCATCCGGCCATTTCGCCCGACGGCGAGTGGCTCTACTTCGTGAGCGACATGCCCGGCGGCATGGGCGGACTGGACATCTGGCGCTGTCAGCTGTTGGCCAATGGCGAGACTGGCGGTGTGGAGAATCTCGGCGAACCGATCAATACGGCCGGCGACGAGATGTTTCCGACGTTCCGGCCTAACGGCGACCTCTATTTCTCGAGCGACGGACACCCCGGACTCGGAGGCCTCGACATCTTCATCGCAAAACCCAACGACAATGAGAATTTTACGACAACAAAGACAACTCTGGCTTATACAATAGAGCATCCGGGCGCACCGCTGAATTCGCAGGGCGACGACTTCGGCATGACGTTCGAGGGACTGCTGAATAAGGGCTTCTTCTCGTCGAACCGTGGCGATACGAGAGGTTGGGATCATATCTACAGTTTCTTCAATCCGGAGATCATCCAGACGGTCAAGGGCTGGGTGTATGAACAGGACGGCTATGAACTGACGGCAGCACAGGTGTATATGGTTGGCAACGACGGTACGAACCTGCGCCTCAACGTGAAAGGCGACGGCTCGTTTACCCAGGAGATCAAGGCCGGCGTGGACTATGTGTTCCTCGGCACCTGTAAGGGATTCCTGAACCATCAGCAGCAGCTGCGTGTCGATCCGGTGACGGAATCGCAGGAGTACGTGCTGCAGTTCCCCCTGGCGAATATTTCAGCCCCGGTGCTGATTGAAAACATCTTCTACGACTTCGACAAGGCGACGCTGCGTCCCGAGTCGGCAACGGCCCTCGACGAACTGGTGAAGCTGTTGAACGACAACCCCCATATCACCATCGAACTGCGCGCACATACCGACTATAAAGGCTCAGACCAATATAACGAACGACTCTCGCAACGGAGAGCCGAGAGTGTGGTGAACTATCTGATTGCGCACGGTATTGTGGCAGACCGACTGACGCCAAAGGGCTACGGCGAGAGCAAGCCGAAGACGATTAAGCGGAAAGTGGCAGAAAAATATCCGTTCCTCAAGGAGGGCGATGTGCTGACCGAGGACTACATCGCGAAACTCGATGAGGAACAGCAGGAACAGTGTAATCAGTTGAACCGGCGTACGGAGTTTATAGTGCTGCGGACAACTTACGGTATGTTCGATAAGGAAGGTAAACTCCTACAACAGCCACAAACAGAACAACCAGCAGCGGATTCACCTGAAGATCAGCCGTCGGAATCGTGGTAAGGAGCACTTCGACGGAAGTGGCGCCTGCAGCGAAGAGTACCATCATGCTGTCCTTCAGCGACTCCCAACAGCCAAGAACCAGGAACAGAATCAGTCCCACGGAGAGACAGAACCATGTCCAGAGGCGCGCCAGGCGGTGCCCTCGGCTGACGGTCTTGGAGGGCAGGCTCTCCATCACCCGCTCCGTAAAGCCGTTGTCTTCAATCTGCTGCTGTGCAGCCTCCTTGAAGAAGCTCTCTAATAGAATGTTTTCATTATCGGTCATATCCATTTTCCTTTAAGTAGCTAGCTAATTTCTCTTTTCCACGTTTAAGATGCGACTTCACCGTATTCTGGGGAATACCGGTGATATCACTGATCTTATCAATCGGTTGCCCATCAATGAGTTGGAGTGTAATACAGGTACGCTCCTCGTCCTTCAACAGGCTCAAGGCCTTGTAGAGATCCATCTTCAGTGAAGAGTTGAGCGTGTAGGACTGAGAGTTTGCTGCCGTTCTCCCTGCTTGCTCCCCATCAATGGTGGTCGCCAACTCTGCACTCTGCTTCCTCCGATAGTCGTAATGCACGTTATACGCTATCCGGAAGAGCCATGTGGAGAAGCTGGAGAGGCCACGGAACTTCGTGATATTCACGTAGGCCTTGATGAACGTCTCTTGGGCCAGGTCATCGCTCAACGGCTCATCGCCCAACGTCTGGTTGAGGAAGAACCGACGCACAGGAGACTGGTATTTTCTGACAAGCTGGTCGAAGGCCTCCTTGTTATGGAATACCACCACCTGCGTCACGAGGGCAATGTCGTTGAGCTCTGCCATATCCTAGTAAAGTCTCTTTTCCGGCATACAGATCCACAACACAAAGTAGAAGATCACGCCACAGAAGATGGTGAAGATGGTGAGGAAAGCATAGGCGATACGAACCATGACGGGGTCGAACTCCAGATACTCAGCTATTCCTCCGCAGACACCTGCTATCACTCTATCGTTAGAGCGCATTAATCTCTTACTCATAATCCTGAATGTTTGACTGGTTTGACGAATTGTAGTTCTGACGGTTCATGAAATCGTTGCGGCCCTGACGGTCCTGACGGGCAATGAACCACTTGCCGAGTCCGATGAAGAACACAAGGGCACCGATACCGACACCAATCTTACCGATGATGATACCGAGGAAGATGGCGAGTCCCACGCCGGTGAACATCTGACGGACACCTGACTGATAGTCGCTTGACTCCATCGACCTCGTCTGCTCCTTCAGCAACTCGTCGGGAATCGGCTGTCCGTTCTGCATGGCCATCTGAGCCAGTTTGTAACGCTCCCGACGGTTCTTATTGACGAAGTAGAAGATGGTGATGATGATGACCAGCGGTGCCAGCAGGAAGATGATGGTAATGACAACGACGCCGGTGATCATACTGGGAATCATACCTCCGCCTACGGCATCCATCACCTCCTTGAGTTCACGGGCATCACTACTGGAATAAGTTGTACCATGACGATAAGTGATGTACTGATCGTCCTCAGCATCTTCAGCATCTGCATTAGTCGTGTCAGAATAGGCTTCGATTGCTTCCTTCTTGTTTTTAGTAGAGTCCACCTGCTCCGTACGTGGAGTATGGCGGTGCTTCTGTGCTGCTGCATCGGCATTCATGCTGAGCGAGAGCACCATGGCGATTGCGATTAAATACTTTTTCATATCTCTCTTGTTTTTTGAATTCTACAGCCGTTTGACGTAACAAATCATAAATTAGTTGCAAAGATAGTGTTTTTTCTTCGATTTTTTGTAATTTTGCATCGAAAATGATGAATTTACCAGAGGATTTCATCCGCGAGACACGGCAGTTGATGGGCGAAGAGCGTTTCAATCGCTATCTTGGAGCTTTCGAAGAGGAAGCCCCGGTGAGTATCCGCCTGAATGTAACAGGGGGACGGTTCTT
Organism: Prevotella sp.; assembly: GCA_016283605.1. Classification (GTDB taxonomy): domain Bacteria; phylum Bacteroidota; class Bacteroidia; order Bacteroidales; family Bacteroidaceae; genus Prevotella. The sequence goes on from JAEENF010000104.1 coordinate 4,278, forward strand.
TTGTGACATCGCCGGTGATGTTACAAAAGAACCGTCCCCCTGTTACATGCCTGTTCCCTGGTGTAATGAGGGCTTCTACTTAGAGGGAAGACCGCAGTTCACATTCGACCCGCTCTTTCATGCCGGCTGCTATTATGTGCAGGAGGCTGCATCAATGTTCATGTGCCACATCCTCCGCTCACTATTCACTATTCACTATTCACTATCCACTGTCCTCGACCTCTGCGCTGCTCCCGGCGGGAAATCGACGGCCATGCGCAGCGTACTGCCTGAGGAATGCGTGCTGGTGAGCAACGAACCTGTTCCCACGCGGGCGCAGATCCTGTTGGAGAATATCACAAAATGGGGAGCGCCGAATTGCATCGTCACCAACAACTACCCCCGAGATTTCCGTAAGGCGAAGGCGAAGTTCGACCTGATTCTCTGCGACGTGCCCTGCTCTGGCGAGGGGATGTTCCGTAAGGATCCTGCCACCATCAGCGAATGGAGTCTGCAGAATGTCGAGAAATGTTGGCGTCTGCAACGGGAGATTGTCAGCGATGCCTGGGAATGTCTGAATCCTGGCGGCATCATGATTTATAGTACGTGTACCTTTAATACCAAGGAGAACGAAGAGAATGTGCGTTGGATCATGGACACATACGACGCAGAGCCGATTGCTATTCCTACAGACCCCTCGTGGAACATCACCGGTTCGCTGCTTCCAGGCTTCGATGCTCCTGTATATCGGTTTATCCCCGGCATCACGAAGGGAGAAGGACTGTTTGTTTGCGCCCTGCGCAAAGGAATTAAGAATGAAGAATTAAGAATTAAGGATTATGATGACCAGACAAGCACAAAAACTGCCCCCAAAAGTAATCATAATTATTCATTATTAAATAATAATCCTTCATTAAAGCGCCTCACCCCCGATCTTCCCCAAGGCGACTTCCCACGCGTCGACCTCTCCTACTCCGAGGCCTTGAAATATCTGAGGGGCGAGGCCCTCGTACTGCCTGCCGACACCCCTCGGGGCTTCGTCACCGTGACCTACAAGGGTATCGCTCTCGGGCCTGTGAAGAATATCGGCAACCGCGCCAACAACCTCTATCCGAAACCTTGGCGCATCAAAACCACTCACCTCCCCTCGGAACCCGTGGAAATATTATCCAAAATCTATAGTCTATAGTCAAAAACTCTAAAGTCAAATATATGAAACAGTATTTAGACATTCTCAACCGCATCCTCACTGAAGGCACCGAGAAAGGCGACCGCACAGGTACAGGAACTATCAGTATCTTCGGCACCCAGAGCCGGTATAATCTCGATGACGGTTTCCCCCTGCTGACCACGAAGAAACTCCATCTGAAGTCGATCATCTACGAACTGCTATGGTTCCTGAAAGGCGACACTAACGTGAAATACCTGCAGGAGCACGGTGTCAGAATCTGGAATGAATGGGCTGACGAAAACGGAGAGCTCGGTCCTGTGTATGGGCATCAGTGGCGCTCGTGGCCCGACTACAAGGGAGGTACGATAGACCAGATACAATACGTTCTGGATCAGTTGAAGAACAATCCGAACTCCCGTCGTATGATTGTCTCTGCCTGGAATGTGGCTGAGGTCAACGAGATGGCCCTGCCCCCGTGTCATACCATTTTCCAGTTCTATGTGGCTGGCGACCGGCTGTCGCTCCAACTCTACCAGCGTTCGGCAGATACGTTCCTGGGCGTGCCGTTTAATATCGCCTCCTACGCCCTATTGTTGCAGATGATGGCACAAGTGACGGGTTATAAGGCCGGTGACTTCATTCATACCACCGGTGATACGCATCTTTATCTGAACCACATCGAACAGGCGAAGCTCCAGCTGACTCGCGAGCCCCGTCCACTGCCTCAGATGAAACTCAATCCCGACGTCAAGTCGCTTTTCGATTTCCAGTACGAGGACTTCGAACTCGTCGGCTACGATCCACATCCGCACATCAAAGCCGAAGTCAGCGTGTAATAATAACGACAACTATGACAACTAAAACAACATTTTCGTCAATGACAATTACCATTATCGCGGCGGTGGCGAAGAACAGGGCCATCGGATATAAGAATAAGTTGATTTATTGGTTGCCGAATGATCTGAAGCGGTTTAAGGCGCTGACTACGGGCCATACGATCATCATGGGGCGCAATACTTTTCTCTCTCTGCCCAAGGGTGCACTGCCCAACCGCAGAAACATTGTGCTGAGTCGTTCGCAGAAGGCTTTCCCAGGTTGCGACGTCTATGCCTCGTTAGATGAAGCCCTGAAACACTGCACGTCTGATGAGGATATCTACATCATCGGTGGGGCCTCAGTCTACCGCCAGGCCCTGCCACTGGCTGATCGCCTTTGTCTGACAGAAATCGATGACACACCCGCAGAGGCCGACACCTTCTTCCCCCCTTACGACGAAGGCTGGCAAGAAGAAAGTCGTGAGGATCACCCCGCAGATGACCGTCACGACTTCGCTTATTCTTTCGTCGACTATATCAGAAAATAGGCAGTACTAACAACTGTTGCATGATGGTCTTGGCCATCCGTTCATGTCCTGCATCATTCGGATGCAGACGATCTTTTGCACCATCCTTGAAATACGGCACATAGGCGTCCATCAACGGATACAGCCCGCAGAGGGCGTTCAGGTCGATCACAGGAACAGCCCACAGGTTACCGGCCTCCTTCACCGACTGCACGTAGGCATCAATATACTTGCCACATTTATTGGTATAGTCCTCTCGTGGCTGCCAGTTCTTGTCGTTGGCATAGAATTCTGCACGGTGTATCGGCGTCATCAAGACAATCTGTTTGTCAGGAAACTGCCGTTTCACATAGTCAAGGGCTTTGTTGATACGTCCCCGATAGGTCGAGTCGCTCATCACTGGATAACGGTGTTTACGGTCGACCATGTGTTTAGGCTCGTGGATACCGGCCATCACCTGTTCATCCTTCTCCGTAAACCACTCTCCGATGGGTACACCGGCATTATAGTCGTTCGTCCCGATGAAGATCAGGATGGCATCGAAGTCGGCGCCATGTTCCGTCTTTAACTGGTCAGCCTGTCGAGGGATATCATTCCACTGACGGCCGCTGATGCCATATACGTAGGGTTCTATCTGGAGCCAGTCCTGCAGGAAGCCCCAATACTTCTTTTTTGAACCACTGTTTCTGGGATCGGTAATGGAGTCGCCGAAATAAGCGACACGCTTACCCTTCCATGGATGTTGGATCAAGGCTTGGGAAAAGGCCGGAACAGCCAACAGCATCACAAGCCATAAGGAGAAAAATCGTTTCACCATCTTTTGGCGGAGCTTAGTTTAAGAGTTCTTCAGTCTAAAGGAATTCTCAATACTGTTGAGTTCATCGCAGAAAGCTTTATCCACTTTCAGACGTTTCTCAATCGTATTACAGGAATGAATCACAGTAGAGTGGTCACGACCGCCAATCAGCTGACCGATACGTCCTGCCGGCATCTTCGTGTATTTCTGGGCGAGATACATCGACACCTGACGAACCTGCACGAAGTCGCGCCGACGGCTCTTGCTGAACACATGTTGCTGGTCGACATTATAATGCTGGCAAACCTTCTCGAGAATATCATCAATGGTCAACGGATGATTGTCGACCTTCACGGCACGCTTGATGATACGTTCTGCCAGACGCATGTCGATATTCGTATTATATACAATCGAATAGGCCATCAGTGAGTTCACAACTCCTTCCAAGTCACGCACGCTGCCATTGGCCGTCTGTGCAATATAATCAATCACGTCGGCAGGAATGTTCAGACCGTCGCGACGGCACTTCCAGGAGAGAATATCCTTACAGAGTTGTACGTTGGGCTTCTCCAATTCGGCAATCAGGCCGCAGGAGAAACGGGTAAGCATACGGTCCTGTAACCACTTCAGGTCTACAGGAGGACGGTCGGAAGCCAGAATAATCTGCTTACCCAGACGGAACAGGCTATCAAAGATATGGAAGAATGTCTCCACAGTCTTCTGAGCCGTTGCCCATTCCTGCACATCATCAACAATCAACACATCGATGGTCTGATAGAAGTTGATGAAGTCGTTCACCGTATTCTGGCGACTGGCATCGGTAAACTGCACCTGGAATAGGCGGGCACTCACATAGAGCACACGCTTCTGCGGATACAATTCCTTTGCACGTACACCTATTGCATTAATGAGGTGGGTCTTACCACAACCTGAAGGGCCAAAGACGAAGAAGGGATTAAAGGTCGACTTACCTGGATGCTCCGCAACAGAGAGTCCTACGGTACGAGGCAACTTATTGGAATCACCTTCGATATAGGTCTGGAAGGTCTTCTTCGGGTCAAGTTGGGGATTGAGGCCCTGAGGAACTGCTGCATCGAGCGTGGTCGGCGTCTTATTGCCACGAGAAGTGGGCTGTGGCGTATCCACCGATGCAGGGCCATCACTCTCTACCTCCTGTGAAATCTTGTGTGCCTGGTCGGTCATAATCCTGTAACGCAGGATGACATTCGTCTTGAACACACGCGCAAGTACCTTACTTAATAGTCCCACGAAGTACTGCTCCAAGTACTCGTAGACGTACGGACTTGGAACCTGCACCAAAAGCGTATGCTCCGACTCTGAATAGGATTCAAAGGCGATCGGTGCAAACCACGTTTTAAATTGTTGCTCTGTGACGTTGGCCTTAATGAGACGAAGACACTCGTCCCAGAGCACTTGGTAACTATTTTGCATCAGTGATTGCTTTAAATTTCGTCTGCAAAGTTCGCATTTTTTTTTTGAATAAACAAATCCCCCAAAAGAGTATGTCGTGTATACATTTGGCATAACTCCCTCTTATATGGCAGGTTATGTCGTTTCACGGAATATAGATTCAAATTAGATATTTGGAATATTGCAACATTCTGAAACAGATATAGTTACATTAAAACACAGATGCCATAATCAAAATAAACGCCCGTGAATAATGCCTGTCAGAATCCCCTACTCTTAGGGGGATTGAGACGGTATGATTCAAAATGGCATAGCGAGATGCCTATTTAGACAAAATTTAAATTACTTGTATTTTTTGCCAAAAAGTGAAAAATGTACATAACGCATCGGACGAGCCTTCAGATCGATCATCAGAGAGTCGACATGACCCATGGTCGACGTCATGTTACGATAGAGTTCCTGGTCTCTCATCAACAGTCCGAGCGTACCATCTTTACTATTCAGTGTGGCTGTCATCTGTTCTACATTCTGAAGTGTCGCATTCACCTTCGACATGGTCATGGCAAGATCCAACTCACTCAGGCCCTTCGTGAGTACCTGGGCATTCTCCATCACACCGTCGGCCTTCTGTAAAACCCCAGGAACCTGATGGTCGAGACTTGCCGAGAGATGTTTCAGTTCATTGGTTGTGGATGAGAGGTTTGTCGTGATCTGGTTGATGTTATCCAGTGATGCCGCCAAGGCCGGATTAGACAACAGGGCGTTTACACTGGCCAGGATAGAGTCGAGTTTCGGCAACATCTTCTGGAACTGAGGTACCATTTCACTGGCTTTGCTCATAATGCCATGTTGCATATCACCATAAATCGTATCCCCTGGTTCCAACAGGTCAACGGGATTGATGCCGAAGTTCAGTTCTAGTTTCACATTACCCAACAGGTCACTGGCGATCTCTGCAGAAGTACCTTTCGGCACATTCAGTTTCTTGTCCAGACCCAGGACGGCAATAATATCATCCTGATTATCGTAATTATAGACGATATCTTCCACCACGCCGACACGGTAACCATTGGCATAGACAGGACTCGACACAGAGAGACCGCTGATGTCCTTGAACTTCACATAATAGTTGTCATCGGTAGAAAACACGGTGAGTCCCTTTAAGAACTTCAGGCCAAAGAACAATACCACGATTCCGGCTATGGCCACAAGGGCTATCTGTACTTCTTTCGTAAAACCTTTCATATCTTATTCCTTTATTTCTTTCTGTTTCTGAATATTCTGACAGCTTCCTGGACGTTCATCTTCTCACCGTTCCTAAAGGCAATGACAAAAGCCTCAGGGAACTTGGCAAGCAGGGATTTCCGCAACTGGGCAATCTGATTATAGTCGGGAGAGGCTCCAATCGTATATTTCACCATGCCACCCTCACGATAGCTGTCGATGTCCTTTTCGTTCTTGAATCGGGCATCATTCGGTTTCAACACCTTACTGCTCGCAAGAATCTGTACCTTAAAGATGGGTTCTGAGGAGTTCGACTGAGGTGTAGACTTGACTTCAATCACAGGAGCAGGTTTCTCTTCGGCCACCGGAGCAGGTTTTACCTCTTCTACTGGTGCCGGTGCCGGCTCAACTTCCTTTACCTCTTCCACCTCAGCAGGTCTCATCTCTTCCTCAACAGGTTTAGGTGTCTCTTCCGGTTTAAGGATTCTGGGTTCAGGCAGATAAGGCACCGTAATCTTGCCACTATGCTTCTTCTTATAGGCTGCGAAGGCGTTATAGATACCACGGGCATATCGTCCTGTAGCTTCAGCGGAGTTCATAAACTGTTCCTCAGCTCTCGAGGAGATGAATCCCAGTTCTATCAGACAGCCCGGCATGGAGGTCAGACGGAGCACCGCGAGATTATCCTGATGGGCACCCATATCCTGACGTCCTGTGGCCTCGCAGACATATTTCTGCATATATTTAGCCAGGTCGACGCTGTTCTCCATATTCTTGTCCTGCACGAACTCGAACATGATATTACTCTCTGGCGAGTTGGGGTCATAACCGTGATAGGTCTGCTTATAGTCCTTTTCCAGATAAATGACGGCATTCTCCTGTTTAGCCACTTCCAGATTCTCCAGCACACCGTTCTTCTTTCCCGTCCTCCGACTTTTGCCGAGCGTATAGGTCTGGAAACCCATCGCCTGATGGCCTTTCGGCAAAGAGTTGATATGGATGGAGATAAAGAGGTCGGCCTTGTTCTTGTTCGCAATCTCCGCCCTCTTGTAAAGTTCCACGAAACGGTCGGTCTTACGGGTGTAGATAACTTTCACGTCAGGACAGTTCTGCTCCACCAGTCTTCCAAAGGCCAGGGCGAACTTCAACGTCAGGTTTTTCTCGTATGAGATGGCGCCCTTTGCCCCAGGGTCGCCTCCACCATGACCGGCATCGATCACAAGTGTAAACGACTTATTGTCGGCATGGACCATCAACGCCATTGCCAACACACACAGTCCTATGATATATCTCAACCTATTCACTTTTCACTATTCACTTTTCACTATTCCAGTGTATCTCCACTGAAGCGCCGTCACAGTCGGCACCTATCGGCGGATTCTCCTTGGTTATTTCAAGGTCGACAGAAGTCACTAACGGATAACTTGTCTCTATGGCCGAGGCAATACGCTGAGCGACATGCTCCAACAGTTTCGAGGGTTGTTCCATTTCCCGTTTCAGCAGGGCATAGAGTTCGGCGTAGTTGAGAGTGTCTCCCACCTCATCGCTCTGCATAGCCTGAGCCAGCGGGTATCCCACCCGAAGTGTCACGAGAAACCAGCCTCCGACCTCCTGTTCTTGTGTCACCACGCCATGTCGGGCGTAGAACCTGACGCGGTGCAACGAAATATAACCTGACTCCAGCCGCATGACCACCGATTAGAGTTCTGCTCCCTCTGTCCCCAGATCCATGTCAGTATCCTCATGTACACCGGGGATATACTTCTTCAGGGCACGTTCCACGCCAACCTTCCAGGTATTGATGCTCTCGTCGTTCAGCGACAACGAACCGACCAGCTTGATGACATGTTCCAGTGGCATCCGGTAACGTAACACACCAGAGATCAGCTTCGCATAGTTCCAATATTCCTTATTGAACTTCTCCGAGAGTCCCTCCACAGTGGTCTTATAACCTCGTTTGTTTTCGAACTGGAAATCATAGCGTTTCGTACCGTCAGGATTCATCTGTTTCAGAATCTTACCCTTCGTCACCGTCTTCGGCAGTACGATACCCTCCTCATCATCCTGCAGACCTGTGAAGATCTCATAGGGATAACCGTCGAGGAGTCCGACGAAAGCCACCCATTTCTCCTTATTATTCTGGAATCTGACGACATCGCACTCCAGCACTTGAGGACGGACCTCTGTCACCTCAGGTCGACGCAACTGAGCCACAGCGCTGACGGCCTGATCACCCAACAGTAATAACTGCTCGGCCTCTGCGGGCTGCAAGGCTTTAAGCGCCTTGTCCAACAAGGTCGTCAACTGTTCCTCTGAGAGACTGGTATCTGTTTTCTGTCCTGCGAGCATCAACTCCTGCGCGATGCGTTGCAGGATCTCTGTTCTTTCTTCTGTCAACATAATCTATCGTTTTCGGTTGCAAAGATACACATAAGTTTTCTATTTCGGGAAACTTTCTCTGTTTTTTTGAGAAAAAGTTGTCCGATTTGGAAAAGAATCACTAACTTTGCGGCAAGAATTATAACTATTAAACGAACATATGAAGAATTTACTGACAAGAAAGACTATCCGTAAATACACTGACGAGGACGTCAGTGAGGAACTATTGAGCCGTCTGTTGAACGAAGCTGCCCGTACTCAGACCATGGGTAATCTGCAACTCTATAGCGTGGTCGTCACCCGTTCCAAAGAGATGAAAGAGAAACTGTCGCCTGCTCATTTCAACCAACCGATGGTGAAGGAGGCACCCGTAGTACTGACCATCTGCGCCGATTTCAACCGCACCAGTTTCTGGGCGAAGTGTCGTAATGCCGAACCTGGCTACGACAACTTCCTGTCGTTTATGAATGCTGCCACCGATGCCCTACTCTATACGCAGACGTTGTGTAATCTCTTCGACGAGGAAGGTCTGGGGTATTGCTATCTGGGCACCACCGTCTATCAACCCCAGCAAATCATTGATATCCTGAAATTACCGAAACTTGTCATGCCTGTCGCCACCCTCACTGTGGGCTGGCCAGCAGAAGATCCGGAACTCACCGACCGTCTGCCTCTGGAGAGTTTCGTGCACCAAGAGTGTTACAACGACTATCTGGGTCAAGATATCGACACCTATTATTATAATAAGGAGCACCTGATAGAGAACCTGCATTTCGTTCGCATCAACAAGAAGGAAACGCTGGCGCAGGTCTTCACCGACATCCGCTATACCCGTAAGGACAACGAGGCGATGTCGAAGGAACTCCTCCACACGCTGGTCCGGCAAGGTTTCCTACCCAACACCATAGAAATGGGGCCCCTCGTTTGAGGCGCCCCATTTTTCACTATTCACTATTAACTATTCACTATACTTCGATGGGCTTGTATTTCGGCACGAGTGCCTTCATGATACACCAGCCGATAAGGTAAGCCACTGCACAGATGCAGAAGACGACCATGTAGGCAGCAGGCTTGCCTTCGAAGCCGAAGAACTGGAAGTTAGCACCCTGAGCAGCCGCCCAGTCGAAGAACATACCAGATCCCTTGTTGATGGACATCGAACCGATACCACCCGCCATCGTACCAAGACCTACAAT
>JAEENF010000105.1 GCA_016283605.1 Prevotella sp.
AGGGCATTCATCTTATTGATGGCCGAGGAGATACGTTCCTGCATGAGGTTGTCATCGAAGAAATCCACCAAACGTTCTTTCTGTTCCGTCTCACGGTCTGCATCCATCACCCACGGCGTCTCGTTGAGGATAAGGTCCTTCAGTTCCTGGTCCTTCTCGAGAGCACTCATCAGGGAGTTCTTTTCAGTTTCCTCCTGCCAGAGCTTAAAGACTGTCTTCACCTTCGGGTTCTGGTCGACAATGAACTTTCCGATACTGTTGGCATAGAAAGAGACGGTCTGAGAGATGATATCATCCTCTCTGGGCTTACCCATGGCCGGCAGGGCCTGAACCATCAGCCAGGCTGGGTTGTTGGTATATTCGATGGTCAGTTTCTTATCCTTCACCGGTTGTTTGTCAGTCCCTGGGAAGAGCGTTGTCAGATCGACAGTCATCGTACCTGGCTCTATCTGGGTAAAAGGACGAGTCACCGTCACCCGTTCTGTGGACGGGAGGATGGGGAGGTAGTGTTGTTCACCATCGGAAGCCCCTTCACAGGATGCGATCACCTGGCAAATTAATAATTGACAATTGACAATTGACAATTGACAGTTGAGTGGGAAGGAGACGGAGGTGGTGCCATCGACATCTACAGCGAAGTCCTGCTGCTGTTCGAAGACAATCTGTTCCGTCATCGGATCCTTCAGTCGGAGTAGGGCCTTACCCTTCAACGCCTTTTCTCCTGTATTGAAGATCTTCGCTGCAATCACAGCCTCATCACCTTCACGAATGAATCTGGGCACATTGGGTTGTACCATCAAGTCTTTCTTGGCCACAGCCTCACCATCGAGCAGACCATAGCACAAGTCCTGCGTATGGGCCAATCCCATGAAGCGCCAGGTGGTCAGGCTCTCCGGCAACGTGAACTTCAAAGCCACAGCACCCGAAGCATCGGTAGTCAGCTGGGGATAGAAGAAAGCGGTCTCGTTGAGGTTCTCACGGACCTGTACCTGATCCATCTGCAGCGCCTCGGATTCATCGTCTGACTTTAGTGAAGGCAACCCATTAGCCAAGACCTTTTTCTGGTCGACAACATCCAATCCTGTCATCCGGCCCTGTGGCGTTTCATCGACATCGGAAAGCGCATTGCCTGATGACCTTACGGTCGCCATCATCGGAGCTGCCTCTTCCAGCACCATCATGTCTGCATTGCCCTTGCCCCTGAGACGTATACCCCGCATCAGCCTCCGACCAGAATACCAAGGCGTAGGATAGATCTCATGGTCGAACTGACTGAAGTGGAGTTCGCTATAGCCATAGTTCTTCAGGTTCGCATAACCCTGTGTCTGGAGGACCCATCTGTAGGTGGACTCCCATCCAGCATTCGGCAACCACTGGTACGTTCTGGGATAGAGGCCCCAGCTGTATGGCGTCAACTGATCGAGACTCTTGTCATACAACGTCGCCATCACCATCGCATCCACAGGTTTACCGTCCTTGGTCACCGTGAGTGTCCACTCTTCCTCCTGGCCTGGTGTCAGTCTGTCGCGGAAGGTGTTCCACTGCAGCTTCAGTTTCTTGTCGGGCAGGGGTCTGTAGAACTGTTGCTGGTGGAAATAGCACTTCCCGTCCTTCACCCAGGCATAGTGCACCTGAATACCGTCACCCCATTCCTCCTGGTAGTGGAACTTGCGGTTGATGAGGGCATTCGACTTATTGACGAAGCCCTGCTCCACGACCTTGCGTCCTGAGAAGATGCTATAGACGATATACATATCCTTGGCCGAAGAGCCCACCTGCAACGTGATCGGTGTCCCATCGTTGGGGAACAGGATGTCAGAGTAATAGAACCAGTCATCCGTCTCTTTGGCAGGTACCTTGTCCTCGAGCGAGAAGACCGTGAAATCGCGTTTGAGGGTATCGTTGTTACAGATCGCCTCGAGGTGGTGCAAGCCTGACTTCAAGTGGAGCGTTGACAGGGAACAGGGGACATTGGTCTGGATGGTCTGCCACTTCCCCTCGTCGAGTCTGTATTTCACCTGGGCATCGATATCCTGTCCTGCGGCATTACGCAGATGGAACGTTATCCTGGGATCCTTCTCCAACAGCATCTGTTCCAGAAGGTCCACACTCAGGGCCGTCTTTCGGTTACCCAGCGGCAAGGAATACTGTCCCGGGTGAGTCTCACCAGCCCCATCCGTCACATCAGCAGTAACCACGAAGTTATAGAACATCGGATAGTCCGTCTTCGGCAGTGTCAGGGGCACATCCACAGAGAACGTACCGTCAGACTCCGTGATGGTCTCACCCGTCGCGATCTCCACATCCTCTGACCCTGTGCCAAAGAAGCCCCCATTCCAGTATCTCCAGTAGGAGAACCACCAGTAAGCTGTGCGTCTCACCACACGATATTTCACTTTAGCCTCCTGAACCGGTACACCGGCATAACTCCTGGCCGTACCTTTCACCGTGACTGTATCACCCTCCTGATAGTCCTCTTTGTAGGGCGTGAAGTTCACCTCAAAGGTAGGACGTTTATATTCCTCTACCCTGAAATAGTGGCGTTGACTGTTGGCATGGATACAGAACTGACCCGTCAGTCCTGAAGCAGGCAACGTGAAGTCTGCGGCACAGACACCATACTGGTCGGTAGTCACCTGTTGTTCCTTGACCACCTTGTTATTGGCATCTCTCAGGATCATGTTGACACTCGCATTCGCCACCGCCTTATGTTCAAAACCGTTATACACGTCATAGACCATCGCAGAAGCGCGAACCGTCTGTCCCGGTCGATAGATGGCCCTGTCGGTATAGATCACCGTCTCACGCGACTCCCTGCGGCCATTGTCATTATAGTTGTAGCGTCCATAGAGACTCTGTTCCGGACAGGCCTTATCCTTATCCGTATAGGCAAAGACCTCCACCCTCCGGCTCTCAGCCTTGAAGAAACACTGACCTTTCTCGTCTGTGGTCAGCTGATGGGTCTTCTCATTCTTCAACCCCGAATTCTCACGGATCTGCACCTTCGCCTTGGCGATAGGTTGACCTGTAGAAGCCTTCACCACCACATAACGCATCGTCTCGTCGGGCTGTGCCTCTGACATCACGAACACGTCTGTCACAAAATAGAGCCGACGGGTAACCTGTGTACTGGGCTGTGAGGAGAACTCCAGCATATACACCCCTACAGGCAGACCCTCGATGACCAGAGAGTCATCGAAGACCTCATAGGGTTGATGCCCAGAGAACTGACGTGTCGTCTCATAGACCACCTGACCCAACAGGGGTTTGATCTTCTTGTAGTCGTACTCATAATCGGGATTGAGGTCCAGGGTACCATCCGCTTTCACGGCATAGACCTTCATCGTCAGACCCGTGATATTCCGCAGAAACATCAACGGCATCTGCTGGGTCTTCATCGGTGTGATGATCCGGTAGTTCTGATCACTTCCCACCGTATACTGCGACCTGACCAGAGCCGCCTCACTGTTTTTGAGGATGTTCATCCTAGGCCAACTGCCCCATCTGTCGAGGGCCTGATGGATATAGTTGATCTTTTCTTCAGCCGTGAAGGCATCATGCGTCCGATCCATTGTCAGATAGCGCTCTATCGCAATCTCTCCGGCTACAGGCAGGTCGCCATACACCTCCAGCAACGAGTCGAGTTTCGGACGGAGGATATCATCTCCCTGAGAGACCACATCATTATAAACGGCCTTCAGCGCCATCAGACAGGCTGCAGAACGATTACCCACCTTCGCATAGTAATCGTGGAGCGTATGATAGTCACCCAGTTCCAGACCCACGACACTCAACAGGTCATGACCAAACACCTTGCTGTCTGAACCTGTCTCGACAAAGGGTTTGTAGTCATCCTCCTTCACCTGAGCCAGGCGGTCACAGCGTTCTGGGGTGAGGATGGGTTTATCGGGACTCTGAGGCTTCTCTCCCTCTTCATCCTCTTCCGAAAGACGCGGATTATCCTGCCACACACGCCAGAGAACGGTCTGATAGACCACCTTCAGCACAGGGTCCTGGGTGGCATCGCATCGCTGTTGGATGCGTTCCACAGCAGGCTTGATACTATCTGGAGCGATACTCTGCATCACCTGACAGGCGTTCAGTTCTGCCTTCAACAGCTGTCCGTACACCTTCTCCTTCGTGGCCTTCTGCACAATCTTCTGCAGGGTCTCGTATTGCGACTTGGGGAGATCCTTCTTTTCTGCCTCCTCAGCCTTCTTCCAGAGTGAACTATAGGTCTGTCCAAACAACATCATGGGCATCATCAAACATGCGATGATCGCGATAATAACACTTTTCTTCATCGGCTGACCGTTTATTTAACCATGCAAAGGTAATGAAATATTTCCGAAAACATTTGGAATTTATGAAATATTATATTATCTTGAATTTCATTCGAAGATAGACAGCACCTCGAAAATAAAAATAAATCGAATTTTATTTTGTATTTTGCTCGCTTTTAGCTATCTTTGCAACCAATATGATTAACCAACAACTATTAAAGCCTGAGAGCATCGTTGTGATCGGTGGCTCCAACAACGTACATAAGCCTGGTGGCTCTATCGTACGCAACCTGATTAGTGGTGGTTACAGTGGCACCCTGCGCATTGTCAACCCCAAGGAAGAAGAAGTGCAGGGTATCAAAGCCTTCCATGATGTCAAGGAACTCCCAGACACCGACCTGGCCATCCTCGTGGTAGCCGCGAAGTACTGTCCTGACTATGTGGAATTCATGGCTAAGGAGAAACAGACGCGCGCGTTCATTATCATATCCGCAGGCTTTGGCGAGGAGACCAAGGCCGGTGCAGAACTGGAACAACGTATCCTGGACAGCTGTGAACAGTATGGTGCTGCGCTGATCGGTCCTAACTGCATCGGACTGCTGACCCGTCACCATCACAGCGTCTTCACCCTACCCATCCCCCACCTGAATCCGCAGGGTGTCGACTTCATCTCCGGCTCTGGTGCCACAGCGGTGTTCATCCTTGAGAGTGCCGTTATCAAGGGACTGCAGTTTAATTCCGTATGGAGCATTGGCAACGGCAAACAGATTGGCATCGAGGATGTACTGCAGTATATGGATGAGCACTTCAACCCTGAGACAGACTCAAAAGTGAAGCTGCTCTATATCGAGAACATCTCCAATCCCGACAAGTTGCTCTTCCACGCCAGCAGTCTGATCCGTAAGGGTTGTCGCATTGCAGCTATCAAGGCAGGCAGTTCTGAGAGTGGTTCCCGTGCTGCCTCCTCGCACACTGGAGCCATCGCCTCTTCCGACTCTGCCGTAGAGGCGCTGTTCCGTAAGGCTGGCATTGTGAGATGTTTCTCACGCGAAGAACTCACCACCGTGGGTTGTATCTTCACCCTACCCCCGCTGAAGGGACGGAATTTCGCTAT
>JAEENF010000106.1 GCA_016283605.1 Prevotella sp.
TCAACGAGACGCCGTGGGTGATGGATGCAGACCGTGAGACGGAACAGAAAGAACGTTTGGTGGATTTCTTCGATGACAACCTCATGCAGGAACGTATCTCCTCGGCCATCAATAAGATGAATGCCCTGCAGCGGAGTGATGGCTCCTGGTCGTGGTGGCCTGGCATGCCTGGCTCTTTCTATATGACAGTGGAAGTCTCGGAGATGCTGGTACGTCAGAACACACTGATAGGCACCTCGGAAAAGACCAAGGACATGCTCTCGAAGGCGTTTAAGTTTATGGGCCGTGAGATCATCGACATGGTCAAGGAGATGAAGAAAGCGGAGAAGAAGGGCATCAAACCCTCGTTCCCGAGTTTCAAGGCCCTCCAGTGGCTCTATATCTGCGCCCTCGACGGTAGGACGTTGCCTGCCAGTGTCCAGAGTGCCAATGACTATCTCATCCCGTTGTTGCGTAAGGATATCAAGGCCCAGTCGATCTATGAGAAGGCGATGACGGCTGTCATCTGGTCGAAGTTGCCCAATCTCCAGGAGAAAGACCGCAAGAAGGCCCAGGAGTATGTGCAGAGTCTGAAGGAGTTTACGGTCTACCGTGAGGAGATGGGTCGTTACTATGACACCCCACGTGCCGGTTACTCCTGGTTCGACTACAAGATTCCTACGCAGACGATGGCTGTTGAGGCGATGCAACTGATTACCCCTGATGACAAACAGACCATCCTGGAGATGCAGCGTTGGCTCCTCCAGGAGAAACGTACGCAGTCCTGGGATACCCCCATCAATTCCGTCAATGCCGTCTACGCCTTCCTGAATACCCCTCCCTCTGCAGCGGTAGCAAATTCTTCACTCTCAACAATGAAGGTGGACACCACCGTCATTGTTGCTTCCTCCGCCACTGCCGGCCTTGGCTACATCAAGACCATCGTCGATCCGGAGAGCAAGACCTTTACTGTCGAGAAGACCTCTGAAGGCACCTCTTGGGGTGCGGTCTATGCCCAGTTTACCCAACAGACCAGTGAGATCGATAACACCTCCAGTGGCATCAAGGTCATCCGCGAATTTTATACTGCGGGAGCAAATTCTTGCGTCCCTTCGGTAGCAAGCGACCAGAGGTCGAGCGCTTCACTCTCCACTCTTCACTCTTCACTAAAAGTCGGCTCCCGACTACGTGTCCGCCTCACCATCATCGCTGATCGTGACCTGGACTTTGTACAGGTGGTAGACAAACGTGCGGCATGTATGGAACCCGTGAAACAGTTGAGTGGTTATCGTGATGGTGCTTATGTCTCTCCGCGTGACAATGCCACGAACTATTACTTCGACAGATTCCCCAAGGGCCGTAGGGTCATCGAGACGGAATATTTCATTGATCGTCCAGGAACCTACGAGACGGGTACCTGTACTGTCCAGTGTGCCTACGCCCCGGAGTTTAAAGGAACAACGCACTCGCTGACGCTCAAAGTGAAGAGTGAAGAGTGAAAAATTTGCTACCGCAATAAATAATAGAAATAATAGATATGAAACAAATGAAGAATATGAAAAGACTGTGGATGATGAGGGTGATAGTGATACTCTTCGCTCTTCACTCTTCACTCTTCAATGTTCAATGGTCAATGTTCAATGGTCAATGGTCAATGTTCAATGGTCAATGGTCAATGGTCCGGGCCCAGAAGCTCGTAGTGACGCGGGATAACGTTATGGCGGGCCGTACAGGCTTCTGTCAACCCATCACTGCCACCTTTGAACTACGCAACAAGTCCCTGAGGAAACTGGTCATCGAGAGTGTGAAACCCGATTGCGGTTGTACTGCGGTGGAATATCCGAAGGAAGTGGGTGCGAATGATAAGTTCACCATCAAGATGACTTACGATGCCCGACAGCTGGGACATTTCCAGAAGATGGCGGCGATTGTCAGCAATGGGTCCAAACAACCGGTTTATCTCACGATGAGAGGTATCGTCCTTCCTGAGATGGTGGACTATTCCGGCACGTATCCTCTGGCGATGGGAGAGCTGTTGCTGGATAAGAATGTCCTCGAATACGACGATGTCAACAAAGGCGATGAACCAGTACAGGAGATCCATATCTTCAATAATGGTGAAAAGACCATGCGTCCGAATGTGATGCACCTGCCGCCTTATCTCTCCGCCACGGTGAAACCGGAGACCTTGGAACCGGGTAAGGGTGGAACGATTGCTGTGACCCTGAACTCAGACAAGCTGCGTGACTTCGGACTGACCCAGACTTCTGTCTATCTCGCGAAACAGTTGGGTGAGAAGGTGAGCCAGGATAATGAGATCCCGGTCTCTACAGTGCTCCTGCCTCATCTGCAGGACTACAACGAGTTTACAAAGGCACTGGCCCCTCAGTTGCAGATCTCTACCACGGAGATAGACTTCTCGGACTTTGAGGGTAAGACGAAGAAGACGGCTGAGGTGATCCTCTACAATACCGGTAAGACCACCCTGAAGATCTCTTCCCTCCAACTCTTCACAACAGGTTTGAAGGTGACACTCGACAAACAGTCACTTGAGCCCGATGAGACCACGACCCTTAAGATCACGGGCTTCGCCGCAGAACTTCGTAACCTCCGTTCTAAGCCTCGTATCCTCATGATCACCAACGCCCCCGACAAACCCAAAGTCGTCCTCAACATCCGCCTCTAATTCTCAATTATCAATTGTCAATTATCAATTCTCAATTATCAATTATCAATTGTCAATTCTCAATTATCAATTCTCAATTATCAATTCTCAATTGTCAATTATCAATTATGTTTCATCCCGAGAATAGCTCCGAATATGCCGGCCTCCAGGTCAATAGTGGGGTAGAGCAGCCCGCAATAGTCAACCCCTACCTCAACCGGAACCGTTTCCGCAGACGTGAACTGTCTGTTGCGGAGATGGTGGAAGGTATCGTCAAGGGCGATGTGACCATTCTCTCTCAGGCAGTAACGCTCATCGAGAGTGTCAATCCTGACCATCAGGCGAAGGCACAGGAGGTCATCAACAAGTGTCTGCCCTACAGTGGTAACAGCATCCGTGTGGGCATCTCCGGTGTCCCTGGAGCCGGAAAGTCCACGAGTATCGATGAGTTCGGTATCCATGTGCTCAAGGAGAAAGGCGGCCGGTTGGCAGTTCTGGCCATCGACCCCTCTTCAGAACGCTCCAAGGGGAGTATCCTGGGCGATAAGACACGTATGGAGAAACTGGCCCAGCATCCTGACTCGTTCATCCGTCCTAGTCCTTCTGCAGGTTCTCTGGGTGGTGTGGCGCGTAAGACGCGTGAGACCATCATTCTCTGTGAGGCAGCTGGTTTCGACAAGATCTTTGTGGAGACCGTAGGTGTGGGACAGAGTGAGACCGCCTGTCACTCGATGGTGGACTTCTTCCTGTTGATCCAGGTGGCAGGAACGGGTGATGAACTCCAGGGCATCAAAC
>JAEENF010000107.1 GCA_016283605.1 Prevotella sp.
CGAGTGTGTAAGCCAGTTTGTCGTTCTTCCAGACCTGAGTGGTCTGAGCCTGTGGTGTCTCCATCTGCTTCTCGAAGCGGTTGTTCACCCTGCCCTTGAAGAAGGTGCGGACATCCTTGGTGGCAACAGCCTTGCCGGCAGGCAGCGAAGCGATATATTGCTCGATGAATCCGCGCACCTGCTGCTCATCGAAGTTACCGATAATGGTATAGGTGAACTGTCCGCCGTTCTGATAGAGCTGTTTCAGGATCTGGAGGGTACGCTCGTAGTCGAACTTGGCGATATCCTCAGCCTCGGGGATGCGATAGAACGGATTACCGCAGTTTCTGGTGCTCTCAAGGGAATCCTGATAGACCAGTTGTGGGTTCAGGCTCTTGTTCTTCAGCACCGTTTGCATCTGGTTGACGAATGAGGCCATCGACTTCTCGTCCTTGTTGATATTGGTCTGTGTGAGATAGAACAGCTGGAAGAGTGTCTCCAGGTCCTTTGGTGTAGAGCGTCCGCTGATATACTGGCGGTCCTCCTTGACATTGATGCTCACACTGGCCTGCTTACCGGCGAGGGCCTTGTCGAGTTCCGACTTCGAGAAGTTGCCCAGACCGCTGTATGCCTGTGCCGTCTCAGCGAGTTGGAGGTTCATCACATCAGCCTTGCCGAAGAGCGAATAGCCACCCTTGGCCTCTGCCTGCATTCTCACCTCGTCGTCCTTGAAGTCAGTCTTCTTCAGGATCACCTTCGCACCGTTCGAGAGGGTCAGCTCCTTGTAGCCGAGCGTCTTGTTCTCCGTTTCCTTGGTGATCTTTCCCTTAGCGGGCATCTGAGCCATCAACGGCTCTTCCTTCACATTGTCCACCCAGGCGGTCAGTGTCTCTGCACGCACACCTTCCACAGCCTTCTGCATGGCGTCGGTGGCCACGTAGGTCTTACCCTCCTTCTCCTGTTCCATGTTGAAGGCCACGAGGTTCTTGTCGTCGATGCTGATCACCTGCTTGGCGTACTGGTTCACGATGTCTACGGGCAACTGCTGCGACAGGGCGTTCATTGTCTGGTAGAGGTCCTCGATCGAGGGGATGGGGTCGCTCTCCAGGAAGTGCTCGATATACTGGTTGGCATACTCCTCGTTCTTACGCTTGTCGCGGTTGGTGTACACCTTCTCCAAGCCACTGATATAGTCGGCCTTGGCACGTGCATACTCCGTAGCGGTGAAGCCGAAGTCGTGGGCGCGCTTTCCCTCGCGGGCCACAGCCTGCAGGGTCTCGATGTCCTTACCCTCCTTGGCCACGCCGATCAGCATCAGGGCGTCCTTGGTACGGGCCAGCTGGATGAAGTTGCCGTCCTGGGCCTGAGCCTGCAGGAAGGGGCAGTCGGGCTGCTGGGCGATCTCTGCGAAGCGGCTGTTCAGCATGGCGCACACCATCGTGCTCAGATAGTCCTGCACCAGATAGGCAGCGGTCTTCTTCGCCTCTGCGGGGATGGGGTCGCGCTTCATCGAGAGCATCAGGATGGAGTACTGCTGCTCCTTGTCCTTCTCTGCCACGTAGATGGCCTTCTCGTTGTCGGGCACGGGCTCGTCGATGACTTTTGCTGCATCGGCAGGTACCACGATGTCGCCGAACATCTTCTTGATCAGGTTCTCCGTATAGTCGACGTCGATGTCGCCCACGATGATGATACCCTGATTGTCCGGACGATACCATTTCTTATAGTAGGCGATGAGCTCCTCGGGCTTGAAGTTGTCGATGATCTCCATCTTACCGATCGGCATACGATAGCCGTACTTCGAACCCTGGAACAGCGTCGGCAGTGCGCGCTCGATCATGCGCTGGTTGGGTGAATTGCGCATACGGTATTCGTTGTGGATCACGTCGCGCTCCTTCTCAATCTCTGCCGGTTCGGCGGTGATACCGCTCGACCAATCTCTCAGCACCAGCACACACGAGTCGAGGGCCGACTGGCGCTCTGTGCTCAC
This sequence comes from Prevotella sp., assembly GCA_016283605.1. GTDB lineage: Bacteria > Bacteroidota > Bacteroidia > Bacteroidales > Bacteroidaceae > Prevotella. The sequence continues at coordinate 1,970 of JAEENF010000107.1, forward strand.
GTCAGCAATGTAATACACCGTGCGGTCGATCGAGGTATAGGCATTCAGACTGCGTCCGAACTGCACGCCGATGGTCTGCAGATACTCCAGCATCTTTCCATTGGGGAAGTGCTCCGAGCCGTTGAAGGCCATGTGCTCGAGGAAGTGGGCCAGACCTTGCTGAGAGTCATCCTCCTGGATGGAACCCACGCGCTGGGCGATGTAGAAGTTGGCCTTCTTCTCAGGGGTGTTGTTGTGACGCAGGTAGTAGGTCAGTCCGTTGTCGAGTTTACCGATACGTACATCCTTGTCTACTGGGATCTCCGGCATCTGTTGTGCCGATGCGAAGCCTGCACTGAGCAGGACTACTGCTACGAAAAGATTTCTAAGTTTCATACTGTTATCTATTAGTTGATATTCTATCTTTCGCCTGCAAAGATACGGACTTTTTTCCTTACACTTTGCATTTTTTATGTTATCTTTATGTTAAAAGAGAAGCCGCCAGTCACGAGTGTTCGTTCATAGCGGCTTTTTATATAAAGAGAGAGTTTAGGGAATCTTATTGGGCAGCGAGCAGCTGAGTGTCCAGGGGCTCCATCACGATCATACTGCTGGAGAGGTACATGTTGTCCTGCTGCTCGTTCATCTTATAGGTCTTCACCGTGGTCAGGTTCGGAGCCTGTGAGCGATAGAGCGTCACCTCGGCAGGCAGGTCGTACTGCTGCTTGTCGCTGTTCCAGTAGCTCACCTCCACGTTGTAGCCGTTCTTGAAGTACTTATAGGTGAGGCGGCTGCTCTTGGTCCACTGCTGCTTGGCCTCATCCCAGCTCAGCATCTCCTTGTCAGCCAGACGGCCCTGCTCGTCGTACTTGTAGCAGTATTCCGTCTTCTGCTCCATCTGCTGGTCGCTGTTCTTCTCATACACTTCGATCTTATTGACCTTACCGTCCTCCATGTCGCCATTGTACATGTAGTTCACGTCGTTGCTGTTGATAGCATTGAAGTACATGGTCAGTACTGTTGCTGCGGTGATAATTGCTTCCATAACTCTAGTTTTTTATTGTTCAACTTTAATTTTCGAATCTCTTTTTGTCCTTTAGACGCTGCAAAGGTACGATAAACTACAAAAACTTTAAGTTATTTGAATGTTATCTTTAGGTTAAAACTGAAAGACCCCCCAAAAATGGGGGCTCTTCGTACATATTATATATATAATGTGGGGATTCTTATCGTCTATTTTCCACTGCCGATGACTTTCGAGATATCCATGATCATGCCGCCGTTGCCGCTCATGATCTGAGGCATCTTGCCGTCCCACTTCTCGATCATATCCTCCTGCACAATCATCGGCGAGAGCGAGGCTGCGATGGTGCGGTTGTAGTAGGCCTCAGCATCGGCCTTGATCTTCATGGCCTTCGCATTACCCTCGGCCTTGGCGACGGCAATCTTGGCGTTAGCCTCAGCCTCCTTCACCTCGTTCTCAGCCTTCAGGGCACTCTGGATAGCCGTGTTCTTGGCATCGATCATCGAGAGCAGCGACGAGGGCGGCGTGATCTTTGAGGTGAACTCCTCCACAAGGAATCCCTCGGACATCAGCGACTTCTCCAGACGGGCACGGACGTCGCGCTCAAAGTTGGCACGGTTCGACATCAGCGAGTCCGAGGTGTACTGGTTGGCGCAGGTACGGTAGGCCTCATAGATACACGTGCGGATATAACCCTCCTCCAGTTCCTTCACGCCCACGCGATATTTAGTAAAGATATCGCAGGCCTTCTCAGGATTGATACGATAGGCGATGGTGGGGTCCATCTCGAAGAGCGAAGCATCCTTGGCGTTCACGGAGAACGTCTCGTATTGCTTACGCTGTGTGAACGTGGGGTAAGTAAATACGTTGGTCGTGATGGGATTATAAAACACCCAACCCTTACACGTACCTTCCACACCGCCGTAGTCCTGTTCGTTGAGCGACCACTTGTGGAAACGGATACCCACCTCACCAGAGTCAACTACCGTGCAGCAGGTAGCAAAAAGGATCAAAACCAAGGCTATGCCTCCTCCGACATAAGCCAGAATGCGATAATACTGTTTCATCATACTACAAAATCTATAATAACACAGCGACAAAGGTACGAAAAAAATCCAAATCTATTTGCAATTTACATGTTATCTTTACGTTAAATCTCTGTTTGGCCACTACAGAATAGTCACATTGCCCAAATACACATGCACGATGCCCTCTTCCTCGGCAATGCTTTTAGCAGCCTTTAGCGTTGCGATGGGCGTGGGCGGCGTGTCCTGCATCTTGTAGCGGGGGAAGAAACGGCTGAAATGTAGCGGAGCTTCAGCGAGGTCACTGTCTGCGAGCCAGCGACACATCTGGCGAATCATGTCCATATCGTCGTTGACGTTTGGAATGACGAGATTGGTGATTTCCACCCACACGCCGGCCTGCTTCATAGCGAGGATGGTGTCGAGGACAGGCTGCAAGTGTCCTCCGCTTACCTTATTATATATATAGTCGCTGAACGACTTCAGGTCGACGTTGGCGGCATCGAGGTACGGCAGCAGGTCGGTTAGCGGTTCCTGACAGACGTAGCCCGCCGTGACGAGGATGTTCCAGAGTCCTGCTTCGTGAGCCAGCCGGGCACAATCGATGATATACTCGAGATAGGTCAGCGGCTCAGTATAGGTATAGGCGATACCTGGACAATGATGCTTCTGACAGAGTGCGACGATGTCCTCAGGCGACAGCTCGTAATGACTGACATCCGAGGGCGACACCTGCGAAATATCATGGTTCTGACAGTTCAGGCAGCGGAAGTTACAGCCCGTACAGGCCAGCGACAGACACGTCGTACCAGGATGGAAGTGGTATAGCGGCTTTTTTTCTATGGGGTCGATGGCCAACGCGCACGGCTTACCGTACACCTCGCTGACAAGCACCCCACCTTGATTCCGTCGACTACGACATACGCCCGTCTTACCCTCAGCAATCCGACAATGATGCGGACAGAGCGTACACTCCACCCGTCCGTCATCCATCCGCTTAAAATACTTACACTGCGTCATCTCTTACTGCGGTAGCAAATTCTTCACTATTCACTTAGAATACTATTGCTTCGTAAACGTAGAGTTCCGCGTCCTTCCAGCCATCCCAGCCTAGTCCGGCCTTGTCCTGCGAACAATGTCCCACGAACTCCTCCTTCGTCCAGTTCACCTCGTCGGCCACTTGCGGCAGGAACGTACCGCTGCGATAGCCCTTTTTGATATAGATACCGTGACGATGCAGTTCGAACTCGTCCAGACTCTGGATGCGACGCATGGGCGTAAGCACAGAAATCTCAATATCGAGATCATCCAGTTCGTCACGAGTGACTGGCATAAACCGTGGATCCTCAAATGCTGCCGCCCGCGCCATCTCAGCCACTATCTCATACAGCGGATAGTCCTCGCCAAAATGTCCGATGCAGCCACGTAGATGGCCGTGCTTATGCAGCGAGACAAAGGCACCGCACTTTGAATTGAGAATTGACAGTTGAGAATTGACAATTGGCTGCACGATAGGCTTGCCATCAAGGGAATCGCGAATGCTATTATAAGCGATTTCTTTCAACGCTTTCTTGTCAGCATCTGAAAGGGTGAAACTCGTGCTATCCTTTCGTAGGATGGCGAACGAATGATACCCTACCACGCGAGAATCATCGCCGCTGATGTCGCCCGAGTTCTGATACATCAGGTGCTTCACCTCGTACTGCTGGTCGAGCATCAGCATCAGTGTGATGATGGCAAACTCGCCGCAGGCACTCGTCTGCAGGTTCCGCTTACCACTTCGAGCATTGGCATTGATGGTCGCAATAAACTCCTCCACATCGCCTGTCTCAATGGCCTTGCCCGTCCGTGCATCCGCCTCGCAGGCATCCTTATACGAGGGATAGTGCGAGAAGTCGCTGCTAATAACAAACAGATTCTCGTCCGTAAAATACGGCTTCAGTATCTCCGCCATCCGCTCCAATTTCTGGTAGTCATTGGTGCTGATAATGATCGGCACAATCGGCGGAACCTCCTTATACCTCCTTTGCAGGAATGGCAACTGCACCTCCAGACAATGCTCCCGATCGTGCGCCTCCGGCCTGTAGAAGAAGACAGAATCCGTTGTCGTTAATGCAACAGCCGTCTCGTGGTCTACCTTTACATTGCCCAATGGTGTGGCATACCAGTCCGCCTCCGTATTCACCGATGCCCCGTCGAGCCATTCGTGGTGACTCGGTCCCAACAGGAATATCCGCTTGTACGGCTTCTTCGCGTCAATCGCCATATACGCCGACGCCGCGACGTTGCCCGAGTAGTAATACCCTGCATGAGGAACTATCAACGCTGCCACATTATTATGCATTATGCATTGTGAATTATGCATTGAGAGAAGGCTGTCCACCTCTTCGCTCAGTTCCTTGGCATCACCCGTATAGAATCGGTTTGCCTGTGTTGCCGGCCTCACAACTGACGCCTGCGATTGTCCCTTACATCCGTTCATCATCATCGTTGTTGTTAGGATTAGTAAAATGGTCTTGATGCTCATGCTATTTAATCAGCTTCTCGATTTGTTTCTCCGTAGCGTCTGGCAACAGCCTGCTAAGATGCGCCTTCATCCGCTCGAACGACTCCTCGGGTGTACGTTCGCATCGACACATCTCACGTCCCAACAGCCGCTCTGGTGTCGTGAGCAGCGACCAACCCCAGCCGTATTCGCGCCCATGCTTGTCCGTAGGATATACAAAGTCCTCAGTGATGATGCGACAGGCCATCTGCAGACGAGTGACATAACCATCGAACTTGCTCCGCATCTTAGGACCATCGAAGCCGCAGGCCGCCCGCAGTTCGCGCGTAATCAGACTGTCGTGCTCAGCAAGCGTTAACAAGATAGCCTCATCGATGCTACCCTCCACAGGCGCAGGTTTCGAAGCGCGTCGGTAGTTGCACAGATCGGGCCACCACTCCTTGCTCACAAAGCCTGCCTTGCCTGCAAAAAACTTGCCATACACACAGCGGCCCTCCGTCACAATGGGGCCTTTCCATTTCCACAACGGCCAGTCCCAGCCGCCATCGTCCATCACCACATATCGGCAGTCCTCATCGACGACATCTTCAGCCGAATAGCCGCGAATGCCACTATCCAACAACGGCAGGAACCCCACCTCCTGGATGTAGTCCATCAACTCCGGACAACTGTGTATCTCGCCGCAATACATTAATAATTCTCCGCCTTAATCTGGAAGTAGCTCTGCGGATGGTCACAAGTAGGACAAACCTCAGGCGCTTTCTTACCGATAACGATATGCCCACAGTTGCTGCATTGCCAGATCACATCGCCCTCGCGAGAGAAAACAATGGCATCCTCAATGTTCTTCAGCAACTTGCGATAGCGCTCCTCATGGTGCTTTTCGATGGCACCCACCAGCTCGAACTTTTCAGCTATCTCATCAAAGCCCTCCTCACGAGCCTCCTTCGCCATACGTGCATACATATCCGTCCACTCGAAGTTCTCGCCATTGGCAGCATCCTCCAGATTCGTCTTGGTATCACTCACGCCACCGCCGTTCAGGTACTTATACCACATTTTGGCGTGCTCCTTCTCGTTAGCTGCCGTCTCCTCAAAGATTGAGGCAATCTGCACAAATCCATCCTTCTTGGCGCGCGAAGCAAAATACGTGTACTTGTTCCTTGCCATACTCTCACCAGCAAAAGCCTCCTTGAGGTTCTGCTCGGTCTTGGTTCCTTTCAGTTCTTTCATAAATCTCCTTTTTTGTTGGTTATAAAATATGATATTTGAATATCGTTATCTGTTTTAATAGCGCTGTTCAATGACCTCCCAGTCGATAATCTGCCACAGCGCAGCAAGGTGGTCAGGCCTACGATTCTGATAATCCAGATAGTAAGCGTGCTCCCACACGTCGAACGTCAGCAATGGCTTCAGACCCTTCTGAACGGGATTAGCTGCATTCGCTTCCTGAGTGATAGCCAGTTT
>JAEENF010000108.1 GCA_016283605.1 Prevotella sp.
GTCGTACAGGCTCCTGATGGCACGTTCCACATGGTGTGGACCTCCAGTTGGTACGACAAGATCATTGGCTATGCTTCATCGAAGGACCTGATTCACTGGAGTGAACAGCGTGCACTCCCCGTAATGGAACATGAGTCGGAGGCCATGAACTCCTGGGCGCCCGAACTCTATTATGATGAGCCCTCCAGAACCTATTATATCTATTGGGCTACGACAATTCCTGGTCGCCATAAACCTGTCGCCTCGACGGAAAGGGAGAAACAATGGAACCATCGCATCTATTATTGCACGACGAAGGACTTTAAAACGTTCTCAGAGACAAAGTTGTTCTTTAACCCCGACTTCAATGTCATCGATGCCGCTATTGTGAAGGATCCCAAGACCAAAGGGCTGATCATGGTGGTGAAGAACGAGAACTCACTGCCTGCTGAGAAGAACCTAAGAGTGACGACGACGAAAGCGATTCAGAAAGGCTTCCCGACGAAGGTGTCGAACCCCATCTCTCCTAAGGATATCTGGTGCGAGGGTCCTGCACCGCTGTTCGTAGGTGATACACTCTATGTCTATTTCGACATGTATCGTAACCATCGCTATGGGGTGGTGCGCAGCCTTGATCATGGAAAGACGTGGCAGGATATGTCTGATCAGCTTCAGATGCCGGAGGGCATCCGTCATGGTACGGCCTTCCGCGTTGACGAGTCGGTACTCCAGCCGTTGCTGGCCGTTCATGAGTTTAATCCGCTGATTCCCGATCATCTGGCTGACGGGTCGGTATCGAAGTTCGGAGATACCTATTATATGTATGCAACGACGGATCTCGACCAAGGTCTCGAACAGTGTGGTACTCCAGTCGTGTGGCAGTCGAAGGATTTTGTGAACTGGCGTTTTGAAGGGTCGCATATCCGTAATTTTGACTGGCACAAGCCTGTGTCGTTTACAAAGGACGGGAAGGATAGACGCGGCTATTGGCGCTATTGGGCTCCAGGGAAGGTCGTAGAGAAGGCAGGTAAGTATCTGCTCTATGTGACGTTGGTAAGTCCTGACGACAGTAAGATGCCGACGTATGTCTTGGAGGCTGACCATCCTGCCGGACCATTTAGCTTCGACAGTACAGCTGTAGTCTGTCCAGATATCGATGGAGAACCTTTTGTCGATAGTGATGGGAGTGGTTATATCTTCTGGCGTCGTCGGAATGCGGCCCCTCTGTCAGATGACTGGCGTCATATCGAGGGGGAGACCGTGAGTATCCCCACCAGTCGTCAGGGCTATAGTGAGGGGCCGATGACCTTCAAGCGCAATGGTATCTATTACTATTGCTATACCTTGAGTGGACATGAGAGATACCATTATGCCTATATGATGAGTAAGGAAGGCCCATTGACGGGCTATCAGGCTCCGTCGGCTCATGATATCTTTCTGATGTCTGCCCCAGGGAACAATGTCTGGGGCCCAGGACATGGTAATGTGTTCTATGATGAGGCTTCCGATCAGTATATCATGCTCTATCTGGAGTATGGCGATGGGGGTACGACACGTCAGATGTACGCCAACCGCCTGGAGTTCAATGACGATGGTACGATCCGTCAACTGATTCCTGACCGTTATGGCGTGGGCTATTTGGCTAAGTCTCAGGAGAATCGCAAGAACCTGGCTCTGGATGCCAAGATCAAAGCGTCATCAGAGCGTAAGGACCGTGAGGTGAAGGCCGCCTTCCGTGTGCGCAGCTACAAGGCCCGTCAGGCTGTTGACGGCAGCAATGGTACTTACTGGCTGGCAGCGGACAATGATCTGATGCCTACGCTGGTCATGGATTTGGGCAAGGTCATGCCAGTCGCTGAGTGTCAGTTCTTTCCGCTTCATCCCTCAGAGGGTCACCGCTGGCATATGGAGTGCTCTGCAGACGGACAGACGTGGACGACTTGCGGCCGACAGCAAGAGACCGCCGTACGCTCTCCTCATGTGGCGAAGGTCAATGCCAATGTGCGTTATCTCCGTCTGATGATCGATGGTGGTTCACCAGGCGTCTGGGAGTGGAAAGTGTTTTGAATGATATAATTAGAAATTAGGAATTATGATGACCAAGATAGACATTATGAAGAAACGAGGTAGGCGATTGTTGGTCACTGCATTTTTCATGTTTCTTTTTCCGTGTTTATCCGTATTCATCCGCGGTCCTTTCTCAGTTCAGGCACAGGAGAGGATCAGCCTTTCGGGTATCTGGAATTTCTCTGTGGGTGACTCGTTGAACTATGATGACGTTGTGACGTTGCCTGGTTCGATGCTGACCAATGATAAGGGTAATCCTGTGACAGTGAAGACACCATGGACGGGCTCTCTCTACGACTCTTCCTACTACTTTAATCCCTATATGGAGAAGTATAGGGTTGAGGGCGCTATGAAATTTCCCTTCTTCCTGACGCCAGAGAAACATTATGTGGGAAAGGCCTGGTATAAGAAGAGTGTCTATGTGCCACAGTCGTGGAAGGGTAGGCGAGTTGTCCTTTTCTTGGAACGACCGCATATTGAGACAACAGTGTTTGTCAATGGTGAGAAGATCTTGCGCCAGATGTCGCTCTCTACGCCTCATGAATGCGATGTGACGCGGTTTATCGTGCCTGGTCAGCGCAACAATATTGTCATCTGTGTTTATAATGGCATCGAGAATGTCTGTGTGGGACAGGACTCGCACAGTGTGACCGACCAGACACAAGGCAACTGGAACGGTATCGTAGGTCGTATGGAATTACGCAGCACGCCTAGGGACCTTTTTATCAAACATGTACGGCTGACCCCCATCCTGAAAAAAGGAGGACATTTGCGTATCGATGTGGAGATGGATGGTTCAGAGATGCATCGCAATTTGAGCTTCTTCAATTTGGATCATCCGTATATGCATGTGGTTGTCGTGCCCGACAATAAACCTGATTCTGTAATCAGGGAGTTCGCTTTCTCCGTATGGGAGTCAAAGTCCTCCTTTATTCTACCATTGGGTGATGATATATCGACTTGGGATGAATTCTTCCCCAATCTTTACCGCATTGGCCTCGCTGTGGGTGATGACTATTACGAGACCACCTTCGGCATGCGTGACATTGCGGTCTATGACAGACAGTTGTATATCAACGGACGTCCGATCTGGCTGCGTGGAACGGTAGAGAACTGCTGTTTCCCTGAGACGGGCTATCCGCCAATGGAGAAGGAAGAGTGGCTGCGTATCTTCAGGAAATGCAAGGAGTATGGCCTGAATCACATGCGCTTCCATTCTTATTGTCCCCCAGAGGCTGCTTTTGCCGCAGCAGATCAGGTGGGCTTCTATCTGCAGCCCGAGGGGCCATCGTGGCCGAATCACGGCGTGAAGCTCCGTCGAGGACAGAAGATTGACGAGTATCTGCTGGAGGAGTCGAAACGGATCGTCGATACCTATGGTCACCATCCTTCGTTTGTGATGATGGCGGCAGGTAACGAGCCCGCAGGCGACTGGGTGAGCTACTGCAATGACTGGGTGAAGGAAATGAAGAAATACGATTCTTCACGACTCTATTGCGGTGCCTCCGTTGGTGGCGGCTGGGCATGGGACGACGGTTCGGAGTATCATGTGAAGGGCGGGGCGAGAGGACTGGACTGGGACAAACACGCCCCACACTCTGACGACGACTATTACAGTCAGATAGAGTATCCGCGGAATTACAAGGACAGTATCCCCAATAATAGTCCGATTATAGCCCACGAGCAAGGTCAGTGGTGCGCCTTCCCTGACTTCAGGGAGATCTCGCAATATACAGGTGTCTATAAGGCTCGTAACTTTGAGATTTTCCGTGATTTGCTTCGCGATAACGGTATGGCGTCGCAGGCAGAGAAATTCCTGATGGCGAGCGGTAAGTTGCAGACACTCTGCTATAAGTATGAGATTGAGCGTAACCTGAGGACGAAGGATTATGCCGGATTCCAGCTGTTGGCACTGAATGACTATAGCGGACAGGGAACAGCGCTCGAAGGTGTTCTCAATGTGCATTGGCGCGAGAAGGGCTATACGAATGCAACGGAGTGGTCGGAATTCTGCTCTCCACTTGTCTCATTGGCGAAGTTCCCGAAGTTTGTCTATGCCAATACCGATACCTTGGTGGTGCCGATAGAGGCCTATAATGCGATGTATGGTGATATCCAGAATATCCGCAACACCTATTATATCTCTGATGACAGCATGCAGGTGCTGGCAGGCGGTGTCCTGTCGGTGGGCAGTCTGACTATCGGCAAGAACAACGACATTGGTACGATACGCTTTCCGTTGGATTCCATTCAACGGCCTTCAAAACTGACGTTGACAGTCGCTCTGGCAGGAAAAATTAAGAATCACTGGGACTTCTGGGTGTATCCAGACTCTCTAAACAGTCAACAGTCAACAGTCAACTCTTCACTTTACATCTCAGACTCGCTCGACAGCAAGGCGCTCGATGTCTTGAGAAAGGGTGGAAAGGTCTTGCTGACGGCAGCTGGTAAGGTGCGCTTGGGTAGCGATGTGGTGCAGCATTATCTGCCTGTCTTCTGGAATACCTCTTGGTTTAAGATGCGTCCGCCACATACTACTGGAGCATATATCGACAAACAGCATCCGTTGTTTAAGTACGACTTCCCCACCGACGACTGGAGCAACCTGAACTGGTGGGAACTGCTGAATCGTGCGCAGGTGATGAACCTGATGGAGTTTCCTGCCGACTATCAATCCCCCATCCAGCCTATTGATACCTGGCATGTCAGCCGTAAGCTTGGAATGCTTGTGGAGGCCAATGTGTTGAAGGGTAAGTTATTGATGACCACGATGGATATCACCTCTGATCTGGAGCACCGTCTGGTGGCGCGTCAGATGCGGAAGGCCATCCTCGAGTATATGGAGAGTGAGGACTTTAAACCGTCCATTACTCTTCAGTCGCAAGTCATTACAGACCTCTATACCAAAGACGGACCGCAGGTCAGTATGTTTACTAACGACTCGCCTGATGAGTTGAAACCCAAATTGAAGTAGGATATGAAGAGATTTTTATTGTTGTGGGCTGTTGTGTTGTTTGCCTGTCTTGGAAAAGCGCAGGTTATCACAGATACCGTGCTGAATAAGGCCGGTACTCAGCCTTTTGGCTTCTCAGTGGCTGTTCCTGACGGCAACTACCTTGTGACAGTCACGTTGGGCAATAGGAAGAAAGCAGGCCAGACGGTGGTCAGAGCAGAGTCGCGTCGTCATTTCATAGATATGGTGACTACCAAGAAAGGAAAATACCAGACGGTGTCCTTTGTCGTCAATAAGCATAATCCAGTGATTGAAGGTCAGACACGGGTGAAGTTAAAGCCCCGTGAGGTGACCTATAAGAACTGGGACGACTCGTTGACTCTCTCATTCTGCGGTCCGGCTCCTGCCGTACAGCGCATCAGGATCGAACCAGCCCAGAACGTCACGACGGTGTTCCTTTGCGGAAACTCGACAGTCGTTGACCAGGAGGAAGAGCCTTGGGCATCATGGGGACAGATGATTACCCGTTGGTTTACGCCGCAGGTGGCTATTGCCAACTTCGCCGAAAGTGGACTCTCCTGTACCTCTTTTCTGGCACAGTTGCGTCTCGACAAGATTCTGACGCAGTTGAAGAAAGGTGACTATGTCATTGTGGAGTTCGGCCACAACGACGAGAAGGAGAAGAAGGCCGGTGATGGCGCCTGGTATTCCTATTCGCGTAATCTGAAGATCTTTGCTGACCGTGTGAGAGAGGCTGGGGGAGAGATCATCTTCTGTACGCCGACGGCTCGTCGCTTCTTCAATGATGATCACAAGACCATCCGGAATACCCACGGTGATTATCCTGAGGCCATGAAGACTGTGGCACGAAGGGAGAATATCCCCGTCATCGACCTTACCCGGATGTCC
>JAEENF010000109.1 GCA_016283605.1 Prevotella sp.
TGAACTCGAAGAAGGTGAAGATCGAGGGCCTGGGTACGTTCTACACCACGCTGGAGTGCGTCAAGGGCGGCGCTGTGAGCAAGGACAAGTTTAACATCCTGAAGGACGTGAAGGGTCTGCACATCCGCTTCCTGCCTGAGCAGGAGCAGGAGCAGAACATCTCGAGCCGACAGTTCCTGAAGCAGGCCGAGTTCATCAACGTGGACAGCCTCCTGCCGAAGGAGGAGGACGGCACCACGGGAAATGGATCCACGAACTCAGGGAACGGCGGATCGCAGAGTGGCAATGGCGGCTCACAGAGCGGCGACCAGAATCAGGCAACCAGCTTCGCACTGACCATCACGAAGTCAGGTAGCGGTACTTCGACCGTAAAGAACGACAGCGAAGAGACCATCAACAGTGGTGACAGCCTGGAGAGCGGTGCGAATGTCTACATCGCAGTGACTCCAGCCGAGGGACAGATTCCGACGGCTACGCTGAACGGTTCGAATGTCTCGCTGACTGAGAACGACGGTGAGTATGTTGGTACGTTCCAGATGCCGGCACAGGCCTCTACGCTGGTGATCAACTCAGGCAGCGATGGCGAGGAGGGAGACCAAAATTAATGCATAATTAATAATGCATAATGCATAATAACAATGCATAATTGATAATGCATAATGCATAATAAGGTTTGCCTATGAAGAAGAACCGGATAATTGAGATTGCGGTGAAGATGATAGTAGCTGCGCTCACGGCGTTCGTCACGGCGATTACAACCACGAGTTGTATGGGCTACGGCCCCTTCTAGCCACAGATCCACACGGATTAACACGGAAAAGCCCCGTCAATCAAATTGGCGGGGCTTTATGATGTACCTATCACTCGGGCCTGGCCCCAGCGATAGGTTTCTGTCTCTAAGACTATTTCATTCCGACGATCTTGGTCTGTGGCTGTTCGCGGTTGCGGCGGTTGACCACGGTGACTACGGCCTGCGCCAGATTGATGAAGCTGAGTCCGGTGGCGGTGTCGCTCGAGAGGGCGGCGGGCGTGCCGGCATCACCGTTGTCGCAGATGCTCTGCACGAGCGGGATCTGCGCCAGCAACGGCACGTTCATCTCCTCAGCCAGCTGCTTGCAGCCTTCCTTACCGAAGATGTAGTACTTGTTCTCGGGCAGTTCGGCGGGCGTGAACCACGCCATGTTCTCGATCAGTCCGAGGATGGGCACGTTCACCTTCTCGTTGCGGTACATGTCGATACCCTTGCGCGCGTCGGCCAGTGCCACCTGTTGCGGCGTCGACACGATGACCGCTCCCGTGATGGGCAGCGTCTGTAATAAAGTAAGGTGTATGTCGGAGGTACCCGGCGGCGTGTCGAGGATAAAATAGTCGAGCTCGCCCCAGTCGGCATCGGCGATGAGTTGTTTCAGCGCACTCGTGGCCATACCGCCGCGCCAGAGCGTGGCCGTGGTGGGCGAGACGAAGAAACCTATCGACAACAGCTTCACCCCGTATTTCTCGATGGGACAGATCAGGTCGCGGCCGTCCTTCTTCACGGCGTAGGGTCGCTCGTCCTCCACGTCGAACATCTTAGGCATCGAGGGTCCGAAGATATCGGTGTCGAGCAGTCCGACGCGATAACCCAGACGGGCCAGGGCAATGGCGAGGTTGGCCGAGACGGTAGACTTGCCGACGCCACCCTTGCCGCTGCTGACGGCGATGATGTTCTTCACCCCGGGGAGCATCTGACCCACCTCGGGCCGCGGCGCACTCTTGAACTCGGTGACGATCTCGACGTCGATGTCCTTTCCGCAGTGGTACTTAATCGCAGCCTCGGTGGCCTTGACGGTGGACTTCAGGAAGGGGTCGGTATCGCGCGGAAACTCCAGCACCACCTTCACCTTCCACGGTTCACCCTCGGCAGCAGGTGCGCTGACGGCAGGCGTATCGGCCACCATCCCGCTCTCCACGAGGTTTTTCTTCGTGCCGGCATACGTCACCGTTGCCAGCGCGTCCATAATCATTTTCGGATATAATGTCATATCTACTTCTCTCCTTACTCCTTCTCTCCTTTACTCCTTCTCCTTGATAACATAGACCTTGGTCCACTCCTTGTTGGCAGCGTAGAGCGGCTGACAGCCCTTGGGAATCCAGAAGGTGCAGCTGACGACATCCTTGAATGTCGTGCGGGTGATGGATGGCGGTGCCGGACTGTTGAGGACTACCTCACGCAGCGACGGACACTTGGCGAAGGCCTCGCCACCCAGTTTCTTCAGTGCTACCGACAGTTCCACATGCGACAGCGTGCCGCACTCGAGGAAGGCATCGCTGCCGACAGTGGTCACACCGACGGGCAGTTTGATGCTCTTCAGCGAAGAACACTTCTCGAAGGCGTCGTCGCCGATGGATATCAGGGCGGCGGGCAGGCTGATGCCGGAGAGCAGCACACACTCCTGGAACGCCTTCGTACCTATCTTGCGGATGCACGACGGCAGACTGATGCCGCGCAGGGCACTGCACTTCATGAAGGTGCTGCCGGCAATCTCCTCCGGGAAACCGCTGATGGACACGGTGTCGAGGGCGGCGCAACTCTTGAAGGCGCTGCCGCCGATGCTTTTCACCATGTTAGGAATGAAGGCCTCACGCAGGCTGGAGCACCCTTCGAAGGCGCTGCTGCCAATCTTCTGGAGGGCATCGGGGAACTCGAACTCCGGCAGACTCTGACACTTCTCGAAGGCGCTGCTGCCGATGGTCTTTACCGACTTGGGCAGCGTGATGCTGGTGAGACTGGTGCAGCCGAGGAACGCGTTGGAGCTGACCTCGTCGAGACTACCCTTGATCTCCACCGTGCTCAGGGCGATGCAGTTCTTGAAGGCGCTGCTGCCAAGCTTGGAGAGTTTTTCCAGACTGACACCCACGAGACTCTTGCAGTCGCGGAAGGCCTCGCTGCCGATCTTGCTGACATTGTTCATCTCGACGGCAGAAAGGGCGGTGCAGTCCTCGAAGGCGCTGTTGCCGATCTCATCGATGTCCTCGGGCAGGGTGAGCGTGGGGATGCTCTTGCAGTCGCGGAAAGCCTCGCTGCCGATGCTCTTCACGGTCTCGGGCAGGTTGACGGTGGTGAGGGCCTCACAACCCCTGAAGGCGGCGCTGCCGATCTTCTTCAACTTACCGACGATGTTGACGCTGGTGATCGACTTACAGCCGTTGAAGACCTGATTGCCGAGTTCGGTGACGTTCTCGGGGATCTCCACCTGCGTGAGCGACTTGCAGTTCTCGAAGGCTTCGTTGCCGATGGCGGTGACACCCGAGGGGATGGCAATCGCCGTCAGACTCTCGCAGCCCTGGAAAGCCTGGTTCTCGATGGCGGTGACGCTCGAAGGAATCTGTATGTCGGGGAGCGAAGAACAGCCGTCGAAACAGCTCTTGCTGATGGCGGTGATGCCCTGTGGCAGGATGACCTTCACCAGCTGCTTGGCACCGCTGAAGAGACCGTTGGGCAGGGTCGTGGTGGCCTTGGCCTCCTTGCCTTCCGTGAAGACGGCTCCGGAGAGGTCGACGCTGGTGACCACGCATTCGCCTTTCTTTTCACTGGCCTTCGCGCGGTTGACGATCTGCTGCAGCAGTTTCACGTCGGCGCTGTTGAGTGGACCACTGACGGTCAACGACGATATCTTGAACTTTTCCTCGTTATCGATTTGTTTCGCGAGTTGTCCGACGGAGTCCACCGTCACGTGTTTTGAAATCTGTGCGGAGGCACAGAAAGGTAAAAGGGTAAAAAGGTAAAAAGGTAAAATACCTTTTGCCAATCCCATTACCTTTGTCATAAAACCATTGTTTGTCATAATCTTCATTTTTTACCTTTTTACTTTCTTGCCTTTATTTTGCTTTATCGAGGCTGCTGCGCTTGGAGCGGTGGTAGGAACGGTAGTCGTCGAGCTCGATTTCGACATCTGGTTCCTCAAGAACGCCTTCGCGGGGCAGTTGCCATTTCATGTACTTGATGTTCAGTCCGCGGGCAATCCACATCGATTCGTAGTAGGTCTGGATGGATAATAATTGAACATTGAACATTGAACATTGAACATTATTATCCCCATAGAGATCCTCAGTTCTGAATTCGAGGGGCAGGTGGTTCTTCTCCACCATATAGGTGGTGTAGGTGAAGAGGAAGTTCGAGTCGGTCTTCAGGTGGATGATACCGCCGTCGGTGAGGAACTTGCGGTAACGCGCCATGAAGTAGGTGGAGGTGAGACGCTTGCGGGGATTCTTCATCTGGGGGTCGGAGAAGGTGAGCCAGATCTCCTGCACCTCGTCTTCGGCGAAGAAACGCTCGATGATCTCAATGTTGGTGCGGAGGAAGGCCACGTTCTTCAGACCTTCGTTGAGGGCCTGCGTGGCACCGGTCCACATGCGGGCGCCCTTGATGTCGACGCCGATGAAGTTGAGGTCGGGGTAGAGCTTCGCCAGTTCCACCGTGTATTCGCCCTTGCCGCAGCCCAGTTCGAGCACGATGGGGTTCTGGTTGTGGAAGTACTCGTCGTGCCAGTGCCCCTGCATAGCGAATGGAACGTGTTCCACCACCGAATAGGGGTATTGAAACACGTTCTCATAGGTTTCCATGTCGGCGAACTTCGCCAGCTTGCCTTTTCCCATCTACTCTTGCACGTATTTGGGTGACTCGCCGTACTTGTTCGGACCGGGCGTACTGTCGAGCAGACACATGACAATCACGATGATGGCGAAGATACCTGTGACGAAGCCCACGCCACTGAGGGCGGCAAACTCGCCAGCATTGTTTTCGACGATCTTCTCGATGGCATGCTCGTTAACGGTACCGTAGCTGAGTTCTTCCATCATCTTGTTGATGGCCGTTGATGACGCCGTCAGAATCTGGACGATGCAGCCCAGGGCATAGCTGATGTACACCCAGAGGGCACTCTTTCCAGAGTCCTGCAGACGACGGGCTGTCGCTGAAAGGCCACAGAACATATAGGCGATAGAGATGACGGCATTGACCATCAGGTTGGTGGTAAATATCGTCAGAAGATATCCGACAACGAGGACGACCAGCATCCACCACCAGAACTCTGAGCGGCGGCTGCGGCCTTTAAAGTCCAGAATGCGGCTGGAGGCCAGTTTGACAGCCTCCATAAAGCCCAATGTAGGTAATTGTTTCATATTGATGCTCTGTTACTCGATGACTACTGTTGTCCAACCGTGCTTGTCTTCGATCTCACCGTACTGGATACCGCGGAGGGTATCGAAGAGTTTCTTCGACATTGGGCCTGGCTTGTCGCCGAAGCTGTAACGCTTGCCGGTGTCGAGGTCGTCAATATAAGAAATAGGTGAAATGACGGCGGCTGTTCCGCAGGCACCTGCCTCCTCGAAGGTCTCGAGCTCCTCTTCAGGAATCGGACGGCGCTCCACCTTCATGCCGAGATCCTCAGCCACCTGCATCAACGACTTATTCGTGATAGAGGGCAGGATAGAGGTTGACTTCGGAGTGATATAGGTATTGTTCTTGATGCCGAAAAAGTTGGCGGCACCGCACTCGTCCATGTATTTCTTCTCCTTTGCGTCGAGGTAGAACTCGCAGGCGTAGCCCTTCTCGTGAGCCAGGTTGTTGGCAAACAAAGAAGCAGCGTAGTTACCACCCACCTTGTACTTACCTGTGCCGAGAGGAGCGCTGCGGTCGTAGTCGCGGATGATCACGTAAGGATTAGCAGCGAAACCACCCTTGAAGTACGGGCCTACGGGGGTGACGAAGATCAGGAAACAGTACTCCTTCGAGGGATGTACACCCACCTGTGCGCTGGTACCGATGAGCAGCGGACGGATGTAGAGCGTAGCACCACTCTCGTAGGTGGGAATCCACTCCTGATTCAGGCGAACCACCTTCTTTACCATCTCAGTGAACAACTCTGTGCTCACCTCGGGCATCATAATACCGCGGCAGGTAGACTGCAGACGGGCTGCATTCTCGTCGACACGGAAGATGCGCACCTTACCATCGGGACAACGATAGGCCTTCAGACCCTCGAATGCCTCCTGACCGTAGTGCAGGCAGGTAGCAGCCATGTGCAGGTTCAGATACTCGTCGGAGCAGACCTCGATCTCGCCCCATTTACCATCACGGTAGTAACAACGTACGTTGTAGTCGGTCTTCATGTAGCCGAATGACAGACTACCCCAATCTAAATTCTTCATATTCCTTTTTGATGTTAAAGTTTCAATTTTGCTTGCAAAAGTAATCAAATTATTGATTATGGGCAACATTTTTACGTGAAAAGTGTCCTTTTTCCTCACTTTTCTTGTCGGATTGCAAGAATATGACTACCTTTGCAGCAGTTTTTAACATTATTAATATAACTTAGGTGAAAATGAGAAAACTGTTTTTGATGGCGCTCTTGGCAGTCGGGATGTCTGCCAATGCCCAGTTCTTAGAAGACAAGAATAATGAGTTCGGAAATGCCGGTGGCGTCAACCTTGGTGATGGCGTGGACGAGAACGACAGTTGGACGTTGCACGTTAATTTCGGTGTGAATGTGCCGACGAGCGTTCCTGATGATATAGAGTTTGCACCCTTCCGTTCATGGGAAATCGGTGTGACGGTGCTCCAGTATGACTATACGCCGAAGAACTGGAAGACCACCTTCTCTGCCGGTCTGGGTTTCGACTGGCGTAACTACACCCTGAAGGGACATGATAATGCATTTGAAAAGTTTCCTGCGAGTAAGATAAAACAACCGAATGATTGTGTGTATGTGGTAACTCCTGTTGATAAGTGTGATGCCCGTTCATCTCGTATCCATACCGTATCACTGTCCATGCCGCTGCTGGTGAAGCAGAGCTTCAGCAAGAATTTCGCGATTTCTGTCGGTGCCCAGCTGAACTGGAATTTCCGTGCTCACCTTCACAACTATTATGAAGAAGGTGACATCGAGATCACTGAGGATACCAAGAAAATCGGTCAGCGTCCTTTCACAGTAGACGTTCTGGGTATCGTACATGTCTACAAGTACGGTATCTACTGCAAATACTCTCCGATGAGCGTGCTGAAGACGGATCGCGGTCCGGAGTTCAAGTCGCTGGCCTTCGGTCTTTATTTCTAAAGACTATTCGCGTTCGGACTGGATCTTCTGTATCTCCGCTTCTGTCTTGGTCAGCTTGTCCTTGCAGAACTTGATTAATCGCTGTGCTTCCTTGAGTTGCACAGCGATTTCGTCTATACTGAACTCATCGTTTTCCATTTTGCGCACGATGTCCTGGAGTTGTGCAAAGGCGGCTTCGTATTTCATTTCTTCAGACATAAGAACGTATTTTTAAAGACATAATAACATATTAACAGTTTATTCGACTATGGAGTGGACGGTGCCGTTGGCAAGGCGGGTCTCGATCTCGTCGCCGGAGCGGAGGGCTTGGGCGTCGCGGACTGTCTTGCCGTCCTTCAGGGTGATGCTGTAGCCACGCTTCAGGAGTAGGGCGGGGTCGAGGCTCTTGGTCTTCTCCTCGAGGAGTTCCAGACGGTGCTTTTCCGTCATCAGCCGGCGGTCGAGGAGGATGGGGAGGCGATTCTCTAAATTGACAATTGATAATTGAGAATTGAGAATTTTCTGCTGCGCATGGTGAGCGATGCTGTTGTTGAGGGCGTCGAGGCGGGCCTCCTGGCGTATTTTGACGTTGGAGAACAGTCTGGGCAATAGCTCTGCTACGGTGGCAAACTGTGATTTGTAATAGGTGAGTTTCTGCTGTGCCAGTCGAAGGATCTGTTCCTGAGAATCGTTGAGGGAATCAAGGACGGTCTTCAGGTGGTCGATGAGGAAGGCGGCTGCGGCAGTAGGGGTTTTCACACGGGTGTGGGATACCATATCCAGAATGCTCTCGTCGCGGTCGTGACCGATGCCGGTGATGATGGGGATGGGGAAGTTGGCAACGTTCTCGGCCAATGCCAGCGTGTCGAAGCCACTCATGTCGCTCGTTGCACCGCCACCTCTTATTATTACGACGCAGTCAAACTGAGAACTGTCTCCGTTCTCAGTTTGCATCTGGAAAATCTTTTCCAGTGCATCTATGATGCTCTGCTCCACACCATCGCCCTGCATGATGGCGGGGAAGAGGCGCGTCTCGAAGCGGAAACCGTAGGGATTGTCGGCGAGCTGGTTGCAGAAGTCGCCGTAGCCGGCGGCGGTCTCGCTCGATATCACGGCGATGCGCTGACAGAAGAGGGGCAGACGGAGTTCGCGCTGCAGGTCGAAGACGCCTTCCTGCTTCAGCTGGCGGATGATCTCCTGACGCTTGCGGGCCATATCGCCAAGGGTATAGGTGGGGTCGATGTCGGTGACGATCCAGGAGAAACCGTAGGCCTCGTGGAACTGCGCATAGACCTTCAACAGCACCTTCATGCCGGCGTGGAGGCGCTGGCCGGTGGTGCGCTCGAACCCGGGACGGATGAGCATCCACTTCGAAGCCCAGCAGCGGGCTGAAGCCTTGGCAATGGGTGTGGCGGTCTGTTCGTCTTTTTGCACGAGCTCCATGTAGCAGTGGCCTCTCGACTCGCGACATTCCGACAATTCGGCCTCTACCCAATATTCGTTGGGCATCTCGCACTCAATCACCTCACGTACTAGTAGGTTGAGTTCCAACAGTGATACTATTTCTTTACTGCTCATATATTTTTACGACAACATAGTTGTCATAGTTGTCGTTAATTATTCTTGTCGTTTTGATCCATCTTTCCTATCATATAGGCGCGCCAGAAGTTGGGGATGCCGTAACCGTAGATGTTGTCGGGCTCCTGATACTGGCTGCTGGTCTGACGGACGAGGTTGATGATCTCCAGCGCAGACTTCTCGGGGAGCGCCTGCCACAGACAGGCCACGAGGCCAGCCACGATGGGTGTGGAGAACGAGGTGCCCATATCCCTGACGATAGTGCCCCGACCGGAAATCAGACAGGCAGGTGCGCCAAGCGCCATCACATCGGGTTTTACCCGTCCGTCCTGCGTGGGACCGACACCGCTGAAGGGTGCGTTCTTCATGTCCGTATTCAGTGCACCGACGGTCAGGATGTCGTTGGCATCGGCGGGGAAAACGATCTTCTTCCACGGACCCATGCCATTGTTGCCTGCGCTGTTGACGAGGATGATGCCTTTCTGCGCCAGCATCGAGGCCGAACGTGAGATGAGCGCCCGCTGGCCGTTGAGGTCGCGCTGGTGGTAATCGCCCAGATGTCTGTCGTACTCGTTGTAACCTACGGATGAGCTGATGATGTCGACACCGGCGGAGTCGGCATATTCAGCCGCCATCGTCCAGTAGTCTTCCTCCACGGGTTGTTCTGTCTGCTGGTCTTCGCAGCGCAGTAGCCAGTACTTGGCTTCGGGGGCCGTGCCGACCAGTACTTGCGGCTCGTTGGCGGCCAGTGCGGAGAAAACTTTTGTGCCGTGGTCGGTCTCGCGGAAGAAATGCAGGCTGTTGGGGTAGACAAAGTCCTTCATCTCCACGATATTGGTACGGAGGATGGCCGGTATCTGGTCGCAGTTTTGGAAACCGCCGTCGAGAACGGCTATCGTCATGCCTTTGCCCCTCATGCCGATATTGTGCAGCCTGTGACCGGCAAGCATCTCGATCTGTTCCTTGGCATTGCCGTAGTACTCGCCCTTGACGCTGTCCCAGGGATTAAACTGCTCGTGGACCTTCACTTTCAATGAGCCGCGTTCGACGCTGTCGGGAGATACCCACACCTTTCTGGCCTCTTTGACGAAACTCAGTTCTGCCAGGTGTGACAAGAGTGTTGTATCGTTAGA
This sequence comes from Prevotella sp., assembly GCA_016283605.1. Taxonomy (GTDB): domain Bacteria; phylum Bacteroidota; class Bacteroidia; order Bacteroidales; family Bacteroidaceae; genus Prevotella. The sequence goes on from JAEENF010000109.1 coordinate 9,785, forward strand.
ACGGATGAGTACGGTGTTGTGCCACCTGCTGGTACCGATCATCGTCCATTCAGCAGAAGATTTCCGTTCTCTGTGCGCCATACCATTGGCAATCTTTTCAAAATCTTTCAGATAATGTGCGCTCACGGGCAAGTCGGTCGAATCGAGCTCGAGTCCTTGTCGTCTTCTGCGTTCAATCGATTTGTGGGAAAGCCATCGTCCGGGATGGTCGAGGGTGTAGGAGGAACCTTGCTTGTCTTTGAGCGTATATCTCCAAATGTAAAATTTTCCTCCAGGATATTTCATCTTGGGAGGTGCTGCCGTGACGGATGTCGCAAAGGCGAAAAGCACGGCGAGGAGGCATAGTAATGTCGTTAGTTGCTTGATCGTTCGCATTTCGACTGCAAAGGTACAAATTATTTCTGATACGGCCAAATATTTCCGCGAATGCTTGTATGATACAAATTTTATTTGTACCTTTGCAACATGTTAGGAAATAAAGACATGAATGATAACAAACAAGCCGCTCTCGCACTGGGTACAAAGCCCGTAGGTCAACTGCTCTGGCAGTATGCCCTGCCAGCCATCGTGGCCATGACGGCGTCGAGCCTCTACAATATCATCGACCGCGCGATGATCGGTCAGGTGGTGGGTCCCGAGGCGATTGCGGGTCTGGGTATCACTTTCCCCTTCATGAATCTGAGCGCGGCCTTCGGTGCCGCCGTGGGCGTGGGCGCATCAACCTGCATCTCGGTGAAGCTGGGACAGAGGGACTATCAGACGGCGCAGCATCTGCTAGGCAATACGGTGACACTGAATCTGATGATCGGATTCGCGTTTATGGTTGTCTGCCTCATCTTTCTCAATCCCATTCTGCGTTTCTTCGGCGCCTCTGACGTGACGCTGCCTTACGCCCGTGAGTTCATGCAGGTGATCCTGCTTGGCAATATGGTGACGCACATGTACTTTGGCATGAATGCTGTGTTGCGCGCTGCCGGCAAGCCCCGTCATGCCATGTGGGCCACGCTTTTCACCGTGGCCATGAACATCGTACTCGTCGTGGCATTCGTATGGTGGTTCCGATGGGGTATCCGCGGCGCGGCGCTCGCTACAGTCACCTCGCAGTCGCTGGCGATGTGTTGGCAGATGTGGATATTCTCCGACAAGCGGGAGCTGTTGCACCTGAAGCGCGGCATCTACCGGCTGAAATCGCAGTTGGTGAAGAACATCGTCGCCATCGGCATCTCGCCCTTCCTGATGCAGACCACGAGCTGTGTGATTGTCATCTTCATGAACAATCAGTTTGTGCGCTATGGCGGAGACATGGCCGTGGGCGCTTACTCGATAGCCAACTCGATGGTCATGGTGTTCTTCATGTTCGTCATGGGCATGATTCAGGGCATGCAGCCTATCGTAGGTTATAATTACGGTGCCGAGAAATTCGACCGCATGTTCCGCTGCCTGTGGATCACCATCGCCTGTGCCACCATCATCCTGCTGGTCGGCTGGGGACTGTCGATGGCCTTCCCACGGCAGATCGCCCGCATCTTCACCACCGACGAAACGCTGCTCGATCTCTCGGCGCGAGGACTTGTGATTGATATGCTTGTGTTCTTCGTTGTAGGCTCTCAGGCGGTGATTACCAACTTCTTCCAGTGTATCGGTAAAGTGAAGGTTTCGATTTTCCTCTCGCTGTCGCGACAACTTTTCCTGCTGTTGCCGATGGCGTATATTTTCCCGTTATTCTGGGATCTGGATGGCGTCTGGTATGCGATGCCGGCCAGCGACTTCGGTTCGTTTGCGATGACGATTCCGATGCTTATGTGGTATATGAAAAAGATAAGGAGTTAAGAAGATATGAAACACATCATTATTAATGTAGGCCGACAATTGGGCAGTGGTGGTCACGACATCGGTCGGATGCTCGCCCTTGATTTCCAGGCCAAATACTACGACCGCGAGTTGCTGAACTTGGCGGCCAAGGAGAGCGGACTCTCTGAGAAGATCTTTGAGCAAAACGACGAGAAGAAGGGTTTCTTCCGCGGACTGCTGAATCTGGGATCGCCTCATGTGAACAGTGATGGTGGTTATAAGTCGAGCTTCTCACAGGAAACATTGTTCCAGTTTCAGAGTGATGCTATCGTGAAGGCGGCAAAAGAAGGTTCGTGTGTGTTTGTGGGACGATGTGCTGACTATGTGCTGCGTGACTTCGGCAACACGGTGAACGTCTTCATCACCGCCTCGATGAATTACCGTATCAATCAGATCATGAACAAGCAACATATTGACGCCGATGCCGCCCGTAAGTTTATAGAACAGGGCGAGGCCACGCGTGCAGCATATTACAATTATTATACGGGAAAGAAGTGGGGACATTCCTCCAGCTACGACTTGTGCATTGACTCCAGCATCCTCGGACTGGTAGAGTCGGAGAAGCTGATTGCGGGATTCATTCGTAAACGGTTTAGTCTATGAAGAGAATAGGTATTCTGAGTGATACCCATAGCTATTGGGATGAAAAATATCTGCACTACTTCGAACCGTGTGACGAAATCTGGCATGCCGGTGATATCGGTAGTGTGGAGGTCGCAGAGAAACTGGCTGCCTTCAGGCCCTTCCGGGCTGTCTGTGGCAATTGTGACGGAGGAGATCTCAGGCTGATGTATCGTGAACTGAACCGCTTCAAGTGCGAGGACGTTGATGTGCTAATCAAGCATATTGGTGGATATCCCGGCAACTACGACCCCAGCATACGCTCGACGCTCTTTGCCAATCCCCCGCAGTTGTTTATTGCCGGACATTCGCATATTCTCAAGGTGAAGTACGACAAGACTCTGGGTCTGCTGCACATCAATCCGGGTGCTGCGGGTATCCAGGGTTGGCACAAGGACCGAACACTCGTCCGTCTCGTCATCGACGGGAAGGAATTCAGAGACATGGAAGTTATAGCATTAGGAAACAATAAAACAATATTTTAGATTATGAAACGTACAATCGTCATTACTGGTGGCGCAGGCTTTATCGGAAGTCATGTGGTGCGCCTGTTTGTAAACAAGTATCCCGAGTATCATATCATTAACCTCGACAAGCTTACCTATGCCGGCAACCTGGCAAACCTCAAGGACATAGAGAACAAACCCAACTACGAGTTCGTGAAGATGGACATCTGCGACTTCGACGCCTTTTATAAGCTGATGCAGGACAAGAAGGTAGATGGTATCATCCATCTGGCTGCAGAGAGTCATGTCGACCGCTCGATCAAAGACCCATTCACTTTCGCCAAGACCAACGTGATGGGAACGCTGTCGCTGCTGCAGGCCGCGAAACTCTATTGGGAGAGCCTGCCTGAGAAATATGAGGGTAAACGCTTCTATCATATTTCGACAGATGAGGTGTATGGTGCCTTGGAGCTGACGCATCCAGAGGGTATTGAACCGCCATTCACCACGACGGCTTCTTCGTCGGAGCATCATCTGGCTTACGGCGATAAGTTCTTCTTGGAGACCACGAAGTACAATCCTCACTCGCCGTATTCCGCCGCGAAGGCGTCGAGCGATCACTTCGTCCGTGCTTATCACGATACGTATGGCATGCCTGTCGTCGTGACCAACTGCTCGAACAACTACGGCCCGTATCAGTTCCCTGAGAAATTGATACCCCTCTTTATCAATAACATCCGCCATCGCAAGCCGTTGCCGGTTTATGGCAAGGGCGAAAACGTGCGTGACTGGCTCTACGTCGAGGATCATGCACGTGCTATTGACGTGATTTTCCACGAGGGAAAGATTGCCGACACTTATAACATCGGCGGCTTCAACGAGTGGAAGAATATCGACATCATCAAGGTGGTCATCAAGACTGTTGACCGTCTACTGGGTCGTAAAGAGGGAGAGGATATGGACCTGATAACCTTCGTGACCGACCGCGCCGGCCACGACCTCCGCTACGCCATCGATAGCTCTAAGTTGCAGAAGGAACTCGGTTGGGAGCCCTCGCTTCAGTTCGAGGAAGGTATCGAGAAGACCGTCCGCTGGTATCTCGACAACCAGGAGTGGCTCGACAACGTGACAAGTGGCGACTATCAGAAGTATTACGATAACATGTACGCTAACCGATGAAAAAGATTCTTTTATTAGGCTCAGGTGAACTCGGTAAGGAGTTCGTGATTGCCGCCATGCGTGCAGGACAGTATGTGATTGCCTGTGACCGTTACGACAATGCGCCCGCCATGCAGGTGGCTGACGAGCGCGAAGTGTTTTCTATGCTCGACGGAGATGCCCTCGAGGCAGTTGTCAAGAAGCATCATCCCGATATCATTGTGCCGGAGATCGAGGCTATCCGTACGGAACGGCTGTTTAAGTTCGAGGAGCAGGGTATTCAGGTGGTGCCCTCTGCCCGTGCCGTGAACTTTACGATGAATCGTCGTGCGATTCGTGATCTCGCTGCCAAAGAATTGGGATTGCGTACGGCTAAGTATTTCTATGCTAAGACCTTTGAGGAGTTCAAGGCTGCTGCCGACGAGATCGGTTTCCCCTGTGTGGTAAAGCCGCTGATGTCATCGAGCGGTCACGGCCAGAGTTACGTCTATAACGACGGCGAACTTGAACAGGCTTTCCGCGAGGCGATGGAAGGCTCACGCGGCGATGTGAAGGAGGTCATCATCGAGGAGTTCATCGATTTCGACTCTGAGTTTACATTGCTCACCGTCACACAGCAGCACGGCTGGCCGACGCTGTTCTGTCCGCCCATCGGACATGTGCAGAAGGCTGGCGATTATCGTGAGTCGTGGCAGCCTTATAAAATTTCTGACGAGGCTTTGAAACAGGCACAGATGATGGCCGACAAGGTGACGAAGGCGCTGACGGGCGCCGGTATCTGGGGCGTGGAGTTCTTCCTGACCAAACAGGGAGAGGTAATCTTCTCCGAGCTTTCGCCGCGTCCGCATGACACGGGTATGGTGACGTTGGGTCACACCACCAACCTAAGTGAGTTCGAGCTGCATCTGCGCGCCGTACTGGGCTTACCCATCGCCGGTATCCATCTTGAGCACGCTGGCGCATCGGCTGTGATTCTCTCGCCGAAGGAGGCTTCAACGCCCGTCGACCGCTCGCTCTTGGACTACAACTTTGTGGATGCCCTGAAGGAAGATCGCACGCGTATCCGTATCTTCGGCAAACCCGAGGCTCACAAAGGCCGTCGTATGGGTGTTGTCCTCTGCTATGGCGAAGTCGGTGACAATGTAAATGCCCTCCGCGATAAGGCAAAGCGTCTGGCGAAGACCGTCCTCGGTACCGATCCCTACACCAAGTTTGAACATTGATAAATGAGAATAGCGACATTTCAATCCCTGCGATTCGTATTTATCATGTTGATTGTCTTCTCGCATATTATCGGCAAGTGTTTCGACTATGGTGGGGAGTGTGGAGTGTCGTTCTTCTTTATGCTTAGCGGTTTTGTACTGTCATTGGGCTATGGCGATAGCGTAAGGGCAGGACAATTCAGTACGCGTCGGTTTCTCTTACGCCAGTTGTCGAAGTTCTATCCCTTGCACCTGTTGATGCTAGTCGTCTTTGTCGTGCTTGATGCGAGGCTTGGCGTTACATACGACTGGCAGCATCTGTTGCCGAGCGTGTTGCTGCTGCAGAGTTGGATTCCTTTCGACGAATATTATTTCGTGGCTAATGGCTCATCGTGGTTTCTTTGCGACGTACTGTTTTTCTATCTTTTGTTCTGCCTCGTTTTCCGCTGGCTTCATCGACTTTCCCTCAAGGGACTTTTGATATTGTCGGGGGTGATGTTGGCTGTATATCTGCCGTTGGCATTCCTCATTCCCCTTGATATGGTGAACAGCATTCTTTATGCTGCACCGTGGACTCGTCTGATAGATTTCTGTATGGGCATTTTGCTCTGTCGCTTGTATCAGTCGGCGGTGGGTGAACGTGGCCGTGCACAGATCAGTCACATGAACCTGTCTGTTGCTACGCGGTGGGAATTGTTCACGGTGCTGTGGCTAGTGTTTTCGTTCTTCCTGTATGAATCGATAACATGTCGGTTGCGCTGTGCTGCACTCTTCTGGCTGTTTATACCGCCAATCATTCTCTACTATGCCCTGGCTGACCAACAGGGAGGCCGCGTGACGCGTTTGTTGCATCACCCCGTATTGCAATGGCTAGGCGGCATCAGCCTTGAAATCTATCTGGTCCACATGCTTATCCTGCGTCTCGTTAACAGCGTGGCGTTGTCGGCTGGCGTCGAGAACGTCATCATGACGACAACCCTCAGTCTTGGGATGATCGTGCTTGCGGCGTGGCTGTTGAAAAGATTTTTTGTGGATAAGATATACGCTTTCTTGATAAAATCCGTTATATAATTGTATGGAAAGATATAAGATTATAGACCTGCCGAAGATTGTGGACCCGAGGGGGAACCTGACGGTGGCAGAGCAGATGAAGAACATCCCGTTCGACATCGCCCGCGTTTACTGGACGTATGATGTACCATCGGGTGAACGCCGAGGTGGCCATGCCCATCGCACTTGCGAGGAGATCGTTATTGCCGTTAGCGGATCTTTTGATGTGGAGGTCTTCGATGGTCGCGAGCGAAAGACGTTCCACCTGAATCATCCTTATCAGGGGCTCTACATCGGCACAGGAGTCTGGCGTACACTCGAGGACTTTTCCTCTGGTGCCGTCTGTCTCGTACTAGCCTCAGAATTGTTTGATGAGGAGGAATATATCTACGATTATGATGAGTTCTTGAGATGTTCGAGATAGTTAGATATACAGCCGAACGAGCGGAAGATTGGAACAGTTTTGTGGCACAGTCGAAGAACGGTACGTTCCTTATTGATCGTCGCTACATGGACTATCACGCCGACCGCTTTGAAGACCACTCGCTGATGTTCTATCGTGATGGTAAGCTCTTTGCCCTGCTACCGGCCAATGCTGAGGGCGAGGTGCTCTGCTCACACCGTGGACTGACTTATGGCGGTATCATTCTCTCCGCTGTTGCCACGGCGGCGAGGGTGCAGCAACTCTTCCGCGAACTGAATGAGAACCTTCGTGCAGAGGGCTTCCGTCGTGTGGTCTATAAAACCGTGCCGCATATTTTCCACCGTGTCCCTGCCGAAGAGGATTGGTATTCACTCTTCAGTGTCTGCAACGCAAAACTCGTAGACCGCAGTCTGTCGTCGGCGGTTGATCTCGGTCAGCCTCTGAAGTGGCATCGCGACCGTCGCTATGGGGTGAACAAGGCCTTCGCTAATGGTGTAATGGTGGACGAAAGTAATGACTGGGCTGGTTTTTGGCGAGTGCTCTCCGATAACCTGATGCATAAGTATGGCGCACAGCCTGTGCATACGCTTGACGAGATAGGTCTGCTTCATGCACGATTCCCTGAACAGATCCGACTCTTTACGGCCACGAAGGACGGTGAGATACTTGGTGGAACAGTGATTTACGTCATGCCGATGGTGACTCATGCCCAGTATATCTCTGCTAGTGCGGAGGGTAAGCGTCTGCGTGTCATAGATGCACTCTTCGACTATCTGCTGCGCGAGCGTCAGTGGTCTTCGCGTTGGTTTGACTTCGGCACGTCGAACGAAGAGGACGGCCGTATCCTCGTCGAACCGCTTATCTACCAGAAGGAGGGCTTTGGCGCGCGCGGTGTCTGTTATGACCATTATGAATACGACCTATGATCAAATATTTACCCCTAAAGGAGATTAACGCCCGCTATGAGACAGAGATTCGCGAGGCTATCGCCGGTGTTGCCAATAGTGGTTGGTATCTACGTGGTGATGCCACGACGCGGTTTGAGGAACATTACGCGGAATATATCGGTACTAGGCACTGCGTTGGGGTGGCCAACGGACTTGACGCGCTGACGCTGATTTTTAGAGCCTACATCGAAATGGGCGTGATGCAGGAGGGTGACGAGGTGATCGTGCCGGCGAATACATACATCGCCTCAATACTTGCTATTACGGAGAACCGACTCGTGCCCGTTCTTGTGGAGCCGAGTCTTGACACATTCCAGATTGATGATGCGCGTATCGAGCAGGCCATAACCGGACGTACGAAGGCAGTGATGATTGTGCATCTGTATGGTATTTGCGCGTACACCAAGAAAATAGGGGAGATATGCAAGAAGCACGGACTGAAGCTCATCGAGGACAATGCCCAGGCGCATGGCTGTACGTTCGTTGAGCGTGACGATATGGCTTGTTGCCATTCACAGCGTCGGACAGGTTCCCTTGGTGACGCTGCCGGACATAGTTTCTATCCAACGAAGAACCTAGGTGCTCTGGGGGATGCCGGTGCTGTGACCACCAACGATGACGATCTGGCGGAGATCATTCGTGCTCTGGGTAATTATGGATCGGCGCGTCACTATGTCTTTGACCATATCGGCCGCAATTCTCGTATCGATGAGCTTCAGGCTGCGATTCTTGATGTCAAGCTCCGTCATCTTGACGCCGATAACCAGCGCCGTCGTGACATCGCGCGCATATATAATAATAAGGTGGGATATCGTGATAGCGTCTGGCATATCTTCCCCATTCTGTCACCGCGTCGTGACGAACTGAAAGCCTTTCTTGCCGCCCACGGCGTGGAGACACAGATCCACTATCCGATTCCGCCCCACAAGCAGAAGTGCTACCGTCAGTGGAATCACCTCTCTTTCCCCGTCACCGAGCAGATTCATGCCCAGGAATTGTCTATTCCCTGCCATCCGGCTATGACAGACGAAGAGGCCGGCATCATCGCCGACCTCCTGAATTCGTTTTCCTAATTGTTCGAGTCGTTTACTCTGGAAGCAGTAGGATCGTTGCGCTGCGTGCAGCTTGTGCACCCATCACTAAAACCTGCGCAATGTCAGCAGTCTTCGACGGCCCACTGATAAACACACCGTAGCCGTCGTATGTCTCGTCGAATTTAATCCGGCGGTATGCCTCGTGCATATTGTTGACAATCTGCGACTTCGGTAGTAGAATGACGAGGTTCTCGGAGATGAACATGATGGCTTTCTCCTTCATCGTCTGCGGAATCCACACGCAGGCATTTTCTGCCACGCCGAACTGTCCGCGGATGATACCGACGTCAGTGCCATTGAGGTCGCGCGCGCGGCCGACATCGTCAGGATTGCGTGTGGCAATAGTTATTTCCGGCAGGTTCGAGGCAATCTCCTTGGCATCGGGGTACATCTCGTGTACGAGCGCATTAATGTCCTGACCTTCCTTGACCTCAATCACGTGACCGCCCACACTCTCGGTCATCTTAATGAACTGTACTAACGGGTCATTGTACGTGATGGCCGCAATGTCACTCAGGTCGGGCATGTCGTATTTCTCCCTGACATTCGCCCTGTATCTTTTTAATATATCTTCCTTATTACTCATCTTAATAATTCTCTAATTCTCAAATTCTTGATCTTACTTCTTAATCTCTTTGAACAGTTTGTGGAACGGTTTCTTGGGGAACTCCATCATCTTGTGACCCTCTGCCCAAGGGTTCAGACCACAGTTCATTAGCGGTGATGGGATGATATTCGCCCAGTGGGCTAGTGCCGTGCCAAGGTTATAGATGGCTTCATTGCCATATACGGTGCTCATGCCCTTGCACATCAGTTTCTTCTGTGGGTTGGCCGTACCATAATCATCAAGTTGTTGACGCCATAGGTAAATCTGGTCACCGAGGTTAATCTTCGCCGGACAGAGCGTCTGACAACTGTTGCATAGTGTGCAGGCGCTGACGTTACCCGAATGTTTCTGTGGATCGCGAAGCATACCAAGGTTTATACCGATGGGGCCAGGGATAAAGTAACTGTAAGAGTAACCGCCACTACGACGATATACCGGACAAGTGTTCATGCACGAGCCGCAACGGATGCACTTCAAGGCCTCCCAGTGCTCGGGATTGCCAATCCATTCGCTGCGTCCGTTATCTACCAGAACGATGTGCATCGGGTTCGCAGTCGGACGAGCTTTGCGGAAGTGAGATGTGAACGTTGTCGTTGGCTGACCGGTTCCAGCACGGCAGAGCATGCGTTGGAAAACTGCGAGACAGTCGTAGTTCGGGATAATTTTCTCTAGTCCGATGGCAGCGATGTGTAGTTTTGGACAGGAAGTCGACATGTCGGCATTGCCCTCGTTGGTGCAGACCACGATGTCGCCTGTTTCGGCAATGCCGAAGTTGCCGCCTGTCATGCCTGCATCGGCTGTGAGAAATTCGTTCCTTAGGCTTAAACGTGCGACGTATGTCAAATAAGTGGGATCGTGGTTTCCCTTTTCACTGCCCAGCTTTTCCTCGAATAGTTCGCCCACGTCGTCGTGGTTCAGATGGATGGCGGGCATCACAATGTGACTCGGTGCCTGCCCCTTCAACTGGATGATGCGCTCGCCGAGGTCGGTTTCTACGACTTCGATGCCGTGCTGCTCCAGGTAGGGATTCATCCCGCACTCCTCGGTGAGCATCGACTTCGACTTGACGAGTTTCTTTACGTTATGGTTCTTCAATATGCCATATACAATCTCGTTGAATTCATGAGCGTCCTTAGCCCAATGTACGATACAGCCGTTTTCTTCGGCCTTGGTGGCAAACTGGTCAAGATATTCGTCGAGATGGGTAATCGTATGGCGCTTGATGGCACTCGCTTTCTCGCGTAACTGTTCCCATTCCTCGAGCCCGTATGCCATATTGTCACGTTTCGTGCGGACAGCCCAGAATGTGGCATCGTGCCACTTTGCGTAGGTCTGGTTCTTTAAGAACTCTTTCGCTGCTTTACTATGTCCTGTACTCATAACTATTCACTTTTCACTTTTCACTCTTCACTTATCACAATCCTGCCGCAAGGATTTCCACGACGTGTTTGAACTCTACCTGCAGACCTTGCTTCTTGGCAATGCCTGCCATATGCATCAGACATGAACAATCAGGTCCGGTTATAAATCGTGCACCAGTCTTCATGTGTCGCTGAATCTTGTCTAATCCCATCTGTGCACTGACGGCCGTTTCCTCAACGGAGAACATACCGCCGAAACCGCAACACTCATCTGGACGTTCCGGCTCCAGGACCTGAATCCCCTCCACAAGATTCAGCAAGTCCTTGATCTTGTTAAATGGTGCTACATGTTCCTCACTCGGTGAACTTAGACCTAATTCTCTCACACCGTGACAGGAGTTGTGCAGACTTACCTTGTGGGGGAAGGTGCCGAGCGGATGGTTCACTTTTACAACATCGTGCAGAAACTCCACCACATCCATGATCTTTTTCGAGGTGGTACATTCGTGTTTGCCTTTTAACAAACGGGGATAGTTCAGTTTGACAAAGGCGGTGCAACTGACTGAGGGCGCTACCACATAGTCAAACTCTTTGAACTTGTCCTCAAACTTTTCAGCCAGGGGAATTGCTTGTTTCTCAAAGCCGGCATTTGCCATCGGTTGTCCGCAACAAGTCTGGTTCAGCGGATAGGTGACGTCAAGGCCCAAATGTTTCAGTAGCTTGTAAGTGGCTACTCCAACTTGAGGGTATACCACGTCTACATAGCAGGGGATAAATAGTCCGATCTTCATATTGTCTGTGTATTATTATGATTCCTTTTTTAGTTATTCGATGGCACAAATATAGTGAAAATAATCCAAAAATCCTAATTAATTGCTCTTTTGTGTTGTGTTTTTATGTTTTATTAAAAGTAAATGCTTACCTTTGTGGCATAATATTTGTAGATAATTACATGTGAAACTAAATAATGAAATGAATATGGATTATAACAACGAACTGAATTTCGGAACGATGACGCGGGATCGTGAACTCTCGATGTCGCAGGCATTTCCTATTTTAATGAGAAAAGTGTATGTATGGATGTCGCTGGCATTGGCAATAACGGGCATTACTGCTTTTGGGGTGGCTAATAGTCCGGGTGTCATATCTGCCATCTCTAGTAACCAGATTATCTTCTGGGGACTAATGATTGCAGAGCTTGCACTGGTCTTTGCCATTAGCGGAGCTATCAACAGACTCTCGCTGACTACGGCAACGCTGCTCTTTGTCCTTTATTCCGTCATTAATGGAGTTGTACTATCGTCAATCTTCCTGGTTTACACGATGACCTCTATTGCCAGCGTGTTCTTTATTACGGCGGGAACATTTGCGGTGATGGCATTTGTCGGTTATACCACCAAGACGGATCTAACCTCGATGGGGAAAATCCTGATGATGGCTATCATTGGACTCATCATCGCTTCGTTAGTCAATCTGTTTCTTGTGAAGAGTTCTGGCTTCGATTTGATTATTAGTTATGTCGGGGTATTGATTTTTGTCGGTCTGACAGCTTATGATTCCCAGAAAATCAAGCAGATGTTGCAGATGGCACCAGATGCTGGAGAAACATCTCAGAAGTTGGCTCTTGTGGGAGCATTGTCTCTCTATCTTGACTTCATAAACCTCTTTATCTATCTGCTTCGCATCATGGGTAGAAGAGAGTAATTTTCTAATATCGTAACGTCAAATGGCCTATGCCTTATATATTATTTACAAGGTGTAGGTCTTCTTTTTGTCAATAATCCCGAAAACTTTAGTGTTTCATAAAAAAAAGTTGCTCAAAAATTTGGAGGGTATTGAAATTTGTTGTACCTTTGCACCCGCTTTCGCTCAAAAACTAGAGATGAGGGCATGAAGAAAGAGTTCTTTGAAAGATTTACATAGACAGAAGTAGTACAAGAAGCGAGCGCCTTTATATTATTAATAATGTACAGG
>JAEENF010000110.1 GCA_016283605.1 Prevotella sp.
ATTTGTACTTTAAAATCTACAAGCCTAACAGAATAGACATCAAATATATGACTAGACGGATACGATTATATGTGATGCTGACGGTAGGGGTGGGGTTTGCGATATTCTTCGCCATCCTCATGACGATGTACTCTCAGTCTGCCAAGACTGACAGGCATGCCCGTTATGTCGGCATCATAAACATCGCTTCGGAGAAGATTGCCAGGACGGTCAGAGGTATGGAGATGAGCGCCATGATCGTGTTCGACGAAGTGGGGAAGCACCTGGACTCGCCGGAGGCGGTGATAGCTGCTTTGGAGAGCAAGACCAGTCTGAACCCTGATGTGCGAGGCTACTTTGCAGCATTTGAGCCCAAATATTTCCCACGGAAGGGAACGTGGTTCGAGCCATACGTGGTGCATGTCGATACCAGCGCGTTCGAGGTCCGCATGGTGGGCTCAGCCCGTCATAACTACCATAAGTCAGACTGGTATGTCCGTGCAAAGCAGTCGAGCGAGAGTTTCTGGTCGGACCCCTATTATTACTACGACGGTTCAGACATCAGCGGACACTACACGACGTTTGTCCAGCCGGTGTACGACGCTCAGAAGCGCCTGGCCTGCGTATGCGGAGCGGATATGACTTTCGAATGGCTGAGCATGGAATTACAGCGCATCGATGACAGCTTCAGGAACAATGAACTGCTGCAACGCTACCTGCTGACCGGTGAGGACGACTTCTATACGGTGGTGATCAACGACGACGGCAGCTGCATAGCCGGTCCAGAGGGCAAGGGTGTGTCGCTGACGCAGGAACAACTGGTGCAGAGCCTGGCGAAAAAGAAAAGCGGCTCGATGGACCTGGATGTCATGGGTGTGCCCTCGACGGTGTATTACTGCCCTATCGATCATGTTGACTGGTCGGTAGCCATCGTTGTCGCTAAGCAGGACTTATGGGACTCGTTGTTGAAGACGGGTATCGCCTTGCTGCTGGTGGCTGTTATTGTCTTATTCCTTGTATGGAGATTTATTCATGTTGAAACTAAGTAAGATAACCATTCCTTATACATCGCTACGACTGCACCTGATGGTGGTCATAGAGATGGTTCTGCTGCTGTTGCTGTCGCTGGGAGTGATGCTCTATTTCTCGCGGCAGGCACTGGAGGATGAGGCCCGCGACGATGCAGAGCACGCACTGGAGGGCGCAGAGCAGCACATCGACAATATTCTGATGACGGTCGAGCAGACCACGTATAATGTCTATCAGGACCTGCAGTGGCACCTGGACCAGCCTGACCGTATGTTTACCTACTGTCGCAACATCGTGGAGACCTATCCTTATATCGTAGGGTGTGCCGTAGCCTTCAAACCGAATTACTATCCGGGCCGCGAGCTGTTCATGGCTTATGTCCACAGATCAGGCTGGAAACAGGGGGAGGCCCACTTGGTGTCTTCCGGGAGCTTTGGCGACAGACCGTATACAGAACAACTGTGGTACACGTTACCGATGTCAACGGGACATGCCTGCTGGACCGATCCTCTGCCAGAGGAGGAGGACGAGGGTGTGACGCTCTCCTTCTGTCTGCCCATCATCGACAGCCATGCGGAGTGCGTGGGAGTCATTGTGGTCGACCTGCCCACCTCTGTGCTGTCGAAAATCGTGCATGCGACCAAGCCCTCACCCAACAGTTACTGCGTATTGCTGAGCAGCAACGGTTCATATATTGTCCATCCCAATACAGATAAGCTGTCGAAAACGGCAACGGTGTGGGAACTTGTCGACGCGCAAGAAGACCAGTCGGCACGCGAGGCAGCAGAAGCCGTGATGTCCGGCGAAAAGGGCTCTACGACCTTCCAGTTGAATCAGAAGAACTGGTACGTGTTCTATAAGCCATTCCATCATGTCGCGTCGATAGACCAGCCCATGAACCCGTTGGGGTGGAATGCTGGTATGGTGTACCTCAAGGACGATATCCTTGGCGGCTACTACACCCTGGTCTGGATGGTGCTGGCTATCACCGTCGCCGGTATATTGCTCTTCTGGTTGCTCTGCCGAATGGTCATCCGTCGTCAGATGCAGCCCCTGCGTATGCTGACACGTTCAGCAAAGCGCGTGGCAGGAGGTGATTACACCCAGACCGTGCCTGTGGCGCAGCGCGACGACGAGATCGGACAGCTGCAGGACCTCTTCCGACGTATGCAACTGTCGCTGGCGGCAAAGTCGACGGAACTGGAACAGTTGACGAATAGACTGACAAAACGTAGCGAAGAGTTGCGTAAGGCCTATGGTAATGCACAGGGCTCCGACCGTATGAAGACCACCTTCCTGCACTACATGACGACGCAGATGACGGAGCCTGCGGATCTCATCGAACGAAGCGTCATGAAACTCTGCAACAATTATGATACACTCAGTCCTCAGGAGGCCGACTTCGAGCTGGGTGTCATCAAGGAGCAGAGTGAGAAGGTGCTCGACTTGCTCGACCACATGGTGGAGGCACTGAAGATTGAGGCCGAAGAGGCCGAGAAGAGCGTCAAGGAAAGAAAGGAGGTGAGCCATGAGTAAGATCAGTCGCAGCCTGTCGCGCAAACTCAGTATCGGCATCATGCTGATGGCTGTACCCATCTTCGTGTTGTCGCTGGGTGTCTTCTTCCTCCAGTCGCTCAACCTCATCCGTCACGAGGTCACCGAGCTTTCTGGCAGCCTCCTCCATTCTGTCATACAGCGTGTCAGCAACGATATGTACAGCATAGAAGCATCGACCAATGCCAATGCGTGGCTGCTGGAGGAACACTTCACCCCTGACTCGCTGGAATCCATCTCGCGGCGTCTCGTCAGGCTGAATCCGCACGTTCTGAGCAGCTCCGTCTGTGTCGTACCGGATAGGTTTCCGCAGTATGGGCGGGGACTGTCGGTATACACCGTCAACGAGGATGACACGATAGTCACCACCCGCGAAACGGACTACGACTATTTTGACAAGGGATGGTATAAGATTCCAGTCGCCACAGGTGAAGCAGGATGGGTAGACCCCTTCGACGGACATGCCGAGGGAACCATCGAACACAACGAAGCCGTGGCCACCTATTGCCGGCCATTGCGTTCGGAGGATGGACAGATCATAGGTGTCCTTGCTACCGACATATTGTTCTCTCATTTGGCCAAGACCGTCAACGACATCGAACTGCCTTATCCGCATGCCTATTTCGTGCTGACAGGCCAAGACGGACGATTCTTCATACACCCCGACACCACACGGCTGTTCCGTAAGACCATCTATACCGATGCTGACCCGCGACAGGATGCCGACAGGATAGCTCTGGGACACGAGATGGCTGACGGCAGGCAGGGAACGATGCATATCAAGGTTAACGGCACACTCTGCCATGTGAGTTACCAGCCTGTTCCTGGTACCGACTGGAGCCTGGCACTGGTATGTCCCGAGAAGGAGATTCTGACCGACTACCGCCATCTGGGGTATGTCATCGCCGTGTTGATTCTCTTGGGACTGCTGGGCATCCTCTGGCTCAGCAACCGTGTCGTCAGACATACCATCAGCCCGATCAACCGGATGCTCGATACAACGCGTCATATCACTGAGGGCAACTATGCCGAGACCATTCCGCAGTCCGAACAGAATGACGACATCGGACACTTGCAGAACGCCTTAGCCTCCATGCAACAGAAGTTGCGCGACCACATGGGGAGCATCCGTCAGACGGCCGAAGCCCTCAAGAAGCGTAATGAGCAGCATGCCCGCGATATGGAACTGGCCGAAGAGACGGTTAAGAGGAAGAACCTGTTTATCCAGAACCTGTCGCACCAGATACGCACACCGTTGAATGTCATCATCGGTTTCGGCAACGTACTCCACGATAGCATTGCTTTGCGAAATACGAAGAATGCCGCCAGGAGTCCTTTCCAGGAAGGGAAACTGAGCGAAATGACAGGCATGATGAAGTATAATGCCAACCACCTGAAACGGATGGTGCTGATGCTGTTCGACAGTTCGTCGACAACAAATGCTGATGAACTGATGGCTAACCGTCACGATGAAGTGTCGTGCAATGATGTGGCTCGCGAATGTATTGACTATACCCTCGGACACTTCCCACGGGTGAATGTCAGCTTAGAGACCGAACTGTCCGATGCTGTTAAGATTCTGACCAATCGCCTCTATCTCATGAGGACCATCCGCGAGTTGCTTTACAATGCTGCCAAGTTCTCTGACGGCAAGCATATCAAGTTGTATATCACACAGAACGACACTTCCGTCTTTTTCACCGTTGAGGATGTGGGACCAGGTCTGCCCGACAATGCTGACGAACTGATATACAAGCCGTTTTCCAAGATTGACGACCTTACAGATGGTCTCGGACTCGGTCTGCCTCTTACCAAACGGCATGCACTCAGTCTGGGTGGTGACCTCACCTATGATGACAGCTATCATGGCGGATGTCGGTTTATTGTCGAAATGCCTAGATAAAGTTGAAACGTTGAAAGAGGTCGAAAAAAAAGTCATTGTTACTGTATGGGTACTGCTGACGGCTCTCACGACTAGTGCCCAGCTCCCCTATTTTGCTGCCACCGTGGGCGACGGCAAGCTGTATGGCTATTCGTCGGTGAAAGTCCGTCCAGGCATCAACCATCAAGAGACTTATACCACCTTTCAGTATGGGCTTGGTCAGTGTTTCGCTACGGGTATCGACCTCTATACCGGTCCCGACTGTGCCTATTGGGGAACGCTGGTACGCTACGGACAGTCACTCAGTAAGTGGTTCAATATAGGCGCAGAAGTCACTCCGTCATTCAACCTCAACAACTCCTTCCGTTTCTCCTATCTCACCTCGGCGCTATACCTGAATGGTGCTATTTCGGCCAACGGACGCCTGTTCTGGTGTACCAATATGTGGTGGATTGTAAACGACGGCAGCGACAACACGTTCTCCAACTACGAGTATCTGGGATACAACATCCCCCTGAAGAACGGTCATGGCATAACGCCTATGGTAGGAGCCATCCACTCATGGAAGATGGATCAGAGCGTTGACATGGCTGCTGGTTTTTACTATACCGTCAAGAACTGGAGCCTCTATGTCTGGGGCAACGATTTCCTGAAAAGCCATCCCCGACTGATTATAGGCGCTGAATTTGTGCTGTAGTTCACAAAAATAAACCCCTCACTCGGGTGAGGGGTGAGGGGGAAAACGTTACATGGTTACTTCCACGGTATGTTTACCAGGAGAGTAGGGGATGATGCATCCCTCTATGGGTGAACCGTCGAGCACAATTTGCTTCACACCCTTCTGCTGGCCATTGGGATGGATGGTGATCTCGTAGTCAGCCTCGCGGAACTTACGCTGAACGGTGTAGTCGGTGGCTGTCTCTGGCAGACAGGGATCGATGCGGATACCGTCGTAGTCGGGTTTGATACCGAGGATGAACTCAGAGACGGTGTACCACATCCAGGCTGCCGTACCTGTGAGCCAGGAGTTCTTACCCTCACCGGGCTTGAAGGCATCCTTACCAGCTACCATCTGACAGTTGACGTAAGGCTCTACCTTGTGCAGCGTCTGGTATTTCTCTTCGACGTAGCTTGGCAGAATCTTAGCGTAGTGGCTCCAGGCATCGTTACCTCGACCTGCAAGACACTCACCGATGATGACCCAAGGATTGTTGTGGCAGAAGATACCGGCATTCTCCTTGTAGCCCTCAGGATAGCTCGAAATCTCACCATACTCGTAGATGTACTTGGTAAATGCAGGATTGTTAAGCACCATACCGTGCTCGCACTCGAGGTATTTCTTACAGGAGTCGAGCGACTTGGCTACCATACCATCCTCAGCACCGATCTCAGCCATCGTACACCAGCCCTGTGACTCGATGAAGATCTTGCCTTCCTCACACTCGTTAGAGCCGATCTTGCGACCATAGAAGTCGTAGGCGCGGAGATACCATTCGCCATCCCAACCGTGTTTCTTCACAGCGTCAATCATGGCATCAACAGCAGCCTGCATTCTCTCTGCTTCCGCAGAGAAATCACATTGACCATTGACCATTGACCATTGACCATTGGCGAGTTTCTTGCACAGTGCAACATAATCTTTGCCGGTGACAACGAAGAGACCAGCAATCATCAGACTCTCTGCCTTGGTGCCTTCAGAGACGTTCTCAGTGGTCTGGAAACTCTCGTTGGGATCCCACGAGAAGCAGTTGAGGTTCAGACAGTCGTTCCAGTCAGCACGTCCGATGAGTGGCAACATGTGGGGACCCAGGTTCTTGATGACATGATCCATCGAGATCTTCAGGTGTTCGAAGAGGGTCACCTCAGAGCCTGGCTGGTTGTCGAAGGGTACCATCTCGTCGAGGATAGAGAAGTCGCCTGTTTCCTTGATATAGGCCACAGTACCGAAGATGAGCCAGCAGGGATCATCGTTGAAACCACCACCGATATCATTGTTACCACGCTTGGTGAGCGGCTGGTACTGGTGATAGCAAC
>JAEENF010000111.1 GCA_016283605.1 Prevotella sp.
ACGGCGAGCATCTGACGGAAGATGCGGTCGACGTCGCCCTTGGGGTCAATGACTGCCACGTCCTTCCGGCCGATGACGATGAGGCTGTTGCCTTTCTCCTGGCAATCCTCTATGCACGTCATTACGTCGTCTTTGGCGATGGGCTGGCAGGTCACCATCTCATGGCCAACAAAGCACAGCGCGCCGTTGGTGGTGATGTAACCGTCAATCAGGTGCTCGATTGCCCCCAGATTGGTGATGATGATGGGCGGACGGCCCGTGGCGATATACACGCGCGAACCGTTGGCCTTGGCCTGCGTCAGCGCGAGGATGGTCGACGGCGGAATCTCGTGCGTCTGGAAACTCACCAGCGTGCCGTCGATGTCGAAAAATAATGCGTATCTCTGTGTCACTTTTTTACCTTTTAATTCTTCTCCGTCATGTATTTCCAATAGCGGCGCGGCATGTCCTTCAACTGCTTGCGGGGATTCATGCGCTCCTTGATGCAGATGGCCTTGAAGTATGTGCGCCAGAGGTCCTGGAACAGTTGGTCGTTGTCGCTGAGCACTTCGGCATCCATCTTGCCGTTCCTCAGGTCGAAGGGTACGGCGGCCTCGTCCTCGAAGGTCACGCGGATGACGGTTTTCCCATCATAAGAGTAACCATAGTGCCGCTTTGCATCATAGATCAGCCACGGCTGGTCGTTGAAGCGGTCCTGAAAGTGGTCGATGACGATGGGGAGGACGTTATGGTCGGGCGAGACGACGCCCAGATACGTACCGTCCTTTGCCTTTTGGAAGCGGATAAACTGCTTCATCCGCAGTTGTTCGTGAAGCACCCGTCGGGCGATGTTCGTCACGGCGAGGACGTCGGGGTCGGCGAAGTTCCGCGAGATATCCCCCAGTTTAAAGACCTTACATATATACAGGAACAACGGTGTGTTCAGTTCCCTCAGCTCCGACAGCCAACTGACGGATATCAGCCGCAGGGCTTCGCGCGTCAGTTTTTTCTCCAGTCCTGCCCATACCCGTCGTGCTTTCTCTTCGTCTGTCGTCACGTGATAGGTCCGCTCGCAGAACAGCGGCAGCGCATCGCCCTCCGCCAACAACTCCTGCGGCTCTTCCTTCAGGCTGAATGCGTCGAACACCGCCGTCAGCAGCCCGTCCATCGTTCCGTCAAACACATATACCGTCATAATTGGGTACAAAGCCTGAGGGCGTGTTTACTTCCTTGTCCAAGTCTGGGTTTCGTAGAACATGGCGACGTAGCCACGGACCTTCAGGTTGTTGCCGTCGAGCCAGATGGAACACTTGTAGGTCTTGCCGTTCTTGGGATTGTAGATCTTTCCGCCTTCCCACTTGTCGCCTTTCTTGGTGAGACCCGTCAGAATGTTGACGCCAACAAGTTTGCGGCTCTGCATTTTCTTGTCCGGATTGTGGACATCGAGCTGGCCGTCGCCTTTCTTCAGCCAGACGATCTTGCCGTTCAGCTTGTCACCACTCTGGTAAATCTCCACCTGAGAATCACCACCTTCTGTTACCCACTTGCCGACAACGCTTTGAGCATATCCGGCCACTGACATCATCGCCAGCACTAAGCAAATGATTACTTTCTTCATGTTCATTGTTATTTAAATTGTTATTGATGATTCTTCTGTATCGTCCTTGAAATCGAAGGAGAGCTGCTGTTCGGCAGCGGCACGCTTTTGTTGGGCCTTGCTGATGAGTAGGGGACGGAGGCGTTCAGGTCGCAGTTCGTTGATGCCAACGATGGGCTGCGAGAACTGCGAGGTGAGTTCGTTGCAGGTAATAAAGTACTTCGCCTTCTTCATCACCACGCCCATCTTACGCAGGTCGTAAGAGGTCAGACGATTGAAGCGTCGCGAATTCACGATGAGCCAGGCGGACTTCGTACCAAGTCCCGGAACGCGCAATAGCTGTTCGTAATCAGCCGTATTGATGTCCACAGGAAAGTACTCCGGATGCCTGAGTGCCCACGCCAGTTTGGGGTCCACCTCGAGGTCGAGATTCGAGTGTTGGTCATCAACGATTTCATCGACCTTAAAGTGGTAGAACCGCAGCAGCCAGTCAGCCTGATACAGTCTGTTCTCGCGCACCAATGGCGGCTGCTTGAGCACAGGCAGTCGCGGGTCGTAGGTGTTCACGCTGATATAGCCCGAGTAATACACACGCCGCATCGTCGGTTGTCCGTAGAGCATCGATGACATCTGCAGGATATCCTTGTCCGTCTCTTTCGTCGCCCCCACAATCATCTGCGTCGACTGGCCTGCAGGCACAAATCGCGGCGCATGGCGATATTTCCTGCGGTCCTCTTTGTTTTCCAACACGCCTTGCTGAATCAGCTTCATCGGTTGGAACACGCTCTTGTGGTCCTTCTCGGGCGCTAGCAGTTTCAGCGATTCCTCCTTCGGTATCTCGATGTTCACGCTCATGCGGTCGGCATAGCGGCCGGCCTCGTTGAGTAATTCCTGCGAACAGCCGG
Source organism: Prevotella sp. (assembly GCA_016283605.1). Taxonomy (GTDB): domain Bacteria; phylum Bacteroidota; class Bacteroidia; order Bacteroidales; family Bacteroidaceae; genus Prevotella. Next base: position 2,482 of record JAEENF010000111.1, read on the forward strand.
GGATGCTCTTCAGGTGGATATAGCCGTTGAAGCGATGAACGGTTCTGAGATCGCGAGCGATGGCTGTCAGTCGTTCCATCGTATAGTCTGGATTGCGCACCACGCCGCTGGATAAAAAGAGTCCCTCGATGTAGTTCCTGCGGTAGAACTCCATCGTGATTTCCTCAAGTTCGCTGACGGAGAGCGTTGCCCGCTTGATGTCGTTGCTCCGACGATTGATGCAATAGGCGCAGTCGTATATGCAGTAGTTCGTCAGCATGACTTTGAGCAGCGAGATGCAACGCCCATCGTCGGCAAACGAGTGACAGATGCCCACACCGCCAACGGTCGAGCCCACCATGCCTTGCTTACCCTTGCGCACAGTACCGCTCGACGAGCACGACACGTCGTACTTCGCCGACTCTGCGAGTATCCGCAGCTTCTCCATCGTCTTTTCTGTCAACATGGTTGCAAAGGTACGAAGTTTCTTTGAAACCTCATATTATTTTAGTGTTAACAGCCGTTAATTTTTTGCTTTTTTGCCACGCGCCGCCGGACGGCTATTTTACTTGGTTTAAACTCCGACTTTACTGTAAGTAAAATTATACTTTAGTGCCAGGTTAAATGAGATAGTTTTTTAACGACAACTATGACAACAATGACAACTTTTTGCCTACGACGGCAAACCGCCGTCTGTGGAGTCCACCCAATCAGTCCTCAATCGGTCGCAAGACCGAAAAAGTAGATGGAAGAACGCTGTTTCTCCTTCGCTCCTTTTGGTTCACTGCGAAGCAGGTGCTTGATTAAAGACGTGAGATGCCGTGCAAAAGGTTCTGAAGTGCCGTGCAAAAGGGTGCGGAGTGCCGTCCTAAAGCAAAAACCACGTCAATGTCTGTTAAAACAAAGACAATGTTTATTAAATCAAAGGCATTGATTGATAAATCTACGGCTTTGTTTTGTGTTTTTCAGACCTTTTGTGTACTTTTGTACGCAAATCAGGCAAAATCAAACAAGAACTATGTACGCAAAGT
>JAEENF010000008.1 GCA_016283605.1 Prevotella sp.
CCTCCTCCGCCTTGTCACTTACAAAGGTACGACATCCACGCACCCGTTTTGTGGCCAGAAGTAGCCAGAAGTAGTCAGAAGTGGCCAAAGAATACAATTTTAACACTATTTTGTTTGCCATTCCAAAAAGAATGCTTACCTTTGCAGCAGTTAATTCACTTAAATTGAAAGAATATGAAAAAGACATTGATTCCGGAAGACAATTCCATTGAAAGTATCAGAGTGCGTGAACGTATCATTCGTGAATTCTATCGCGAATGGAAAGAAAAGAATCCGTCACAACGAAGATACAACATCTCGCTTAAAGAGTATATCAATATCAGAATGGTGTCTATCGTGGAGACAAGCGAACATGCCGCCAAGAACTACCTCTCGACAATAGCCGTTCTTCAACTCGATGCCATATTAATGGGAGCCAAAAAGATATCCGTCAATAGGACCAAACAAGGCAACAAGAACCAGAAGCCCTTTGAAAAGATGATAATCATGGAATATGATGTAGCTTTTGTAGGTAAAGTCAGGATGACAGTCGGTATCAAACGACGTACTCATGAGAAAGTTCAGTATTGTATAACAGCTATTCGTAGTTTATAACTAACTAGAAAAGGCATCCTATCGGATGCCTTATTCTTGCCCCAACAGCGTGGAGGTGGGCTACATTTTTATGTGATGCTATGCGGGCGGGGACTTCGCACGACTCATATACATCGGCCTCTCACGACTTACGTTCTGGGTGCAAAGATACGAACTATTTTTGAATCTACAAGGGATTTGCCCGTTTTTTTTCATTTTTACGTTCATTTCACTGTCAGTCTATGCAGAGGAAGTCGGCAATGAGGCGGACCTGACGGGCGGTGTAGCTGTTGCGGTTACGGTTCCAGCGCGTCTGTTTCAGGGCAGCCACCAGCTCCGGACAGCCGTCGATATCATCTCGCAGCCGCTTCAGGGCCGACTTCGTCTTCTTCGTGAACGGGCTGTATATCCTCGCCAGTTCCTCCTTCCTATAATCCCGATCCTCTATCATTGCCTTCATTTTTATATCTATAATCTACAGTCTAAAATCTATAATCTATAGTCTTAACCCTATAGTCGAAATGTCGAAATGCCGGATTAAATTACAACTTTCTCGCGCGTACAGCCCAGGCCCGCGCGGTACGCGTGAGAAGTCCTCAGAAAATTTCGGCATTCCGGTCAGATTCGGCATCGTAGGCCAGCATCGAGCGGTTCTCCTTGATCTCCCCGGTAGAATACTCCACGACGACATACCCCCACCGTCCGTGCGAGCGTATCCGTCTGAAACCCAGATCCTTCATCACCCGTCCCACCTTGTTGGCCGTCAGCCTCGGCATCAGGTTGCCGCCGATGGTCTGCAGGATCTCCGTCGTACTGACGAACTCGCCCTGTGCGTTATTACCTGGCAGGTGATAGTGCCTGCTGATCAGCTCCTGTTCCATGTTCGGCACCTCGAAGCGCTCGTTATGCTGTTTCAGTACCTCCGTCTCTTCGTCCGTAAACCAGTACTGGAAGCCGTCGCGGTAGAGCCGGTAGGCCTCAGCGAAGACGGCGTCGTGGTCGACGGGATTCTCACGCGGGTTCTCGATGCTCTCCACCTCGAAGGGCAGCCAGCGGCGCGTACCCGTCGAGTCGTCGATGAACTGGATGTTATTGCCCGTGCCGCAGTAGCTGGCGATATGCTTCCGGCGCACGGAGTAGTGGGCGTAGGGCTCGCGCTCGTCGGTCACGGGCGTGGTGACCGCCCATTTCAGGCGGTTCATCTCCGAGGGCTTCATCGTGTCGAGCTCCTCGCAGCAGATCAGGCCGTACTTCGACAGCTTCATCACCTCCTCCTTGTTCATGTTGCCGAAGCTGGTGTTCGAGTGGAAGTAGGGCTGCAGCTGCGGAGGCAGCAGGTTGTTGAACCACGTGGTCTTGTAGATGCCCTGCCGGCCCACGAGCACGAGGATGCAGTTGTTCACCTCCGCCTCGTCGACCCAGCCGGCCACCATGCCCACGAGCCATTTCCTGAGGTAGAGGTAGAACAGCGCCTGGTCGTCGGTGTCGCCC
>JAEENF010000009.1 GCA_016283605.1 Prevotella sp.
AGTGGCAGGCATGAGCGGCATCCTCTTCGGGGTGATGATCCTCCAGATGTTGGAGATGTATAACACTGAGGATGGCATCATACAGACGCATTTCCAGGTAGGCTTTTGGACCGCGATCTTCTGTGCCTTTGTGGTAAGTTCGCTCGGCGTGCTGGCCGGCCTCGCCCCCGCTGCCCGCGCCATGTCAATCAAACCCGTCGATGCAATGAGGGATGAATAATCCGGTTACTAAGAAATAACAATAAAAACAAATATAAGTATGAAAAAGTACAGCAAATTGATCATCGCCGCGATTATCGCGCTGATTTTCATCGGAACATTTGTGTTCCTCTGGCAGAAGAGCCAACCCAAGGAAGTCGTCTACAATGAGTTCACTCCAAAGAATGACAGTATCCAGAAGACGACCATTATCACCGGTAAGATCGAACCTCGCAACGAGGTGAACGTCAAGCCGCAGATCTCTGGTATCATCTCCGAGCTCTACAAAGAGCCAGGTGATTATGTGAATGCTGGCGATGTGATTGCGAAGGTGAAGGTGATTCCTGATATGAGTCAGCTTTCGAGTGCTGAAATGCGTGTGCGTCTTGCCGAGATTAACTTGAAGCAGGCACAGACAGATTTCCAGCGTGAAGAGAACCTCTTCAATCAGAAACTCGTCTCTGCCGATGAGTACGATAAGAGCAAGATGGCCCTTGATCAGGCCAAGCATGAGAAAATGGCTGCCGTCGATGCTTTGCAGGTTGTTCGCGACGGTGTCTCGCAGTCGAATGCGAAAGCTTCTTCGACATTGATACGTTCGACCATCAGCGGTGTCATCCTTGATATCCCAGTAAAGGTCGGTAACAGTGTCATCCTCTCCAATACTTTCAATGATGGTACCACCATCGCCACTGTTGCCAATATGAACGATCTGATCTTCCGAGGGAATATCGACGAAACGGAGGTCGGACAGTTGGTGAGCGGTATGAATATGAAAATCACTATCGGTGCCCTGCAGGATCTGAAGTTCGATGCAGCCTTGGAGTATATCTCGCCGAAGGCTGTAGAGTCGAATGGTGCAAACCAGTTTGAGATCAAGGCTGCTGTGAAACTCACAGAGGGTGGCAAGATACGTTCTGGTTACAGTGCCAATGCCGAGATCATTCTCGCGAAGGCCGAGAATGTGCTCAGCGTTCCAGAAAGCGCCATCGAGTTCAGCGGTGACTCTACCTTCGTCTACGTCGTCAAGGGCGAGGGTAAACAGAAAACCTACGAGCGTACTTACGTAGAGACGGGTCTCTCTGATGGTGTGAACATCGAGATCAAGAAGGGCATCACCGCCAAGGATAAAGTCCGTGGCCCGGAGATTATCACTGACGAAGACACAAAGGATTAGTTAATAGTGAATAGTTAATAGTGACAATGATTATGAGAAAGGATAAAATATTGTTAGGCAGTGTGTGTGAAAAGTGTTGGGTGAAAGTTTTGTTGGTACTGTTCACTGCTCACTATTCACTGTTCACTGTTGCTCAACAGCACCTGTGGAGCCTCCCTGAGTGTTGTGACTATGCCGTTGCACATAACATCAGCATCAAGCAGCAGGAGAATGCCTGTCGTCAGCAGGAACTCCAGCTCTCTACGGCAAAGAATTCCCGTCTTCCCGACCTCAGCGGTAGCGTGGGCCAGAACTTCAGCTTCGGACGCGGTCTGACGGCGGAGAATACCTATTCGAATACGAACACCTCCTCGACGTCGCTCTCACTTGGTACGAGTGTTCCGCTGTTTACCGGCTTCCAGATTCCGAATCAGATTAAACTGAATCAGCTGAACCTCGAGGCTGCTACTGCCGATCTTGAGAAGGCCAAGAACGATATCCGCATGCAAGTGGCACAGGCATACGTGCAGATTCTCTATGATATGGAGATTGCCGAGGTGGCGCATCGTCAGATTGCTATCGACTCCGCACAGGTCGCACGTCTTCAGGCTTTCGTGGAAAATGGTAAGGCTTCTGGCGCAGAGCTTTCCCAACAGAAGGCTACGCTTGCAAATAGTCGTCTTGTTGCCACACAGGCGGATAACAACACACGCCTCGCCATCCTCAGCCTCACACAGCTTCTCGAACTCCCCACGCCCGAAGGTTTCGCCATCGTACGTCCCTCTCTCGACAAACAGGACGGGCTCGAAGGTCTTGACAGGTTGGGAGCTCTCCCCACGCCTGATCAGATATACGCTGATGCCCTTGGCGTGAAGCCTGAGATTCTCTCGCAACAGCTGAAGCTGAAAGGTACTGAGCATAGCATTAAGATTGCTCAGGCTGGTAATCTTCCGACGCTCTCCCTCAGCGGCGGTCTCGGCACCAACTATTATACCACCAGTGGTTTCAAGTCTGATGCCTTCGGTAAACAGCTGAAGAATAACTTCTCGCAGTATATCGGTCTGAATCTCAACGTGCCAATCTTCAACCGTTTCCAGACGCGTAATCAGATTCGCAATGCCCGTATTGAGCAGGAGAATCAACAGTTGCAGCTCGACAACACTAAGAAGGGTCTTTATAAAGATATCCAACAGGTGTATTACAACGCTCTGAATGCCCAAAGCAAAGAGAAATCCTCGCAAGAGGCTGTGCAGAGTACGAAGGATGCTTTCACACTGATGCAGGCAAAATACGAAAACGGTAAGGCTACGATGACAGAGTTCAACGAGTCGAAGAACAACTATCTGAAGTCAGAGTCCGATCTTGTTCAAGCCCGCTACGAAAATATCTATCAGCACGCTCTTATCCAGTTCTATCGAGGACAGGATCTGAACTTCTAAAATAATAATAGTCCGCTCATCAGCGGACTATTACTTTTTTTCTGTTATGAATGTAGAAACCCTTTGATTCTGGTTTTTCGTTCAGTATCCTTCCATCAAGACCATACCAGCCAGAATCTGCATCATCGGCCTTCAAGGCAGGTATGCCAGTGCCTTCGCCAACGAAGTTCTTCAGTTCGTAGAAGGCGGCGTATGGCTTGCCTGTATCGTGATTATAAAGGGCTGCATTCCACCAGCCGTTGGTGACACTCTTGTTACCGTTATCTTCCGGCCACCACCAGAACAGACCTTTTACTGAGTCGTGCTTGTTCAGAGTCGTGATGAGATCTGCTGTGAACTGTCTCTGTCCTTCTTCGGTATAGGGATAGGTGTTTGTGTAATTGTATGTCGTGTTACCCAATGCCCAGGCATAGCTGTAACCCGTCTCTACAATCATGATGTCCTTGCCGTAGTTTTTGTTCTCCAGCGTCTTAATGGCTGTTTCGAGTGTGTTGAGACTACCATGATAGGCGGGATAATAGCTCAGTCCGATAATGTCGTAGTCAACAGCTGCCGACTTCATGCGGTCTAGAAAGTCTGTGAGTACGCTAGGTTTGGGCGTACGCTCACTGTGAAGGATAATCATCGCATTCGGACAAATCTCACGACAGGCTTTGCCTGCATTCTTTAGCAGTGTCGTAAAGCGATTCCAATTGGAGGACGACGAATTGGTATAACAGCGATTGGTGTCGTTATTGCCTACGGCAGCTTTCGTTCCCCATAGCATGCCATACGATATTTCATTACCCGTCTGGATGAAGTCTGGCGTAGCGCCTGCAGCCACCATCTGTTCTAGACACTCCTTTGTGTATTCGTAGATCTTGTCGTAGAGTTGTGAATTTGTCAGCGATTTCCAGGCATCTGGTGTCCATTGCTTCCCTGGATCAGCCCACGTGTCGCTGTAGTGGAAGTCTAGCATCAGCTGTAGTCCGGCATCCTTGATACGCTTTCCTAAGGCTTTGACATAGGCGAGGTCCTGACAGACGGCCTTGTCACTGTCTTGTGAAGGATCTACAAAAAGACGGACACGCATAGCGTTTAGACCTTCCTGTTTGAAGAACGCGATAACGTCAGATACCGTGTTCCCATTCTTGTCTTTATAAACCACTTTAGCCTCTTCGTATTTTGGCAACATAGAGATGTCGCCGCCTACGTATTTTTGCGCGGGGGCAGTCATGCTCAGTAACGTGAGCAGTGTTAGTAGAATTAGTTTTTTCATGATGTCGTTTGTTTTAGTTTGTTATTACTTATGTCTGTTCGCCCGTTGCTCACGGTATTTGGCTTTCTGACGTGCAGAGCCGCTACCGTGAGCACCAGTGATGTATTGCTTCTTCTTGGCCTTGGTCTTCACCTTGCCATTGTCTTTCGGCTTGTCTCCTCCACGTCCGAAGTTGATGCCGTTCTCAAGGATGTTCTGGAAATCGTCCATATGCTTAATGATGGAATAGTCTTACGCCCGTAAATGCCATCGCAATACCGTATTTGTCGCAGGTCATAATGACATGATCATCACGTACAGAGCCACCAGCCTGAGCAATAAACTCCACACCGCTCTTATGGGCGCGCTCGATATTATCACCGAAGGGGAAGAAGGCATCGCTACCAAGTGCCACCTTCGTATTCTGGGCGATCCACGCTTTCTTCTCTTCCATAGTCAGCACTTCAGGCTGTGTCTTGAAGAATTGCTGCCAGGCACCGTCGCGCAGCACGTCGTCGTGCTCGTCCTCTGAGATATACACATCGATAGTGTTATCTCGGTCTGCCCTGCGGATACCATCAATAAAGGGCAGGTTCATGACTTTCGGATGCTGGCGTAACCACCAGATATCTGCTTTATTGCCTGCCAGACGGGTACAGTGGATACGACTCTGCTGTCCTGCACCGATACCGATAGCCTGACCGTCCTTTACGTAGCAGACACTATTTGACTGTGTGTATTTCAGTGTGATCAGGGCGATAATCAGGTCGCGCTTAGCCTCTGGTGAGAAAGTCTTGTTCTGCGTGGGAATATTCTCGAAGAGGGCATCGTCGTCAAGCTTGATTTCGTTGCGACCCTGTTCGAAGGTGATGCCGAAACACTGCTTCGTCTCAATGGGGGCGGGCTTATAGCTGGGGTCGATCTTAATCACATTATATGTTCCCTTACGTTTGTCCTTCAGGATCTCGATGGCTTCAGGGGTATAGTCAGGAGCAATCACACCGTCAGAAACTTCACGCTTCAGGATCTTGGCGGTCACAGCATCGCAAGTGTCTGAAAGGGCTACGAAGTCACCATAACTCGACATGCGGTCAGCACCACGGGCTCTGGCGTAGGCACAGGCGATGGGGCTGTCATCGAGACCTGCAATGTCATCAACGAAATAGATTTTCTTCAACGTATCGCTCAGGGGCAAACCTACTGCGGCTCCTGCAGGACTCACATGCTTGAACGAGGCAGCTGCGGGCAGGCCTGTGGCGGCTTTCAGCTCCTTCACCAGCTGCCAGGCATTGAAGGCATCGAGGAAGTTGATATATCCAGGACGGCCGTTGATCACTTCGATGGGTAATTCTCCCTCCGCCATGAAGATACGTGAGGGCTTCTGGTTCGGATTACATCCGTACTTGAGTGCTAATTCTTTCATTTTTGAAATATTTTTGTTATTTGTGTGCAAAGGTACAAAATAATTTTGTAATTTTGCATCAAACTTATATAATTATATGGAGAAGAAACGTTTGGCCCTCCGAAAACTGATGGAGGCAGTAGAGAAAGAGATCCTTCGCAAGCCGGATAAAAAGACACTCGACCGTCTTTCCTTATTGGCTGGTTTCCAAAGTTGGGAGGACTTTCAGGAGGCTCTGCACGGAGAATAAAAAAGAGACCTCGTATTGAGATCTCTATAAGTTTCGAAAGCTTATTCAGCAGCAACGGGGCGGCGCTTCTCCTTAATACGTGCAGCCTTACCAGTGAGCTTGCGCAGATAGTAAAGCTTAGCGCGACGGACCTTACCGACCTTGTTTACCTCGATGCTATCGATAGCCGGTGACTCGATGGGGAAAATACGCTCCACACCAACGGTACCAGACATCTTGCGAACGGTGAAGCGCTTCTTGTCTCCGTGGCCACAGATCTTAATCACAACGCCACGATAGAGCTGGATACGCTCTTTTGAACCCTCGATAATTTTGTAAGCGACAGTAATCGTATCACCAGCCTTGAACTCTGGGAACTTTTTGCCGGTTGCAAATGCTTCTTCAGCAACTTTAATTAAATCCATTGTGTTATTTAATTTAAATTTGTTGTATCGTTCCAACGCAACATAACAGGCCTCTCGATACTTCCTGCCAGCGATTACGCCGAAAAGCGGGTGCAAAGGTACTGCTTTTTGGCGGATAAATGGTAAATGATAAATGAGAATCAATCTTGAATTAGTATTATTTAACAATTTGGCGGCTAAATTGTTCAATGTTCAATGTCCGATGTTCAATATTATTTATTAACTTTGCACCACAAAATCTGTAAAAGAATGAAAATGAAGCAATTATTTCTAGGCTCTTTGGCATGTCTCATGATGGCCTCGTGCGCTCCAAAGCACTACCGTCTCGTCAGTGTCGACAGAAGCCGTATCATCGTCGACAGCCGCTACGACCTGAATCCTGATCAGGCTGCCGCAGATTTCCTCGCACCATATAAACGGGTCAACGACAGCATCATGGGACCTCTGATGGGTAGGGTGGCTCACAACATGCATCCTGATCGTCCTGAGAGCGACCTGACTAACCTGTTGTCCGACATCCTCGTGTGGGCTGCGAAAGATTATGGCGAAGAACCTGTTCTAGGTGTATATAACAGAGGTGGTATCCGTGCAGATCTCACTAAGGGTGACGTGACTTATGGTGATATCCTCGACATTGCGCCCTTCGAGAACAAGATCTGTTTCGTCACCTTGACAGGCGAACAACTCCTAGAGCTCTTTGATCAGATTGCTAAAAAGGGAGGCGAGGGCGTCAGTCGCGGTACGGAACTTGTTATCACCAAAGATGGTCAGCTCGTCTCGGCTCGTCTTCATGGCAAGGAGATTGAACCTACTGCGGAATATCGCATCACCACCGTCAACTATCTCTTAGAGGGCAATGACGGTATGGCGGCCTTTGTTAAGGGTTTCAACAAGGTTTCGCCTAGCGATGCCAGCAACAATACCCGTTATCTTATCATGAACTACTTCCGCGATAAGCAGTCGCGTGGCGAAGTGGTAGATGCGAAAGTAGAAGGAAGAATAATCGTGAAAAATGAGTAGTGATATGAAACGCATATACATTGTTATATTTATAGCATTGCTGACATCGGTGACGGTCAGTGCCAAGAAGCAAAAACAACTTGTGATCCTTCACACCAATGATACACATTCCACTATCTTGCCGTTAAACCCCAATCTCGATGATCAGGATCTCGCTGGACGTGGCGGTTTCCTGCGTCGTATCAATTTGATCAAGGAACAGCGTCAGCAGCATCCAGATCTCCTGCTCTTCGATAGTGGCGACTTCAGTCAGGGCTCTGGCTACTATACGCTCTTCAAGGGTGAGGTCGAGATAGGTCTGATGAATCAAATGGGTTATGAGTGTTCCACCATCGGCAATCATGAATTCGATTTCGGTATGGATAATATGGCTCGTATCTTCAAGATGGCCAAATTTCCCATTGTTTGTTCTAACTACGACTTCACGGGTACGGTGCTCGAAGGTATCGTTAAGCCTTATATTACCATTCGTCGGGGTGATGTAAAGATAGGTGTCTTTGCGCTCGATCCCCCGCTGAAGGGTCTTGTCTTCGACGGCAACTGTGAGGGTATTACCTTCCTGGATCCTGCTGAGATTGGACAGAAGTACATCGACCTGCTCCGCAAACAGGAGAAGTGCGATATCGTGATCTGTATCTCTCACCTTGGATGGGAAAGGTCGGTCTATCCTGATGAAATGTTCCTGAGTCTTACTGAGGGTTGTGATCTGGTGCTTGGCGGACATACACACACCTATATGCCTGTGCTGGAGTTTGCACCCGACAAGAACGGCAAGCAGATTCCCGTCGATCAGAATGGTAAGCACGGCGTCTTCGTCGGTAAACTCATCCTCAACCTCGAGAAGAAGTAATCACTCGAAATAGAACGTTAATACGATCATTTTGCTGTGGCCACTGGTCACAGCATTTGTGTATAGGCGTTTGTTTACATCCATCAACTCGTCGGCGTGCCCATGGTCAAGGGCATCTCTTAGGCTATAACAGAATTTCAACTCAGGAATCAGTTTGAAGAAGGGCAGATAGAAGTCACAGCCCATACCGATTTCCAAAAAGGTATCCATTCGCTTCAGTTGGATATAGTCCTGGTCTTTTCCTTTGAGGTTCAGCATCGGGTTTACACCGGCAATAAGGTAGGGACGGTAGTTGTTCCACCGCTCTGCACTGAACTTCAGGTCTATCGGCAGAGAGATATAGGTACTCTTCAGGTCTTGTCTCACTTCTGTCGGACGGTCCTCAGCTGTCCTTTGCGATAGGTTGTGAAACACCAGATGTTTGGCACCGAAGTGCATCGTGGGCGCGAAGCGCAGATTCAAGTGGGCGTTTAGCCTCAGATCGGCCATCACACCCACGCTGAAACCACTGTTCCAACGGTCTTCGTCGCAGACGATGGTTTGCTGAGTCTCCGTGCCGTCTTCCAGCATCACCGTCTGTGGTCCTACATTTTGAAACTCGATATCCTGTAGGTTCATACCTACGAGTATACCGAAGTGCATGGGGCGCAGGTCAATGTAGGGCTTGTTCTGCACCTTTCTCTCCTGGGCGAGCGTTGTGCTCAATGATAAATGAAAAATGATAAATGATAAACTTATCACCTTCATCACTTTATTTCTTGTCATATTTTCTCTAACTTCTTCTTATAATAACGTTCAAAAACGAGCTTTATTATGTTGTTTTTTATTTCGACACTGTATAAATTACAAAAAAAGTCTACCTAAAGTTTGGTATATTCGCAAAAAACTTCGTATCTTTGCATCGTCAAAAGTGAGTATTAACAGTATTAACAATTTAAATTAATAGCAATTATGGCATATGTAATTGGTGACGACTGCATCGCTTGCGGTACATGTCAGGGTGAGTGCCCTGTTGAGGCAATTTCTGAGGGTGAGAAGTATTCTATCGATCCCGATCTCTGCACAGAGTGCGGTACTTGCGCAAGTGTTTGTCCTTCTGAGGCTATCAGCCTGGGCTAATCACTAAGCAGTCAATCAAGAAAAAAGAGGTGCTATCCGGCTGGATAGCACCTCTTCTTTCTTATAGGCGTAGGCCGATAGAGGCACGAAGGCGCCATTTGTTCTGATTGACCACCACATCGTCGTTGTCGAAGACCGAGTTGTTCATGGCGAGGGTGATGCCGGCGAAATATCGGGGAGAGAAGTTGTAGACAATGGCAGCTCGCTCGTTGAAGATCATGTTGAAGCGTGTATGCTTGGCTTTCCTCTTCTCGCCGTTCACCGTCATATTGTTGCGGTTATAGACGACGAAGGTGGGCAGCATGGAGAAGTGGAGCAGCCATTTCTTGCCGATTACCCAGTTATAGGCATAGCCTCCGCCGATACCGAAGTGACCGAGGTAAATGCGCGTTTCAGGCACGTTGGGAGCACGCTCTTTCAGGTCCTCCGTAGTCTCAATGCTACCGCCCTGATAACTGAATCCTGCGAGCCACGAGCCGGCCGAACGGCGCTGGATATAGCTCTGTGTGAAGGCTGCGGAGTAGGAGAAGCGACGGTGGTTGAAAATATAGTAGCCCACAACATTAAGCATCTTCATAGCGACGTCGCCCGACTCCATGCTTTTTTCTTCGTTGCCGTACTCGATGTCGCCCGCCAAGGTGGTAGAGCGCTGATAGCTGGCATCCAGACTCAGACGGCTGCTGAAGTAGTTGACGTTCATCTCATAGTCCTTGTAGAAGCCACCGAGCTTGGCGGGGTTGACAGCAAGACCGGCCGAGAGACCGCGATAGATGGCGGCTACGGCGAAGGTAGTCTTGTGGCTGGTTTCCAGGTCGGCGCGCGAGTGACGTTCTTTCACCGTTCCCTTAGCGTGAATGCTGTTGCCCGACTGGTTCAGTCTCACCTTCAATGTCAGGCGACCTGCGGGACGCACCACGTAGTTCGTGTCGTAGGGCGTTTTGTAATAGCGGGCAGCGAGAATGCTGTCGATCATTGCCCGCCGCAGAGAGTCTCTGTTCTGTCCGTTGACTCCACTTGCCAAGAGAACGAATATGACCAGAATCAGCCCGTGTTTCTTAGAATTCATAACCGAGGTTTAGGTAAAAATAGGGGCTCTTGGTGCGATTGCTGTAGCCGGCAGTGGCTCCGACAGGACCGAGTATTGTGCTGTAGTAGAAGGCGGCCTGGACACCCAGCATAGTACGGCGGTCGAGGAGATTCTTCACTTTGTCGCCCTGCTGGGCACCGGCCACGCGCAGGAGGATGTAGCTGCTGCCACCGATGCGTTGCTGTGCCTGAAGTTGTGCAGCCACGAACTGGTGGTCGATGTACTCTATGTTGCCTACGCCGGCAAAGGGCATCTGCTGTTCGATGTAATGACCGAACCATTCTGTACCGATGGTATTTCCGAAGGTTGGGGGAATAACGGTGCCGAAGAGCAGACGGCCATAGAGCATCGGTTGGAAGGTGAAACGCTCGCCGATGGAGAAAGACATGCGCCAGTTGGCGTTGACGTCGCTCATGCCGGGTTTGCCGTCGAGTTTGGCGAAGTTGTCGGTCAGATAGGAATACTCTGCCTTGAAACGGGCACCGCGGGTGGGGAAGTACCAGTTGTCCTCGCTATTGTAGTTCACGCGTGCATGGTAGCTGTAGAAGTGCTCGTTCTTCAGCACGCCCTGGATGGAGGCTTCTGTACCGAGTATGTTGCGGTAGTGCATGTAGTCCCAACGCAGACCATACTGGATATTGAAGTGACGCAGGTTGTGGTTGATAGGGATGATCTCGGCCTGGAATTGGTTGTAGCGGATGTTGTAGTCGCGTTCGCCTTCGAGATAGATGTCTACGTCGTTACGGCGGAAGGCGTAGGTAATCATCGGACGGATGACACTGCGCGGATGGACGGTCAGCTCGCCCTTGGCCATCAGACGCTTGCCCAGACGCAGGGTGATATCAGTACTGATGGGAACGGCGGTTTTCAGAGGGATATCGAGACCTAACTGTACGGCAGCGTATTCCTCAGTGTCGTAGCGGAAGCCCGCATGGAACTGCACCGACTTGCGGTTGCCGGCACGGAGAACGACCTGTACACCGTCGGCTGAACTCCATTTCTTCTCGATGTCGGGACGGATGGAACGCGGGGCAAAAGTATGTGTTTCTTTCACAGGGATGATGCTGCACTCGGCAGTCTGATAGAACAGGTCTACGCGCATCGATGTGGTGATCTCCTGCTCTAACCGTGCATCGATGATGTCACCGTGATTCAGGTGGAACTTATGACGCAGGAAACGTTCGTCCTGCGGCGTCATATTCTCGAAGCTGACGCTAATGATGCGGTGCTTCTCTGTCATTACCTCCGGACGCACCGGTGTCAGGGGCTTGCGTTCGAAACGGTCATCGATGCCGATAACCTTCTTCAGAGCAATGATCTGATCCCAGTGGCGCATGGCCTCTTCCTCACCACGACGGATCAGCGTGTCGATGGCTGCTGGCGAGAAACTGGCAGAACCGTAGCCCTTGGTGTCGACCTGCATGTGAAGGTCGGTGATGGCGAGATTATCCTCAACCTTGTTTTTACAGTTCACATCGACAATCTGGCTGATGATACTCATCGTTCCGCCCATGTCCTCGGCCACCTTCGGCGCTCCCTGTACTGTGACACCGATAATCACCTCTGCACCCATCTGTCGAGCGACATCGGCAGGATAATTGTTCTTCAAGCCACCGTCGACGAGCACCATATCACCGATTCTCACGGGCGAGAAAGCGGCGGGGATGGCCATCGAGGCGCGCATGGCTTGCGGCAGACGACCACTGTGGAAGACCACCTCATTGTTGGTGATAATATCGGTGGCTACGCAAGCGAAAGGAATCTCCAAGTCGGTGGTGAAGTTAAGCGAATCGGTATAGCCGATACATAGTTGCTGGAATAGTTCGGCGAGGTTCTTACCCTTGATGATACCGCCGGCGTTCATATCCTTTTTGCCAAGGGTGACACCTGTGCTGAAGAAATAGGTGTTTTGTTTCTTGCGGTCACTGATGCTCTGGTTGCGTAGGTCTTCCTTATCGGTGATGACGTAGCTCCAGTCCTGGACGCGCACCATCGAGTCGAGCGAATGGGCATTGTAGCCGATGGAATAGAGACCACCGATGATACTTCCCATCGACGTACCGGTGACGATGTCGACGGGGATACCCGCCTTTTCCAAGACTTTCAGCACACCGATGTGTGCCATACCTTTTGCACCACCGCCACTGAGGACGACGGCTACTGTTTTCCTAGGCGCTGCGGCACTATCTACCTCCTGAGCACTCATTGTCGTGCACATCAGCGTAGCGACAACCAACCATAAAAAGTTCTTCATAATTGAAAAAAATACGATGATATTGAGCGCAAAGGTACTACTTTTCCGTGAAATGGCCAAGATTTCTATAAAAAAGGTGCCATCCGGCTGGATGACACCTCAAATTATGATGTTAATAACTTACTTGATGTCGCGGATCTGAATAGCGGGAGCGTATTCAGGATTGATGGCGAGGATCTTAGCGGCAAACTCCTTAGCCGTAGCCTTGTCGTTCTTCACGAGGAAGTTATAAGCCATCAGATAGTGATAGGCTGTGGTCAGCATCGAGTTGTCTGACTTGCTCTTCTCGGGCTTAGCGCTGATGAGCTGAGCCAGCTGCTCGTAGTAAGGCTTGGCGAGACCCTTCTTAGAGTCGGGATCGAGCTTACTGTTGATGTTGGCACGCATATAGGTGGCGTACTCCTGAGCATCAGCGAACTTGGCGGCCATATCTTTGTAGACACCGTCGGCCTGCAAGAGAGCAGCTTCCTTAGCATCCTTGGCTTCCAGATTGTCTGACTGCTTAGAATAGAGGCTACCCAGACCAGCCCAGTCGTTCATCGTGGCATTCTTCTTGGCCTCGAGGAAGTCCTTGTAGTACTTAATGGCGTTTTCGAAGTTCTGGTCCTCGACATAGTTGTCAGAAACAGCCTTCAGGATGTCCCAGCGCTTGATCATCGAAGAGTCATTCACCAGCTCGAGGGCCTTGTCGTACTGCTTATAAGCATTCTCCTTATCCTTCAGGGCGTTGTAGATGAGTGCGGTGTAATAGTGGTCGTACTCATTGAACTTCGCACTGTCAGTCTCGTTGAAGTACTTGTGGATGTAACCCTTAGCGGCATCGTAGTTCTTCAACTCGTAATTAGAGAACATAGCCAGACGATTGAACATCGGGTTGCGGGGCGTCAGTTTGATACCAGCCTCACAAGCCTTCAAGGCATCCTCGAAGTGACCGGTGAAGTAGCTGCAACGTGCAAACTCGTTCAGATAGCTCTTGTCGAGCTTGTTGACGTCGGCCTTGCGATAAGCTTCGTAAGCAGCCTTCTCATCGTTAGAGAGCATGTAGATGTGTCCGGTGAAGGCGTCAACGTCCTCATTAGGACAATTCTTCTTCATCTCCTGCAGCTTCTCGGCAGACTGTCTCGGACTGATCTTACGATACACCATGGCCCACTTCTTGTAACCTACGGGATTTGTGGGGTCGAAGTGGATAGCCTGGTTGTAGAAACTTGCGGCCTTACCGCCATCGGTACCCATAGCCTCGATATCACCCAGGAGGAGATATGCGGGAGCATAGCTGTACTTTGGCTTTACGACAGCGTTGGCCATATCGGCGCAGGAACGAGCCAGAGCGGTGTCTTTTGCCTCATAGAGGGCACGTCCAAGTTTCAACAGAGCCTCAGGATTCTTCTTGTTCTTCTTCTGGGCTACTTTTACTAACTCGGCTGTGTTGCCAGCCTTACTCTTGATGGCATCGAGGGCAGCGTTGAGTTCAGCTTCCTGAGCCATAACCGAAGTGCTCATGCCTAGCATCAGCACTGACATTGCTAAATATTTGATCGTTTTCATAATGCTCTTGTTTTTAAGTTATACTTCGTGTTAATTGTCTCTCGATTGTATGACGTTTGAATTTTCAAAAAGTTTAATCACTCTTTCTTGATGATGACGTCTCTGACGTTCATGTTCGCCGATCGCGGCAGCAGGCCTGCCCGCAGGATGATCTTCTGACCTCTTGGCAGCTGGCAGAAATGTGCGAAGCTGGTAGGGACGCCGTTGGGACGGGGATCGTTCAACAGGGCGTAGATCGTGCGGCATAAGGGATAGTTGCCATTATATAGATAGTACTGATAGGGTTTCCAGCTGTTGTAGCTCTTGGCAGAGTCCATCTTGCTGACGCCCATTACGGTAATATTCTTCTTAAAGGTGACATTGGTCGTGTCGCGTTTGTCGTTGAGCCAGTTGCTGCCGATGATGCCGAGGGCATTGCTGTGTTTCTCGACGTAGTCGACCACAGCGGCACTGGTCTTCACGGCTCCAATGTTCTTGGCGCTGAACTGCTGACCTCCGAGGATGGAGTCTACACACCAGCGCACGGTGCTCGACAGGGGATTGTCGAAGACCACGTCGATTTCGCCAAGTTTGGATTGTGAATAGAGATCTTTCCACTGGGAAACCTCTCCCTTGAGGATACGTGCGAAGTCCTTTACGGTGATGCAGGTATCGGGATTGGCGTTGTTGACGATGATAGCCAGACCGTCGTACGCGATGGGTATCGCTCTTGGCAGGTACTTCCGGTCTATCAGGTTCTGGCGCTCCTTCTGTGTGAAGTCACGGGTGGTGAAGGCCAGCCAGGTCTCCAGCTTCATCAGCTTTGCTACGGCATCCTGTTCATTGATGTACAGGGGTGTGATGCTGTCGAGGGTCTGGTTCTGAAAATAGTACAGCTCTTCGTCAAGGATGGGGTAGAAGCTCTCATCGGCAGCCAGCACGCTGGCAGCTTTCTGATAGGCCTCTTCCAATTCAGGATTAGGCTTGTTCCCACAAGCGAGGAACAAGCCTAATATCAGTGTTAATCCAACGAATTTTAATTTGTTGAATGCGTTCATTTCTACAGATTACTGGAGTCTGAAGGTTACAGGAACGGTGTACTTTACACGTACGGCAGATCCGTTCTGCTTACCGGGCTGCCACTTCGGCATGGACTTCACCACGCGGGCGGCCTCCTTGTCGAGTGACGGGTCAACAGACTTCACAACCTTTACGTCGGTGATAGAACCGTCGCGCTCAACGACGAAGGTTACGATAACACGGCCCTGAACACCATTCTCCTCAGCAACGACTGGGTACTTGATGTTCTTCGACAGATACTCGAGCAGGGCAGCCTGTCCACCAGGGAACTGAGGCATTTCCTCTACGACGTCGAAGACCTTGGTCTCTTCTTCCTTCGGTTTCTCGGGCTCGGCAATCACTTCCTTTGCCTTCAGCACCTCACCGGCCTCTTCATCATTACCTTCAACGGTGAAAGCACCGATGGCGGTGTTCGTAGCAGCCAGTTCCTCCTGAGATTTCATCTCCTGGTCTTCCTGTACTTCTTCGTCCTTCTTGATTTCAGGGGTCGTAAATGCTACAGAGCTCTTTACCTTCTCAACTTCAATTTTCTCAATCTGAGGTTCTTCCTTACGCTCTACCTTAGCTTCCTTCTTCTCTGCGAGGCTCGTCAGCTCCACATCGGTCTCGATAGCGGCATTACGTGATGCAATGTAGTTGTCGATAGATACCTTTGCGATGACGATGGCAGCGATGATAGCAAAGCCGGCGAACATAGTCAGCAGGGCCTTCAGGTTACGTTTACCTGTGCCCTTACGTAATTGATAAGCTCCGTATGCCTGGTTCTTACCATCAAACACGAGGTCGACCCAGCCATTATCTATAAGATCTATTTTTCCCATAGTTCTTTTCCGTTTTTAGGGGTTAATCACTTGACGCCAGCCTTCTCGATGAGATCCTTGTCTTCCTGGCTCATCTTGTCGACATTGTCAATGACGTACTTATCAATGTTGCTGATCAGCATCTCGTCGAGAGCTGCGACCATGTTCTCGTAGGTAGCGGTGTCAAGAGGACGGATGATGACGGTCATCGTAGGAACCTTCTCGCCGTTGGGGAGTTCACCCTTCTTCAGCTTCTTCAACTGTTCCTGATACTGCTCGTCGGTCATCTTCGAGTTGTACTCGTTCTTCTTGGCGTCAAGTTCCTTCTTGGCCAACTTGATCTTAGCTACTGGGTTTACACCCTCCTCAGTGGTATGCTCCAGGAGCACCTTCTCGATACCGTCCTTACCATAGGTAGTCTCCTTGACACAAGAGGGATCATCGTACTTTGGCAGTCCGGCGATGTACCACACCTTGTTATCTGAACCCAGATAAAGGGTAATGGTGTGTGAAGCCTTCGTGACCTGCTTGTCCTTCTCGTCCAGGTTCTCCTGGTCGTTCGACGGCATGGTCAGCTGCATGGCCTGCGGCTTGGCCAGCGTAGTACACAGCATGAAGAAGGTGATCAGAAGCATCATCATGTCTACCATCGGCGTGAAGTTCACGCGGGTATCCATTTTCTTTTGCTTGGATAGATTTTTCTTTGCCATAATACTACTAGTCGTTTAAACGTTTAACATCGAGATTCGTGATCAACTGGAAACGGTTCTCGTTCATGTCCTGAAGCTCTGACATCAATTTCTTGATGGTTCCATAAGGCGTCTTTGAGTCGCACTTGATGGCGAGTTTGATGTCAGCGTTAGCATCGCGGGCTGCTGTAACCCACTCCTGGAATTCACTCTTTCCGCCGTTGATACTGTCGAGCGGCAGACCGAGTGTCTGGATAGCCTCTGCCATCTTCTCAGGCTCGAGGGAGAGGTATT
>JAEENF010000112.1 GCA_016283605.1 Prevotella sp.
GCGTATTGCGGGAAGGCTGTGGTGAAGATAATCTTGGTGTCCTTGGGCAGGATCTTGGCAAACTCGATGCCTGAGAGTTCTGGCATCTGGATGTCAAGGAATAGGAGCTGCGCTGGGTTGTCGCGCAGGTCTTTCATCGCTGTGATGGCACTGTTGTAGGTCCCCACGTGATTCAGATACGGAGTCTTCTTGGCGTAGCTCTCCAGCAGTCCTGCTGCTAAGGGCTCGTCGTCGATAATGGCACAATTAATGGTCATACTTTTATTTTAATGATGGATTGATAATTTTTTCCTTCGTCGCACAGACCTTTAGTCCACTCGTAACGGTTGGGATAAGCCAAGTCGAGACGACGTTGTACCTGATTCAGGCCGATACCGTGTCCGCTGCGGTCTTTCTGCGTCTTGGGGAAATTAGAATTCTTAATATTGAAAGTGATGATGTTGCGTACACCGTCATCGCCTTCTCGTTCGACATCTGTTGCGACATCGATGTTGATGAAGCTGGGCTCTGTAGTGCTGATACCGTGCTTGAAGGCATTCTCAACCAACGAGATGGTCATCATAGGCGCAATCTTCAACTCGCGATCCTGGATGTGAGTCGTGAATTTTACATCGACATTCTGGGGCAGACGGATCTTCATCAGATTGACATAGTTCTCCAGGAACTGGATTTCTTCTGTGATTGTCACCTTGTCAATCTGATTGTGGTAGAGCATGTGACGCAGCATCTTCGAGAGTTGTTGGATGGCGTCCTGTGCGCGCTGTTGATCGAAAGCCGTCAGGGCGTAGATGTTGTTGAGGGTGTTCAACAGGAAGTGGGGATTGATCTGCGAACGCAGGTTCTTCAACTCCGCATCAGCGCGAGCTGCTTCTGCTTCCAGACGGGCATCCTCATTGTGCTGCCAACGCATGGCGAGCACGATGGCTGTAGCTACTGCTCCAGACATCGCCAGACTCAGCATGTCACGCATCATGAAGAACATCGTGTCGATGGACGTCTCGCGGTAACGGGGTGCAGTCGGCACAAACAGGTCAGAGGTAAGCGACACCCAGGGATGGAGGAAGATACCAAAGGCCACAACCATGATGGTGTTGTAGAGAAAGTAATAGCGTCGTTTGCCGATGACGAAGCAGCGAGGCGTCAGCCAGAAATAGTTGACGTAGAACACCACCATCATCAGGAATGGCGACATACAACTCATCAAGTAGTGCAGAAAGGGAGTCCCGTTGCCGCGAAGATAGGTCCACGGCGACAGGAACATGAAGCACCAGATACCTACATGAAGGAAGATGTACAGTTTCTTATTCATGTCGGATAGCTTCTATCGGGTCCATGTTAGCAGCCTTCTGTGCGGGGATGTATCCAAAGAGTACACCGATGAACACACAGACCAGGAAGGAGACGTAGATACTCCATGCAGGCACACTGCTGGGCATACCGAAGCTCGAGACAAAGGTGCTGGCTCCGATGCCCACAAGGACACCGATCAGTCCTCCCGTCACTGATATCAATACTGACTCGATGAGGAACTGTAAGGAGATAACGGGGCCTGTGGCGCCTACAGCCATACGGAGTCCGATTTCCTTTGTACGCTCCGTCACACTCACGAGCATGATATTCATGATGCCGATACCTGCTACGAGCAGTGAGAAGGCAGCGGCCACTACGAGGATAATGGTCACCGTGTCCATCGTTGACGACATCGTCTCCATCATCTCAGCCTGTGAACGGATGGTGAAATCATCAGCGGCTTCATCTTTTAGCTTGTGGTTGTCGCGCAGGATTTGCGTCAGTTCCTCGATGGCAGCATCGGAGAGCTCCTCGGTAATAGCCGAGCAGACAATACTCGAGAAGTAGGTCTGGGCAGCGATACGTTTCATCACCGTGGTGTAAGGTGCGATGATGACATTATCCTGGTCCATACCCCAAGAGTTATAACCTTTTGACTTCAACACACCGACGATACGCATGGGAATCGACTTGAATCGGATGGTTTTGCCGATAGGGTCAGTCCCGCCGAAGAGTTCCTTGACGATCGTGGCTCCTACTACACACACCTTAGCGGCCTTCTTGATGTCCTCTTCCGTGAAACATTCACCCTCTTCGATGGTCCACTGGCGGATATCGAGATAGTCGATGGATTCACCGTACATCGAGGCATTGGTGTTATTATTTCCATAGATAGCCTGTCCTGAGGCAGTGACCTCGGGAGACACTTTCGTCACAAACTTCTTCTCGCGGACGATACGTTCGTAGTCGGCCATCTTCAAGGTCTGCATCGCAGAGGGATCCTGACGGACGCCTCCTCGCATATCAGCACCAGGACGGATGGTCAGCAAGTTCGTTCCCATCGTGGAGAGTTCCTTGCGGATGCTCTCCTTTGAGCCTTGTCCGATGGCCATCATGATGATTACTGCTGCCACACCGATGATGATACCCAGCATCGAGAGGAAGGAGCGCATCTTGTTGTTGGCGACGGCCTTCAGACTAACTTTAAACAGATTTAGTATATTCATCTTAACTATTCACTATTCACTGTTCACTATTCACTTCTTAATCATCGTTTTGTACGGGTAGTTTGGCCAGAGCCTCAGCAGCCGACTTGATGTTCGTATTGATAGTGTCCTCACGAATCTTACCATCGCGCAGATTGATATTGCGGCTGGCGTATTCGGCGATCTCAGGGTTGTGGGTCACAAAGATAATCGTGTTACCCTGCTTATAAAGTTCCTGGAAGAGCACGAGCATCTCAAAAGAGGTGCGTGTGTCGAGGTTACCTGTAGCTTCGTCGGCGAGCAATACGGCAGGGTCGTTCACCAATGCGCGGGCGATGGCCACACGTTGCATCTGACCACCCGACATCTGGTTCGACTTGTGATACATACGATCGCCCAGTCCTACGGCCTGCAGAGCCTTGATGGCCTTCTCGCGACGTTCCGAAGCTGAAATCTCCGAGTTATACATTAGCGGAAGCTCCACATTCTCCAGGGCAGTGGTCTTTGGCAGCAGGTTATAACTCTGGAACACAAAGCCAATCTTACGGTTACGCAACTTGGCCCGCTTAGTCTTCGACATTGTGCGCACACTAATGCCGTCGAGGAAGTATTCACCTGAGGTGGGGGTGTCAAGACAGCCTAATTGGTTCAATAGTGTGGACTTGCCCGAGCCTGAAGTACCCTGGATGGTGACGAATTCGCCCTCGTAGATTTTGAACGAGACACCTCGCAGAGCCTTCACCGTTTCCTCTCCGACCTGGAAGTAACGCTTCACGTTCTGCAGCTCGATGACTACTTTTCTGTTGTCTTCTGCCATAACTTATTGTCTTCTTGGTGCTTGACCACCGCCGTTACTGTTTTGTCCTTGG
Organism: Prevotella sp.; assembly: GCA_016283605.1. GTDB lineage: Bacteria > Bacteroidota > Bacteroidia > Bacteroidales > Bacteroidaceae > Prevotella. The sequence continues at coordinate 3,365 of JAEENF010000112.1, forward strand.
CCTTGTCCGGCTCTGTTCCTGTTGCCTGGACGCGGCATGAAGGGATTGGTGGCCTGTTGCTCAGGCATACCCATCTCTCCACCAGAGATGTTGAAGTCGGTGAGCACCTCTGTACCAGGAGCGATGCCGCTGAGAATCTCTGTCATCACACCGTTCGTGGTACCGGTTTCTACCTTATGAGCCTTGAAGACGTTACCTTCCTTAGTCCATACCTTGCTTCTGCCTTCGCAGTCCTCGATGGTCTCGTCCTTCTGGAGGAGTGCCTCGTTAGGCTGGAAACGCAGAGCCTTGGCGGGTACAGCAAGTACATCGTTCTTCTCAAGGGTATAGATGGTGACATTGGCCGTAAGACCTGGTTTCAGCTTCAGGTCTACGTTGGGGGCAGAGATGACAACCTCGTAGGTAACGACGTTACTCTCTGTGGTA
>JAEENF010000113.1 GCA_016283605.1 Prevotella sp.
CAGCTGAGATATATCGGCGTGCTGGCTACGGGCTATAACGTGGTGGACATTGAGGCTGCCCGCGAACGGGGCATCATCGTGACCAACGTTCCTGCCTACAGCACGGAGAGCGTGGCGCAGATGGTGTTTGCACATTTGCTGACTGTGACAAACCGTACGGAGCATTACGCCATTCTCAATCGTAAAGGCCGTTGGAGCACGAATACCGATTTCTGCTATTGGGATACGGAACTGACGGAGTTGGCAGATAAGACCTTCGGCATCGTTGGACTGGGAAACATCGGACGGCGTGTGGCTCAGATAGCGCTCTCCTTCGGCATGAAGGTGAAAGCGCTGACGAGCAAGGCCGCAGGAGCCTTACCTGCTGGCATCGAGAAGGCTTCATTGGAAGAACTGCTCTCGACCTCGGATGTGGTTTCGCTGCATTGTCCGCTGACAGACAGTACCCGTCAGATGATAAACGGCAAGACACTACGACTGATGAAGCCCACGGCCATTCTCATCAATACCGGACGCGGACCGTTGGTGGACGATCAGGCTGTTGCCAAGGCTCTTGAAGAAGGGAGACTTGCCGCCTTCTGCGCCGACGTGCTCACCGAGGAACCGCCAAAGGCAGACAATCCGATGTTGAAACAGCCGAATGCCTTCATCACCCCTCACATCGCCTGGGCCACGAAAGAGGCTCGCAGTCGTCTGATACAGGTTGCCACAGACAATGTCCGTTCGTTCCTGAGCGGCAAAGCCATCAATGTTGTGTAGATTCGGCTGACAGGCAAATCTTCTTTGCCTGCTCTTGCGATTCGATGACCTTGTCGCACCACTGGTCGAACTCGGGGTCTTCCACTTGCAGCTCGGGGTGAGCGAGGAGGTAATCCACACAACGGCGAACACCCTCATCGAAACGAGTCGTAGCCTGGAATCCTGGGACAGCACGCTTCAGCTTGGTGCAGTCGAAGATGACCGTTGCCGCCTTGTCGCCGATGAGGTTGCCCTCCAAGTCGTAGTCGGCAGGACAGACGGCAGCCAGAAAGTCGGAGGCGACGTGATAGAGCTTTGGCGTAACGTTCAATGCCTGGCCGACGCACTCATAGATCTGGTCCCACGTCAGCTGTTCGTCACTCATAATCTGGAACGCCTCGCCGATGGCTTTCGGATTGCCCAGCAGTCCGATGAAGCCGCGCGCGAAGTCCTCGTTCCACGTCAGCGTCCACAGCGAAGAACCGTCGCCATGCACAAGCACGGGCTTGCCCTCCAGCATCCGCTTCAGCACAGACCAACTGCCTTTCGGCCCGTGGATGCTGACGGGGACACCGCGTTCGCAATAGGTGTGCGAGGGGCGGACGATGGTCACGGGGAATCCATTGTCGCGATACTCTCGCATCAGGAGTTCCTCGCAGGCAATCTTGTTGCGCGAATATTGCCAGTGGGGATTCGCCAGCGCAGTTCCCTCGGTAATATATGGACTACGCACCGGCTTCGCGTAGGCCGAGGCCGACGAGATATAGACATACTGCCGCGTGCGACCGCGGAACAGACGGATGTCGCGCTCCACCTGCTCCGGCACGAAGCCAATGAACTCGCAGACAGCATCGAACTGCACGTCGCCCAGACCAGCGAGCACAGCTTGCGTGTCGTCGATGTCGGCAATCACTTGTTTCACACTTCCGGGCACCTCCTGCTTGCGCGTGCCTCGGTTCAGCAGCCACAGCTCGTGTCCGCTCTCAGCTAACTGTCGGGTGATGGCACTGCTGATCGTGCCCGTACCACCAATCATAAGAATCTTCATCATGCGTCTTTGTTTATAATACAGGCAGGATGCGCTCCCACACGAGGTTAAGTTCGCCTTGCAAGTCGCCGTTGTCGGAGGTGATGGCGATGACGGCATTCTTGTCAGGCACAACGATGATGTACTGACCGCGAGCACCATCTGCACGGAAACAGTCAGGCCGACAACGCCACATCTGATAGCCGTAGCCTTGCATCCAATCGCTGGTTTCTTTGGTCATGCCCTTAGCCGCAGCGTCCTCCATGCGCGTGCCGGGATTAATACTCTCTACTTGTTTCTTCGACATCTCGGCCACCCACTCAGCGGGAATCAACTGCTGGCCGTTCCACTCACCTTTCTGCAAGAGCAACTGGCCCATCTTCGCCAGGTCCTCGGTCTTCAGGTAAAGTCCCCAACCGCCACAGTTGATGCCCTGCGGACTTTCCTCCCACATGGGCTTGTCAATATGGAGGGGCTGGAAGAGGCGGGCGTCGAGATAATCTACCACCTTCTCGCCCGTCACCTTCTGTACGATGGCGGAGCACATATAAGTACCGAGGCTGTTGTAGAGGTAGAACGTGCCTGGCTCATACACCACAGGCCAAGCGAGGAAAGCCTCGACCCAGTCTACGCCCTCCTCGCGCTGTCCTGTCGGTTCCTCGTCGTGGCCGCACGACATCGTCAGCAGGTCGCGCACGGTCATCGCCTTCAGATTGTCACTCACCTCAGCGGGCAGTTTGTCGGGGAAAAAGTCAATCACTTTGTCTGTCAGCGCCAGCTTCCCGTCGGCAATGGCGAGGCCCACAGCGGTAGCGGTAAAGGTCTTACTGACGGAGTGGAGCACATGAGGCACAGTATCCACGCCCTCGCTCTGCCAGCGGCTATAGATGACGCTGCCATCGCGGACAATCATCACGCTGTGGATGTCCATCGAGTCGCTGGCGGCCTGCTCGAAGAAGCCGTCCAAGGCCTGAGCCACGCTGTCAGGGGTTTCAGCACGGGGCAGATCGATGATGTCTGCCGTTTCCTTCACATTGTTCTTACATGCCGTCAGTGCCATCAGCACGAGAGCGGCAAAAAAAGTCTGTTTTAGTTTCATAATGCTTCATTCTATATAGTTATGATCCACAACGATGACCACTTGCTGGTCGGGCACTAACGGCTGAAGCTCGGTAGTAAGCTGTCTGACAAAGGCGACATCGTCATGGACGGAGATATCAGGGACAACATCGACGGAGAGATAGTTGTTCTTCTCGGAATAGTAGAAGCCGTGTACCTGAACGATATCCTTATGGGCGGCGAGTGTTTGCATCACCTTCGACTGTAACTCGGCACGACGATTTTCACCTGTAGCTACAGCATATACTCCGATAGTCATAATGATGCCATGACACTCGTACATCTGCGTGGAAATCCGTCGTGTCAGACCGTGAATGTCGTAGGCCGACATTGCGTCATAGACGTTGATGTGCAGCGAACCAATCTTCACGTCAGGGCCGTAATTATTCAGTATCAGGTCGAACACGCCGTGTACGCCCTCGAAGTCCAAGACCTCTTTTTGAATCTGTTTGGCGAAGTCTGCCGAAATGCTCGTGCCCAGCAGTTCATTGACGGGCGAGGCCAGCATCTCGATACCAGCCTTGATGATGACGATGGAAATCAGAGCGCCCAAGATACCGTCGAGCGATACACCCCACAGCAACATGACACCCGCCGAGACAAGCGTAGCCAGCGTAATGACGGCATCGAACAGTGCATCAGAGCCGGAGGCAATCAACGCGTCGCTCTTCAGTTGTTCGCCCTTCTTCTTGACATATTGGCCAAGGATAAGTTTCACCACAATAGCCACGATGATGACCACCAGTGTAGTCGTGGTGTACGAAGGCTCCGTGGGGTCGAATATCTTCTTCACTGATTCGATGAGCGAGGTGATACCCGCCGACAACACGATGACAGCGATAATGATGGCACTAAAGTACTCAATACGCCCGAAGCCGAAGGGATGCTTCCTGTCGGCAGGACGCTGAGAGAGCTTGGTGCCCACGATAGTGATGACGCTCGACAGTGCGTCGCTCAGGTTGTTGACGGCATCCATCACGATGGCCACACTACTGGCCAGGATGCCCACTGCGGCCTTAAATCCGGCCAACAACACATTTGCGGCGATGCCAATCCAACTGGTACGGATTATTTCCTGACTGCGATCCATATTTGTTATGTTTTTATATTATTTCTACCAACGCTCTTGTCATTTCAGTTCCTTTGCAGGCCAGCCGTAGTCCTGATACATGGTGGCTGTGAGACCGTGGTCGCGAACGAATGCCCGCAGCACATCATGCCTGAGCGACTCATGCTCGTCGCTATCGCTGTGGTGGATTTGGAAGGCTTCGAAATACTCTCCGAAGATGCGCTTGGCACTGGGCAAGAAGCGAGAGCCATCCTCCACCTGCTCGAATGCCGACACATAAAAGTTTTCTCCAGTCTGACAGATGTGCATCAGGCCGGGATGACTGCCGCCGGAGACGCATTTCAGCGTGTCGCCTTCCTGTTTGTAGTTGTACACCCAGAAGTCGCCCCAGATACGGATGTCTGTGGAATCATCCGCATTGACAGCCACCTCTTGGTAGACGGGTACACAGTATTCGCCCTTAGCATAGTAGCCGGCAATCTGTTCTGCCAAATAGCGTTCGACGGCTGCGTAATAATCTTTCACCTGCTCGTTAACCATCACAACTGTCTTGTCTGCATACTTCTTGTCGAGGATGATGAGTGAGATGGGTTGTATGCTATAGGACTGAGCCTCTCCAACCTTGGCATCGAAAAAATAGAGAAGCGTGTCGCCCTTCTCTTCAAACCTGTCTGGAGTGATTTCCGTGGCGAGATTCGTTACAGGCAATACGATGGCCAGCACAAACTGCTTGGTGAAGTCAATCTCCGTAGGTTTGCCATCCTTGCCCATAGTCGTGGCCATACCGAAAAGTTCACCAAACTCCTCCGCAGTCATAATCTTCGGACTCGAAGGAATCTCCTGATCATTCTTGAAGAAGTAGTTCTTGGCCACCTCAAAGGCCACTTCATGACTTGCTCCGTCTCCCTCAGCAGATGCGACTACTTGTTTGTTGCCACATGCTGCCAAAACAATCATGGCAGCGAAAGCGAATAGAATCTTTTTCATCATCTTAGTATATTTTACTTTTCGTTCATTGTTCCACATCTGAAAGACTGAAATTGATAAGATCTTCCATTCTGTCAATAATATAGTCGGCGCCTGCTTCTTGAAGTTCTTTTACGCTTCCATTGCCCCATGTTACGCCACAAGTCTTTGTCCCAGCATTGGCTCCCATCAGGATGTCAACGGCCATATCTCCGACAACGAGAGTTTCGTTGGCATCAAAGTGCATCGCTGCGAGGGTCTTCAACACAGGTTCCGGCTTGGGTTTCGCATCCTTCACGTCATCTGCCCCAATTAAATAAGATATGTAGTCTGCAATGCCCATATCTCGAGTCAACTCCGTGAGAGAATTGCGCGAACGTGACGATGCGATTGTGAGTGCAAAGCCTTGCTCCTTCAGAGCTTTCAAGGTCTTGACAACACCAGGAAAGGCTTCCGGCGTAATCTTCTGCAGATTCTCATTGAATATCCTGCGGTAAGTCTCTGCACATTGGGGGATGAGTTCATCCTGAATATCAGGGAACAGTGTCCTGAAGCATCCGGCCAATGGCAAACCTATAGTGGAAGCACATTCTGCCTCAGTGCGACTTGGCAGCTGCAGCTCTTTGATGGTCATTTGCATCGTCGTGACGATGTTCCGTCGGGTGTCGCCCAGCGTTCCGTCAAAGTCGAATATAATCAGTTTTATGCTCATGTCATCAATTTATTCTTCTACCTCACAATGCAGGAATCCCATTTCCTTGGCCTCTTCCTCATTCATCAGAAAGTCGATAATCTGGTCTATCATTTCACAAAACATATTAAATCTGGGTGTAAAGATACGAAAAATAAATGAATAATTGCTACCTTTGTAGCTGATTTTGAGAATTATTAGGAAATGAAAAAGATTTTGACTTGCTTGTTCGCCGCACTTGGGCTTACTACAGCTTGTGGCCAACAGAACTTTGAAAATTATGATGTGAAGGAGTTTGCCGAACTGAGTGCAGACTCCAATGTGGTAATCCTCGACGTGCGTAAAGCCGATGAGTTTGCCGAAGGGCATATTAAGGGAGCTATCCTTATTGACCAGTTTCAGAATGACTTCGTGGAACAGGCCCAGGCTAAGCTGCCGAAAGACAAGACTATCGCCGTCTATTGCCGCAGTGGTCGCCGCTCAGCTAATGCAGCTGGTAAGTTGGCTGATGTCGGCTATAAGTGTGTGAACCTCAAAGGTGGCATCCTCGCATGGAAAGAGGCGAATATGCCAGTGATTAAAGAAGAATAGACTATGGCATATATGAATAAATATCAGTCAGATGACTATCGGCGCGATGAGCTGATACGTATCATTGAGCATAGTGTGGAGAAACTGACTCTGGCCGAGTTGGAAGCCCTGTACTACGACATGACAACAAAGTCATACATCAACGACTAAAGCATAAAAGTTGTCAAACAGCCTCCAAAAACATTGCGAAAAATTGTAATGTGTCCGATAGCCTAGGTCATATTTCTTTGGATTTTTTCGATTATGACTGAATTATTTCTTTGGATTTTTTTAATTCTTATCAAATTATTTGTTTG
>JAEENF010000010.1 GCA_016283605.1 Prevotella sp.
AATCATCATCGAGAGTGCCATCAAGGCGGTACAGAGGGCATAATGGGCCGTCTTGTGATTTCCCTGACTATAATATATAAGGTATAGCATATAGGCCGAGAAACCGAAACCGTAGCCAAACTGCTCGATGAAGATGCAGACGTTGACAATCATCAGACTGTTCGGGAGGGCATAGGCCAGATAGACATACACCAGGTCGGGCAACGTTATCGCCATCACCATCGGCCAGAGCCATCGTTTCAGTCCGTCGCGACTGGCCACGATACCGCCCAGGATGCCACCTAACGTCAGGCCGATCACACCGACGGTACCCTGTACGAGACCATATTCTGCAGGTGAAAGTCCAAGACCGCCATTGTGTTGAGCATCAATCAGGAAGAGGGCGCTGACCTTAGCCAAGAGTCCTTCGGGCATGCGATAGAAGAGCATGAAACAGATGCCCACCCACACCTGAGGCTTTTGGAAGAACGTCTTCAGCGTGGTCCAGAACTCCTGCATGATATCCTGGCTCCGCATCTTCTCGATGCCTTTGTCCTCAGAAGGACGGGGCAGGACGTACTGATGCCATAGCCAGAAGGCGATGAAGAGTCCTGCCATACCATAGAACATCAGACTCCACGAGTACTTGATATTCCGTGTCAGGACCTCAAGATTGCCCGCTAGCATGACCAGCAGACCCTGTCCGACGATGGTCGCAATACGATAGAATGTGCTGCGGATGCCCACGAAATAGGCCTGCTTATGCTGGTCGAGGCCCAGCATGTAAAAGCCGTCGGCCGCGATGTCGTGGGTAGCACTGGAGAAGGCCATCAGCCAGAAGAAGGCCAGTGAACCCTGCAACCAGTAAGGCCCGGGAATGGTAAAGGCGACACCCGCCAAGGCCGCACCGATGAGGATCTGCATGACGACAATCCACCAGCGTTTGGTCTTGATGATGTCGATAAACGGACTCCACAGGGGTTTGATGACCCAAGGGAGATAAAGCCAGGACGTGTAAAGCGTGATGTCGGCATTCGACAGGCCGAGACGCTTGTACATGATGAGCGAGATGGTCATCACGGCCACGTAGGGCAGACCTTCTGCAAAATAAAGTGTGGGCACCCAGGCCCAAGGGTTTCTTTTATTCATATAGTCGTTTGATTTTTGCGTTACGATAATAGAAGAGGAGGATCTCATCGTAGGTCTTGCCCTGGGCGCCCATGACGGCGGCACCGATCTGACAGAGACCTACGCCGTGACCCCAGCCCCGTCCGTGTAGTTTAAAGTGGAGAGTGGAGAGTTGAGAATCCACACTCTTCTCGACTTCGAAGGCCGAGGAATAAAGATGCGTCTCACTGAGGGCGCGGCGGATCTCGAGCTCCTTGCCGATGGTGAAGGTCTTCTTCGTACCTACAATCTTCAGTTTCCAGATACGACCGCTCTTGCCTCGCTCCAGAGGGATGAGGTCGGTGATCAGGCCGAAGTCGGTATTCAACTTACGATTGACGAGCTCGGAGAGTTCTTCCTGCGTATACTCCACCGTCCAACGGTAGAAGTCGGGCGTCTCCTGGTCGTAGTCGTTGAGCACCTGTGAGAGGATCTGTTCGTCGTGGGTGTCACAGTAGGGGTCATGGAAGGAAACCAGATAGGGCTTCGGACTGTCCTCCCAGCAGTACTGGAACTCTTCGGTCTCACCACCGCAACATTTCGAGAAACGTGCATCGCAGATCTCATCGCCATAGGACAGGATCTGTCCACGGGTCTCATTGATGGCCTGCTCTGCTGTTACACGGCTCTTGGTGGTGATGCCCTGATAACGCTGGCAATGGTCATCGGCACAGACATCGAAGATGACATGGTCCTCACGGTCGTACCAACGGATCAGCTCATCGTCTTTCTTGATGAACGAGAAGAAAGCTGTAGAACCGTTTTCCTGCTTCTTGCGCTTCTCCATCTGTGCCAGGAGCCAGGATCGGGAGATGACGGCATGTGCCTTGAGGAATTCCAGTGATGCCGTAGCCGACATCTCGCTGGAGATGACGCTGGTGAGATAGCGCTCCACAGGCAGTTCGTTGATGGCCACAATCTTATCGGCCTCGACGACCAGATGGAGCGTCCCACAGAATACCTGTGTCTGTTTACGTTCCCAGTGGAAGTCCTTGCCGATGGTGACGTCGCGCAGCGAGAACGAAGCATCGTCATCCGCAGGACTGAACGTGAGTTCGCGGTACTGGTTACCACGCCACAGGATGCCACCCTCAGAGAACTCCACCACCTGCTCGCCTGTCAGGGTCTCGCCCTTTGCCGTGTACGGACTGTTCAGAGTGAAGGAGATGCGCTCGGCACTGACGATGCCAACGGAGACGTTGGGCTCCTTTTGAGTGGAGAACTGAGAGTTGAGAGTTGAGAGTTTACTACCGCTGTCCTGGTGTAGATGGTCGATGACCTGTTGCAGGGCGTCGCCCTTGAGGGTGATCTCGTCGAGGATGCTCAGGGCAATCTCTGGGGTGAGACGTTCGTAATCTTCCTGGCGGGGCGTGATGATGAGTCCCGACATGTCGAGTGCACCTGGAGAGATGATGAACTGTTCGCTGCCCTCTTTGAAATAGCAGTCAGGACGGTGCTTGGTGCGTGGGAAGACCACGGAGAGGAAGTCATCGTCGCGTCGCCAGCTGACGATATTCAACATCGGTTCCGGCTCTACGGCAGGCAGTGCCTCATAAAGTCTGCGGAACAACTGTTCGTCGCCATAGACCGAACGGCTGCGGATGACGAAGGCCGTACAGGGGTAGTCGTCGATGATGGAGATGTCCTCATTCTCGTTGAGACTGATGACCAACGACAGGTTGCGTGAGAGCCGTTGCCAGGCCATCTGCAGGGGCAGTACGCCACACGTGCCAGCCTGGAAATGCGCATGGTCGGGTGCTGAGGCCCCACACTGCGGACCGTTATAGAAGACCATCATCTCAGGATATTCCTCCAGCAGCTTATGGATCTCGCTATAGCAGTTGATAATCCGCTGGGGCTGGTGTTTTACTGAGGGTATGGTGAAATGTTGCGGAAGAATAGGGTAGGGGTTCACCAACAGCTCGTACTGGCCGTCGATGATTTTCTTCACCTGTTCCTTCGGGCGGTTCTGTTCACAGAGGAAACAAGGCCGCTCCTGGATGGACTTGGGATCGATCTTCGCACCTGTCGACACCATCCGGGCAGGATTCCACTGGACGTGGATGGACGAGGTGCCCACCGTCAGCTCTCGTGTCTGGACACTCCTGAGGTCATGATAGCGGTGCCGGACTTCGTCCCACTTCTCCAGCTGACGATTGAAGAACCGTTGCAGGGGAGAGTCAGGGATGAGTTCCTGCTTGCCTTGCAGCATTTGCTGACGGGCTATGATCTCCAGTGTACGAAGACGGTCTTTATAGAGGTTGTTGGCATTGACCTTCTCGATGCTCAGGGCCGCATCGCTGTTTCCGCCCCAGCGGCGACACAGATAGAGCTCTGTATAGATGCGTCCGATGCGGTAATGACGTGAGAAGATCAGTCCCAGCGCATAGTCTTCACCATACGACGTGTTGGGGAACTGGATCTGTCGGAGCAGGGGCGTAAAGAAGGCTCTTGGTGCGCCAAGGCCATTGATGCGCAAGGCGTTGTTCGGCCCGTTCTCATCGGTCCACTCCTTATGGGCAATCAGACCTGGCGGTAAGGTGTTCAGGTCGAAGTCGCACATCCGGTAGGAACCCACCACCATCGCGGCATTCTGTTTGTAGAAGGCTTCAACAATTTGCTGGAGGGTTTTTGGCGAAGAATAGAGGTCGTCAGAGTCCAGTTGTACGGCGAAACGTCCACAGCGGTCATCGTTGATGGCTACATTCCAACAGCCACCGATGCCCAGGTCATGACGATCGGGGATGATATGGATCAGTCGCTCATCGTGCAGACTGTCAAGAAGTTCTGTGGTCTTGTCGGTGGAGTGGTTGTCCACCACAATGACATTGAACTTGAAGTTGGCTTTCTGTCCCAGGGCACTGTTCACCGCATCCATGATGGTCTTCTCACGGTTGTAGACGGGAATGACTACCGAGGCCTCGACGTCGAAGTCCTGCTCATTGAAGTCAGGCCGACGATAGAATGCAGGGTCGATCTTGGCGCCGATGGCATCCAGATGGGCCGTGGCGGCATGTTCCATCTCGATCTGTACGTCGCGGTTGGAGGGATTCACATAGTCGAACTGTTTCTCACCCGAGGCCCTCAGGTCGGTCTCTTCTTCCGTGTACAGGCATTCGTTGATGTGGAAGATGCTCCCCTCACGACTCAGGAAGAGACGCAGGGCATAGAGTCCGGCATAATGATAGTCGTGTTCTCCGGCCTGCATGGCAAACGTGTGGAGCAGTGAGGTCTTGATGAGCAGCAATGCTCCAAAGTCGAAGTCGTCGCGGATACTCCCCGTGAAGTAGTCGATGGCAGGATGTCCGCTGCGGTCGGCATAGACCATAGCCGCATTGGAGTCGCTAGCCACACGGAGCATACGTTCTAAGGCCTGTTGACCGATGGTCAGTTTGGCCACCTTCGTTACCAACAGGACATAGTCGGCCTTGGCGTTCTCCGCCACCTCCATCATCGTGTTGCTGCTCGTCAGGTTGCCCACTTTCAACCATCTGGCATCAGAAATCGCCTCAGGCAGTTCCGCCTGTGCCGACGATGTCATCAGAAAGATGTTCTGTACCGTTCTGCTGCCACGTAGCTGGATGGCAATGTCTTGGGTGATTAGGCCGTCATAAGGCAAAAAGCAGTCTATTTTTTCTCGCATTTTGAGTCTTTATTATTAAAATATGTGCAAAGATACGAGTTTTTCGTGGGAAAACAAAATAAAATGACTAACTTTGCAGCAGTTTTTTCAAAAAAAGGTAGAATGGACGGAAATAAGAGGGCTCTTATAGGGTTAACGCTCGGCGAACTCAAGACCGCCGTGACGGAACTCGGTATGCCAGGCTTCACTGCCGGGCAGATCATGAAATGGCTCTATCAGCAACATGTCAGGAGTATCGACGAGATGACCAATATCTCGAAGGTCAACCGTGAGAAGTTGGCAGAGCACTTCGAAGTAGGAGCCATGGAGCCGTTGGATTGTCAGCGGTCAAAGGACGGCACCATTAAATACCTCTTTCCTGTCAGGACGTCGGATGATGCCAATACAGGGAAATTCGTAGAGACAGTCTTTATCCCCGACCACGACCGTGCCACACTCTGCGTGAGTTGTCAGGTGGGTTGTAAGATGAACTGTCTGTTCTGTCAGACGGGTAAGCAGGGATTCGAGGGTCAGTTGACTGCTGCCGACATCCTGAATCAGATCTATGCCCTGCCAGAACGTGAACAACTGACCAACATCGTGTTTATGGGTCAGGGCGAGCCGATGGATAACCTTGATGCCGTCCTTCGGGCTACGGAGATCCTGACGGCCAACGAGGGCTACGCCTGGAGTCCGAGACGTATCACGGTGAGTAGTGTAGGCGTGAAAAACAAACTGAAACGTTTTCTCGACGAGAGCGAATGTCATGTGGCGATCTCCATGCACTCGCCTTTACCCGAACAACGGCAGATGCTGATGCCGGCAGAACGTCAGATGAGTATCGAAGAGACCGTCGCGCTGTTGCGGCAGTACGACTTCTCCCACCAGCGGCGCTGTTCCTTCGAGTATATCTGTTTCGGAGGACTGAACGACACCCAGATGCATGCCCGTGAGATCATCCGACTCCTGCAGGGACTGGACTGTCGTGTCAACCTGATTCGTTTCCACGAGATTCCCAGTGTCGATCTGCCAGGCAGTGACGAGAAACGTATGGAGGTACTCAGAGACTATCTGACGGCTCACGGGGTGTTTACGACAATCAGAGCCAGCAGAGGCCAGGATATCTTTGCGGCCTGCGGTCTGCTCTCGACGGCGAAAAAAGTAAAAGGGTAAAAAAGTAAAAAGGTAAAAAAGATATGGAAGAAAGAAAGATTCGCGTGGCCATCACGCATGGCGACACCAACGGCATCGGTTATGAGGTGATTCTCAAGGCTTTTGAGGACCCGGGCATGCTCGAACTGTGTACACCTATTATATACGGTAGTCCCAAGGCTGCCACCTATCATCGGAATACCCTGCATTTGGAGACCCCGTTCAGTGTTATCTCTAAGGCAGAGGATGCCCGCGACGGACGGCTGAACCTGTTGGCTGCTTTCGAAGAGGAGGTGAAGGTAGAACTGGGTACGCCTACGCCAGAGTCGGCAGAGGCCGCACGTAAGGCCCTGCAACGTGCCAAGGAAGACCTGAAGGCAGGAGCTTATGACGTGCTGGTTCAGGCGCCTGTCGTTGCCAGCAATACGCCAGACCGCGAAGACCGTTCGTTGCTGGTGATGTTCTCTGATGATATCCGTATAGCCCTTGCCACTAATCGTCTGCCGATCAAGGAAGTGGCGCAGAGTATCACTCAGGACAGCATCGTGGCAAAAGGTAAACTTTTCCACACTTGTCTGAAGCGTGACTTCCGTATTCAGAATCCGCGCATCGCCGTACTGGCCCTGAATCCCCAGCCCGGCACGGAAGAGAAGGATATCATTGCCCCAGCCATTGCGTCGCTCGAGCAGGCAGGCATACAGGCCTACGGTCCCTTTGTCGCCGACGACTTCTTCGGTAATGCCTATCAGAACGACTTCGACGGTATCCTGGCGATGTACGACGATCAGGGTAATGTGCCTTTCAAGACCTTGGCTACGGAGTATGGTGTCAAGACCAAGACGGGCTTCCCCTTTATCATCACCACGCCCGATCACGGTCCCGCCTTTGATATTGCAGGACAAGGCATCGCCGACCCAGCCTCGCTGCGTCATGCCGTCTATGCTGCCATCGACTTCTTCCGCAACCGTGCAGATTATGATGAGCCGTTGGCCAATCCGTTACCCAAGCTCTTCCATGAGAAGCGCGAGGATGGTGACAAGGCCCGCTTCGCCCAGAAGAAGCCTTTCCCGCCGAAGGCATCAGAGACAGACAACAGCAACCCGCCAGCACCTGAGTCGTGAAGAAGAAATACCAGAACGCCTTCTTCATCTTTGGCCTGATCGTGCTGATTGTGATGGCCTCCCAACTCGATTATAAAGAGGTGTGGGCCAGCATGATGCACGCAGGATACTGGTTCCTGAACGTCCTGGTATTGTGGGCTTTCCTGTATGTCTTTAATACCACTTCCTGGTATCTGATCATCAACAGCATCGGCAACGAACAGCATGTCTGTCGTAAGAACGGCATCGGGTTCTGGTGGCTTTATAAGATCACGGTCTCGGCCTTCGCCCTGAACTACGCCACACCAGGTGGACTCATGGGTGGTGAACCCTACCGCATCATGTCGCTCTCGCCGAAGATCGGCACACAACGGGCTTCATCGTCCGTCATCCTCTTTGTGATGACACACATCTACAGTCACTTCTGGTTCTGGCTGCTCTCTGTGCCTCTTTACATCCTCACAGAGAAGATGACACCGCTCACCTGGGCCATCCTGCCTATCATCACAGCCGTCTGTCTGCTGGCCATCTGGTTCTTTGCGCGTGGCTATAGGAAAGGTATCGCGATGACGGGCATGAACATCCTGAGTCATATCCCCCTGTTGAAACGGTGGGCACAGCCTTTCATTGAGCGTAATCGCGAGAAACTCGACAATATCGACAGTCAGATAGCAGCCCTCCACAACCAGAACCCACGGACGTTCCTGACCGCCGTCGTCCTGGAATTCACCTGCAGACTGCTCTCCACCCTCGAGATCTTCTTTATCCTTCAGGTCATCATGCCTGAGGCGAGGGTCACGCAGTGCATACTGATCTACTCTTTCACCACACTCTTCGCCAATATGCTCTTCTTCATGCCGCTCCAGTTGGGTGGCCGTGAGGGTGGCTTCCTGATGTCGACAGAGGGGCTCAGCATGACGGCCCGTGCTGGTATCTTCGTAGCCTTGCTGGTGAGAGTCAGAGAGCTCATTTGGACCGCAATAGGCCTCCTTCTCATCAAGTTTGATAAGAAAGATGCGTGATTTCTAGTTAATTTCTGCCAAAATTGCAGTTTTCTCGGAAATAATGTGTAATTTTGTCAGCCGAAATGAAGACTTCTGAACTTCAAAGCATCAAACAACGGTACAATATCGTAGGTAACTGCGAGCCATTGAACCATGCCCTCGACGTCGCCCTGCAGGTGGCGCCGACGGATCTCTCCGTGCTCATCATCGGTGAGAGCGGTGTGGGTAAGGAGATCATTCCCCGTGTGATTCATGACAATTCGCCGAGGAAACGCGAGAAGTACTTCGCCATCAACTGCGGCAGTATCCCTGAGGGTACCATCGACTCTGAGCTCTTCGGACATGTCAAGGGTTCGTTTACTGGTGCCATCAATGACTCACCAGGTTATTTCGGCGTCGCCAACAAGGGTACGCTGTTCCTCGACGAGGTGGGTGAACTGCCCTTGGCAACCCAGGCTCGTCTGCTTCGTGTGCTCGAGACCGGCGAATACATCCCCGTGGGTGCTACGGAAGTCAGGAAGACTGATGTGCGTATCGTCGCTGCGACAAATGTCAACATCCGTCAGGCCATCAGTGAGGGTCGTTTCCGTGAGGACCTCTACTACCGTCTGAACTCTATCCCCATCCAGATGCCGCCACTGCGTGAGCGTGGTGAGGATATCGTGTTGCTGTTCCGGCTCTTCGCCCTGCAGATGGCTGAGAAGTACAAGATGGACCGTGTGGTGCTCACCGACGATGCCAAGCAGTTGCTGATGCGTTATAAGTGGCCGGGCAATGTCCGTCAGCTGAAGAATATCACAGAACAGATCTCCATCCTCTCCCCAGAGCGGAGTATCACTCCGGAGATCCTCGCCCGTTTCATTCCTCAGGATCAGGAGACCACCCAGTTGGCCACAATCCACAAGGAGGGCGATCATTCGTTTGAGAACGAACGTGAGATACTCTATAAGATCCTCTTCGAGTTGCGTGGCAACGTCAATGACATGCGCCGTGAGATGGGAGCGCTGAAAAAGAAGATGGAGGAAGTGCAAGGCAACAAGCAGGTTACTGCCGAGCCTTTGCCCACGACCCAGCTGGCGCCCATCCAACCCATCCAGCCTATCACGCCTGCTCTTGAGGATGCTGAGGCTGAGGAATATATCGAGCCGGAACACGAGCCGGAGAACCTGAATCTCAACGACCTCGGCAAACAGATGCTCGAAAAGGCCCTTGAGCGCAATCACGGCAACCGCAAGAAAGCTGCTCAGGAACTGGGCATCAGTGACAGAACCCTCTATCGCAGACTCAAGCAATACGGGCTGGAGAAGTGAATAGTGAAAAGTGAATAATGAGAATGAATAAGCATCTTTGGCAAAAAGGAATGGCGTATGTGGTAGTGATACTATTCACTATTCACTATTCACTATTCATTACTTCTTGCTCCGTGAGCTATAAGTTCAACGGTTCAAACATCGACTACACCAAGACGAAGACCATCCAGATTGCCGAATTCCCCATTCGAAGCAGTTATGTGTGGGGTCCTATGGGTCCGATGTTCAATAACGCCTTGAAGGATAAGTTCCGTACCCGTACCAAGCTCACGCAGGTGAAGCGTAACGGCGACCTGATACTTGAAGGTGAGATTACGAAATACGATCAGCGCAACAAGTCCGTGAGTGCCGAGGGATACTCTGCACAGACGGAGTTGTCTATTACCGTCAACGTGAGATTCACCAACAACGTGAACCACAACGAGGACTTCGAGCAACAGTTCACGGCTCAGCAGAGCTATGACACCACACAGTCGCTGACTTCCGTTCAGGATGAACTCGTCGGTCAGATGATCAAGGACATCTGCGACCAGATATTTAATGCCACCGTAGCCAATTGGTAAGCCCCATGGACATTATAGAACTGATACACCACCCGGAACACCTTGATCGTGACACGCTCTACGAGTTGCGCTCACAGCTGGCCTTGTATCCCTATTGGCAGACGGCCCGACTGTTGCTACTCCAGAACCTCTATCTGCTTCACGACCCCACCTTCGATGAGGAGCTGCGTCGTGCAGCCATCTATATCACCGACCGTCGTGTGCTCTTCCAGATGATCGAGGCCGCACACTATAAGTTGAGGAAGACAGAAGACAGGAGTCAGGAGTCAGAAGACAGGAGTCAGGAGTCAGAAGACAGGAGTCAGGAGGGGGGCAACCGCACCTTAACCCTTATCGACAACTTCTTGGAGTCTATCCCCAAGGAAGAGGAATCTTCAGAATCGAAGAAGGAGAAGCGCAAACCTACACCCGCCGATGCGGCTGTCGATTATGTGGCCTATCTGCTTGAGACGGAAGGCGATAACCATGAGGAGTCTGACATTCCTGAAATGAAGGGACAGAATCTGATAGATTCATTCATAAATACTGACAAAGGACGTATCATTCTCAGTGAAGAACCCCTGTTGACGCCCCCTGTTGTTGAAACCGTCGAAAACAGTGAAAATGTAACCGATGAAGGGTATTTTACTGAAACTTTAGCCCGAATTTACATAAAACAGGGCAGATATTCGAAAGCTTTGGAAATTATTCGGCGATTATCTTTGGTTTATCCGAAAAAAAATGCTTACTTTGCAGACCAAATACGCTTCTTAGAGAAATTGATTATTAATAGTAAACAAAAATAATAGTAAAAAAGATGTACACATTATTAGTTATTCTTATTGTGGTAGCAGCACTGCTCATGATTGGCATCGTGCTCATCCAGGAATCAAAGGGTGGTGGTTTGGCATCAAACTTCTCTACCTACAACCAGATTGGTGGTGTCCGCAAGACCACCGACTTCATTGAAAAGACCACATGGGGCCTTGCTGCTGCTATGGTTGTCATCAGCGTGCTTTGCGCATACGTGGCTCCTCAGAATGCAGGTGCAGGTTCAGTGATGGAGAACATCGAGGCTCCTGCCACCAATCCTAACAACCTGCCTGGTTTCGGTGCCAGTCAGCAGAAGGATGCTGCAGCCCCTGCTGCAGAGGCTCCCGCCGCAGAGGCTCCTGCTCAGGAAGCTCCTGCTCAGCCCGCAAACTAACAGCTTTTGAGTAAAGAAATCAGAGAGGGCAGACATGCGAAAAAGATGTCTGCCCTCTCTCTTGTTATGTCCTGACGTTACTTCGTGTTGAGGCTCACGCTTCCCGTCTTGAGCCCTTCGCCCTTGCAGGAGATGGTGACTGTCGAAGGAGTCTCGTCACTCTGGATGATGACCTGAGCCAGACCGTTGAAGGCTGGGATGTCGAACGCCTTGCAGTCTTGCTCTTTCGGATGGTCGCTACCCAGATACATGGGATCGCCATTGCCGACACCCAGTATGCGGGCCTGTCCCTCAAGGGCGATGTTCAGCATAGGACAGGCGTCAGGAACGATACGGCCCTTCTGGTCCTGTACCTCGATGGTGATGACGGCTACATCGCGCCCATCGGCGGTGATCGTCTGACGATCGGCCTTCAGCACCGTCTGATAAGCAGCCTTGGTGGTCTCGATGGTCTGCGTCATGATGCGCTTGCCGTTCTTATAGCCGTAGGCCACGACCTTTCCCGGCTGGTACACGGCCTTCCACTTCAGGTGCCCGTTCTTGGGCATCGGCTGACGGCCCAGCTTCTTGCCGTTGACCGTCAATTCCACTTCGTCGCAATTGCTGTAGGCCCATATGTCTATCTCCTCCCCCTCATGCCCTTGCAGGTTCCAGTGGGGGAAGATATGGAGCACGGGCTCGTCCGTCCACCACGACTTCAGATACCACGCTTCGTCCTTGGGGAATCCACAGTAGTCGAGGATGCCGAACTCAGAGTCGTGGGCAGGGTATTGGAGGGGATTGGGCTCTCCGCGATAGTCGAAGCCCGTCCAATAGAAGAGTCCTGCGGCCCAGGGGCGCTCAGCGTAGAACTTCCAGCCGCGCTCGATGACATTCTCCACGTGGTGATGAGTGGTGTCGCGATTCATG
>JAEENF010000114.1 GCA_016283605.1 Prevotella sp.
AGAAGAGACGAACATGGCGGAAGGACTTACGGCATTGCTGATTGTACGCCTAATGTGCTGGAGTTACGCGATGAGCTTCTTGAAAAGGCAGATCGGGTGATGCTGAAACTTTCGCCGATGCTGGATTGGAGGAAAGCTGTCGAGGATTTAGGTAACGTCAGCGAAGTGCATATTGTCTCTGTGGATAATGAGTGTAAAGAGCTCTTGCTTATCATGGAGAAAGAGGAAAAGCCACTGAAAGTAATCTGCGTGAATAACGGGAGTATCTTTGAAGTTAAAGGGGAAAGCCAGCGAGGTATCAGCTACTCAGAAGGAGAAAGAAGATACCTTTTCGAGCCAAATGCCTCAGTGATGAAGGCTGGCTGTTTCGACGAGCTCCAGAGCCGTTTTCCCGTCGTGCAGTTGGACAAGAACAGCCATCTGTTCGTTGCTGATAAGGATATTGACGATTTCCCAGGCCGCCGTTTCATCATCGAACGGACAACATCTATGAACAAACGCGATCTGAAAGCAGCTCTTGAGGGTATCAGCAAGGCCAATGTCACTGTGCGTAACTTCCCCATTTCAGTCGCAGAACTTCGTAAAAGACTGAAACTGAAAGAGGGCGGTGAGGTATTTATCTTTGCCACAACGGTTGAGGGAAATAGTCATCAGCTGTTTATTTGCAGAAAAATTGGTTAAAAACTTTTGTTTTTTCCCTTTTTTTCGTTACCTTTGCAACGATTTAAATCTTTAAAGACAATAGATTATGTCATCAGTAGAGATTAGGAAGGTAACAGACAAGAAGAGTCTGGCAGCCTTCATCGACTTTCATTATGATTTGTATGAGGGCAATCAGTATGATGCACCCAACTTGTTCAGTGACGATCTTCATACCCTCAGCAAAGACAAGAATGCTGCTTTCGAGTTCTGCGAGGCTGAGTATTTCCTGGCCTATAAGGACGGAAAAGTGGTAGGCCGTATTGCAGGCATTATCAATCGCAGGGCCAACGAGAGCTGGAATCGTAAGAGTGTCCGCTTCGGATGGGTTGATTTCATTGATGACATTGAGGTGAGTCGTGCGCTTTTCAAAGCCGTTGAGGACTGGGGACGCGAGAAAGGAATGACAGAGATGATCGGCCCACTGGGCTTTACCGATATGGACCCCGAGGGTATGCTTATCGAAGGTTTCGACCAGATGGGTACGATGGCTACTATCTATAATTACCCCTATTACCCCAAGCACCTCGAACAGATAGGTGGTTGGGAGAAAGATAGCGACTATGTAGAGTTCAAACTCATCGTTCCAAAGGAGGGCATTCCTGAGAAATTCAAGAAGATTGCCGAGCTGGTAATGAAGCGTTATAATCTGCACCCAGCCCACCCCAAGCGCAGCCAGGTGTTTGGTAAGGAGCAGGTTGGCCGCAAGGTGCTCGAAGTGGTAAACAAGACCTTCGGCCACCTGTACGGTTACTCGCAAATGACTGAGGCTCAGATAGATGAATATCTGAAGATGTATTTCCCCATGCTCGATATGGACTTGATTTGCCTGATTGAAGACTGGAACACGCCTAACCATGATATCGTCGGCATCGGCATTTCCATCACTTCGATGACGCGTGCCTTGCAGAAGTGTCGCAGGGGTCGTCTGTGGCCTTTCGGCTGGTGGCACTGTCTGAGGGCATTGAAGATGCATAAGGCAGAGTGTGTCGATCTCATGCTTGTGGGTATTCTTCCAGAATATCAGCAGAAGGGTGCCAACGCTCTGCTGTTCTACGATCTTATCCCACGCTATCAGAAATATGGCTTCAAGTGGGGTGAGACCAACGTGGAGTTGGAAACCAACGAGAAGGTACAGAGCCAGTGGCAGTATCTGGAGCACGAACAGCACAAGCGCAGAAGATGTTTCCGCAAAACACTATAACAGAAAATGGCAGAAGAAAATAAGAATATTCCTGAAGAAAACATCATTTATGATGATGATAATATCCGCACCCTAACGGGTTTGGAGCATATCCGCCTGCGTCCAGGTATGTATATCGGACGTCTGGGTGACGGCTCGTCGGCAGAAGATGGTATCTACGTCTTGTTGAAAGAGGTCTTTGACAACTCCATCGATGAGTTCAAGATGAAAGCCGGCGACCGTATCGAGGTGAATATCGAAGACAATCACCGCATCTCTGTCCGCGATTATGGACGAGGCATCCCACAGGGTAAGCTTATCGACTCCGTCAGCATCCTGAACACCAGTGGAAAGTTCGACTCGAAGGCCTTCAAGAAGTCCATCGGTCTAAATGGTGTGGGTGTAAAGGCCGTCAATGCGCTGAGTACGCATTTCGAGGTACACAGCTATCGTGAGGGCAAAGTGCGTAAGGCCACCTTCGAGTGTGGCGTTCTGAAGAGCGATATCACAGAGCCGACGCAGGACGAGAACGGTACCTATATTTATTTCGAGCCTGACGCCTCGATGTTCCATAATTACCAGTTCCATGATGAGATTGTGGAAAACATGCTTCGCAACTATACCTACCTCAACATCGGACTCACCATTATGTATAATGGGCGTCGTATTCTCTCTCGTCATGGACTCGAGGACTTGCTGAAGGACCGTATGACCAGCGATGCACTCTATCCCATCGTTCATCTGCAGGGTGAGGACATCGAGATTGCCTTTACTCACGCCAATCAATATGGTGAGGAATATTATTCCTTCGTGAACGGTCAGCACACCACTCAGGGCGGAACCCATCAGAGTGCCTTTAAGGAGCATATCGCCAAAACGATCAAGGAGTTTTATGGCAAATATGAGTATGGGGATATCCGTACAGGTATTGTGGCAGCGATATCAATCAATGTTGAGGAACCCATCTTTGAAAGTCAGACCAAGATTAAGCTCGGCTCAACGGTGATGTCGCCAGAAGGGGTGAGCATCAATAAGTACATCGGCGACTTTATCAAGCAGGAAGTGGACAACTATCTGCATATCCATTCTGATGTGGCAGATGTGTTGGAAGGTAAAATCAAGGAAAGCGAACGTGACCGCAAGGCAATGGCAGGTGTCACCAAACTGGCTCGTGAACGGGCTAAGAAGGCGAACCTTCACAATCGTAAGCTGCGCGACTGCCGTATCCATTTCTCTGATGTCAAGGATTCGCGTAAGGAGGAGTCGAGCATCTTCATCACAGAGGGTGATTCTGCCAGTGGAAGCATCACCAAGAGCCGTGATGTGAATACACAGGCCGTCTTCTCGCTGCGAGGAAAACCTCTCAACTGCTTCGGACTCACCAAGAAGGTGGTTTACGAGAATGAAGAGTTCAATCTGCTTCAGGCCGCTCTCGATATCGAAGAGGGACTCGATAGCTTGCGTTATAATAAGGTCATTGTGGCTACTGATGCTGATGTCGATGGTATGCACATCCGGCTGTTGATCATCACTTTCTTCCTGCAGTTCTTCCCAGAACTCATCAAGAAGGGACATGTATATGTGCTACAGACCCCTCTCTTCCGCGTCCGTAATCGTCGTACAAAGATTAAGAACAAGCAGGTGATCGCTGAGGCTGATGCGAAAGGCGACAAGAAGTCGGACTTCATCACCCGTTACTGTTATAGTGAGGAAGAGCGTGTGAATGCCATCAGTGAGTTGGGGCCAGATCCAGAGATTACACGTTTTAAGGGTCTTGGTGAGATTTCGCCTGAGGAATTTGCTGGCTTTATTGGTCCTGACATCCGTCTTGAACAGGTCACATTGCATAAGAACGACCAGGTACAGAAACTCCTCGAATACTATATGGGTAAGAACACGATGGAGCGTCAGAATTTTATTATTGATAACCTTGTTATTGAGGAAGACCGTCCTGAAGAGGATGTGTATGATTAAGAATTAAAGATTGATAATTATGATTACCAGGATAAACTGGAGGGTGCTTTTCTGTATTGTATTCGCCATAAGCTTTTCACCGATATCAGCGCAGCTCCGGATTAATGGGGGCGATGGAAGTCCGATGCGAAAGCTTCAGTTGGCTGAGGTTATGATTAATAACCTTTATGTAGACAGCGTCGATGAGAAAAAACTTGTTGAGGACGCCATTCGTGGCATGCTGGAAAAGCTGGACCCGCACTCTACTTACGCCACACCTAAAGAGGTCAAGGAACTGAACGAACCTCTTAATGGTAATTTCGAGGGTATTGGTGTGCAGTTTAATATGATACAGGACACGCTGATGGTGATACAGCCGGTTACCAATGGGCCTTCAGAGAAGGTCGGCATCATCGCTGGCGACCGTATCGTCTCTGTGAATGATACTGCGATTGCTGGCGTAAAAATGTCGAAGGAAGAGATCATGAAGCGTCTTCGTGGTCCAAAGGGAACTCAGGTTCGTCTTGGTATTATTCGTTCTGGTATTAAGGATAAGCTGTATTTTACGGTTGTTCGCGATAAGATACCTGTGAAGTCTGTCGATGCGACTTATATGATCCGTCCTGGTATTGGATATATCCGTATAGGTAACTTTGGTGCGCAGACGCATGAGGAATTTGTTGCCAGCCTTGAAAAACTCCGTATGGAAGGTATGAAGGACCTGATTCTTGATCTTCAAGAGAACGGAGGCGGCTATCTGAAAGCAGCTGTGGATATTGCCGATGAGTTTCTGCAGCGAGGAGACCTTATCGTCTATACAGACGGTCGCAGGACACAACGTTCAGAATACAAGGCTCACGGCAATGGAAGATTCACAGACGGCAAGGTTGTGGTTTTGGTTGACAGCTATACGGCTTCAGCGGCAGAAATTGTGACAGGTGCCATTCAGGATCAGGATCGTGGACTGGTGGTAGGCCGTCGTACCTTTGGAAAAGGCCTCGTACAGCGTCCTCTTGACCTTCCTGATGGTTCGATGATCCGTCTGACGGTAGCGCACTATTACACGCCTTCTGGCCGCTGTATTCAGAAGCCTTACAAGAAAGGCGAGGGTAAGGACTATGCGATGGATGTGCTGAATCGTCTGAAGAGCGGTGAGTTGACGAATGCCGACAGCATCCACTTCGTAGACTCTCTGAAATATGAAACCCTTCGTGAACATCGGACGGTCTATGGAGGCGGAGGAATCATGCCTGATTATTATGTACCTCTTGATACGACCGTTTACACGCGTTACCATCGTGAACTGGCCGCAAAATCTATCGTTATCCAGTCCAATCTGCGATATGTGGATAACCACCGAAAGGAATTGCACAAGCGTTGGCAGGACTTTGATGACTTCAAGCAAAACTTTGAAGTGCCTCAGAGTCTGGTTGATGAAGTGCTTGCCGAAGGAACAAAACAGAAGATAGAGCCAAAAGATGATGCCGAACTGGAGAAGACACTGCCTTATCTCCGTCTTCAGTTGAAAGCGCTAATCGCTCGCGACCTATGGGATATGAGCGAGTATTTCTCCGTCTTCAACGAACGTAGTGAGATTGTCAAGAAGGCTTTAGAGGTGATGGGTGTTATCTGATAGCCAAAGCCTTTTCTTCTGCGGCTTCCATCTGTTCACGTTCACCAGGTCCTTTGTCGTTAATGCCACAAAGGTGCAGGATGCCGTGAATGATGACGCGATGGAGTTCTTCATCGTAGGGACGTCCGAATTTGTCGGCATTGGTGAAGACGGTATCGAGTGAGATCATCAGATCGCCGTTAATCACTTTTCCTTCTGTATAGTCGAAAGTGATAATGTCAGTATAGTAATCATGCCCCAGAAACTCGTTGTTGGTTTCCAGGATCTTGTCATCGTTGACAAAGAGATAGCCGATATCTCCGATTTTCTTGCCGTAGGATGCTGCCACCTGACGGATCCAGTTGGACGTTTCGCGCTTTTTGATATTGGGGAACTTTACTCCCTCTGCTTCATATGTAATCATATCTTTTGTTTTTTCGGTAAATAAGGACTGACGTCTACGCCGAAGTGCTGCAGTTCGCGCAGAGCACTCGATGAAATGCTGGCCAGTTCTGGTTCTGTGTATAGCAGAATGGTCTCAATGCCGCCAATCCTGCGGTTAAAGTCTGCTTGCCGCTGTTCGTATTCGAAGTCGCTCACAGAACGTACACCTTTTATAATATAATGGGCGTTTTCGGCCTTAGCGAAGTCCATAGCCAGACCGTTATAGCATTTCACCTCAATCTGTTTCAGGTCTGCATAGAGTTCACGGATGGCCTTAATCCGCTCCTCTGCCGAGGGCATATCAGGCTTGTGTACATTGTCGCCTACAACACCGATAACCAGACGGTCGAATAACGGCAATGCGCGTCTTACGATAGAATCATGTCCTATCGTAAACGGGTTAAAACTCCCAACGAATACTCCTGTCTTTATCTTATCACTCATGCGGTAGCAAATTATTCAAATAGGTTTGGCTCCATGATGTTGCCGCCATAGGGGTTACGTCCGAAATGCTTATAGGCCAGTTCTGTCACCATGCGACCTCTGGGTGTGCGCTTGATAAAGCCCTCCATGATCAGGAAAGGCTCATAGACCTCCTCTATAGTACCTGCATCCTCACCAACAGCGGTGGCGATGGTTGTAATACCCACAGGCCCCCCACGGAACTTATCAATGATAGTGAGCAGGATCTTATTATCGATTTCATCGAGACCGTATTTGTCGATATTCAGAGCCGTAAGTGCGATGCGGGTAATCGTCGTATCGATTTTTCCGTTCCCCTTCACCTGTGCAAAATCACGCACACGACGAAGCAAGGCGTTGGCAATACGAGGCGTGCCTCTGGAACGTCCTGCAATCTCGAGGGCGGCGTCTTCTGTTATAGGAACACCAAGGATTCCTGCAGAGCGCTCTATGATGGCTTGCAGCGTCTCTGGCTCGTAATATTCCAGGTGCATGTTAATTCCAAAGCGTGCACGGAGAGGCGCTGTCAGAAGGCCGCTACGGGTGGTTGCACCCACAAGGGTGAACGGATTCAGGTCGATCTGAATACTGCGTGCAGAAGGACCTTTGTCGATCATGATGTCAATGCGATAGTCCTCCATCGCCGAATAGAGGTATTCCTCAACGACAGGCGACAGACGGTGTATCTCATCAATAAAGAGCACATCGTTTTTTTCCAACGAAGTCAGGATACCCGCCAGGTCGCCAGGTTTATCGAGTACAGGACCAGAAGTTATCTTAAAGCCGACTCCGAGTTCGTTGGCGATGATATTCGAGAGTGTGGTTTTTCCCAATCCAGGAGGGCCGTGCAGAAGTGTATGGTCAAGGGGTTCACCACGATATTTGGCTGCTTCAACGAACACTTCCAGATTCTCCACAATCTTCTTCTGACCGCTGAAGTCTTTAAAACTTAGTGGTCGCAGGGCGTTCTCAAAGTCTTTCTCGCCTTGTGAGAAACGTTCTTCGCGGATATCAAAATCCTCATCCATCATAATTCGCCTGCAAAATTACGAAAAAAGCCACAGATTACAAAAAATCTGTGGCTCTTTTTTATCTGACGCCGCCTCCGAAGCCTCCTCCGGAGAAACCGCCTCCGCCTCCGCCCCACGAAGTGTGGCCTCCGCCGCCCGAGGCACGAGCCTCTCGCGCTGCCTTGTTGGCAACGGCTTTAGACGTGCTGGAATGCATCGTGGAGTAAATCATCGGCAGAGTCATGTCATCAGCCATCTGAGCGGCTACCTGATCCATATTGAAGTATTCTGGATTGATCTTCTTCATATCCTTAATCACCTGGTCGGCAATGCCGAAAAGTGTGGCGTAGATCATATAGTCTTTCCAGAGCGCAACTTCGTTCACATGGCGTTCGTCAAGCAGGGAGAACTCCTTCAAGAACTTCTTCAAGCCGAACACTTTCCGCACGTCCTCAAGACGGTCTTTGTAGGAAGCGATACCCGTCTTAGTATGGAGCGTGTTGATAAACGAGTCTGTAATGGTCTCGTTCTTACTACTCTTCATAAATGTCCTCAGTTCTTTCGGCTCAAGAATCGTATCCTCGCCTGCGGCCTTCTGGAAGATGCTATGCACCTTGCGTAGCAACAGCGGCTGATCGCCAGCGCTCTTCAGCTCGTGAATCACGAAGTTGCTTTCTGTCTTACCCTTCTTGTTCAGTCGTTGCTCGATGCTGATAGCGCCCATATTGATGAGTTTCAGGATACAGGCAGAGAGCAGGTTGTTGTAGTCTGTGCCAAAGTACTTATAGGCGTTGAGCATGTCGTTGGCTTGCTGCAGATTGCCCTTCAGCGGGATGTCACGATACCAGTTCAAGTCTTTGTTGACCTTCTTGCGGGCATGCCAGACATAGATGAGATACCAGATACCACAAACGACAGGCAGTACGAAGAAGCCCAGGACGAATAGGACGAGGTAGAAGATGTCTTCACCCGTCAGTTCATCCTCGCTGGTATAGTCGCTGCCTTCCAGCGCCTCTTCTTTCTTGCTCTCAAAGGTATCGTCTTCCATCAGTGTCGGTTCGAACATGCCTTTGTCAAAGCGTACCATAATATATAAGGCACTGCCGCTACGGTTACCCATCGGTTCCGTGGTCTCTGCAACGATACTATTATCAATGAGATTAATTTCGCCGATGAATCTGAAGCCCCATACACCGCAGTTCTCCCTGGTTAATACCAGACTGTCTTCTGTCATGATGGTGACTCTGGCGTGAGAGGGCTTGGGAGACACATCATGATCCAGGAACACGTGACGAATCGCATCGGCATCAGAGTAGCCGTGCACCAGGCTGGTGATGGTATAACTGGTGGTATAGGTTCGCTCGCCGCTGTCACCAAGACCCCAGCAGAGCTCATAGCCGCCGTGCTTGGTTACAATACCACACTTCCCTGCCTTCCAGCTTCTGCTGCGGTCGATGTCCCAGCTGCCGATATTCGTATATGCTGTGCCTGTTTCGTCGCTCACTTGCAGGTCCACAATCTGACTGCCGCCCATGTTGCCCAATCCGATGTAACACTCCGTACCTTCAGAGTCGATCGTCATCTGACGCACCTCTGTGATACGGGCATCGCCGTTCTTGCTCAACACCACGCGGATATCGATGTCGTGCAGTTGGGGTCTGGCCAAAAGACTTGTTGCTGATGCCAGCAGCATCAGCAACAGTGTCGTCTTACTTTTTAAATGCTTCATCCAGATTAGGATATTGTTTCTTCTGTTCTTCGTCAACCTTCAGATAGTCCTTGATGTCGAAGTGGAGCATGGAAGCTACGATACTCGAAGGCCACTGGCGGACCATACGGTTCATCTTTGTTGCTGTATCATTATAGATCATGCGCGACATGCGTACACTCTCTTCATACTGCTTCATGCCCTCTTGAGCCTCTCTGTAGAGATCGCTGGCCTTCAACTCAGGATAACGCTCGAACACGACGTTCAACTTACCCATCATCTGTGAGAGCAGGTCGCTCTGTTCGTTGATGGCTGCTGGGGTGTTGGCATTGCCGAGATTGCCACCGCGAGCCTGTACGGCCTGAATAATCGTCTCAGACTCATGCTTAGCATACTGCGCAGCAGTCTTGGCCAGTGCAATCACAGCATCGAAACGTGAGTTCAACTGAACCTCAATCTGGCTCAGGGCGTTCTTACACAATTCATCGAGATTCACCAGCGAGCGCTGAGTAGAAATGAAATAACCAATGACGATAACCGCCAAAGCGATGATAATAATTAGTACTGTCATAATTCCAATAATTTTAGGTTAAAAACCCCCACTGACCCTAAAGTCGGTGGGGGCAATAATGTTTATGATTAATATATCAAATATTACCAACGCATAATATTGATCTTCATCAGATAGATGAAGGTTGTCTCAGCTGTGCGAGCAATCTTGAAGCTCTTGCTGCCTGCCATAGCTTCGTCAACGATCAGAACCAGATCATCGGGAAGCTTGTTGAGATCATTATCCCAGATGTTCTGGAACATGCCAAGATTGGTGAATGTGAAGGTTTCCTCATCCTTTGGCAGATAAGTCTTGTACAGTCTGGCATTGTCATCATTCAGAAGGTCGAAGAGCAGATAAAGCTTCACATCAGCATTATCCTTATTAAACTCGTTACGGAAACCGGTGAAGATGATTCTCTCACCCAGTCTCAGAGGCTCCTCAAGGTCAACGCGGATGTAATCGGTATCATCAGCAATTGTAGCCTCAGTACCAGTGATGCGGATGCAATCGTATGTCTTCTCGTTATAACCCAGGTTCTGGTTTACAGCAGGAACAGAAACAACAGTACCACCGAAGCAGTAGGGGTTAGGAGTTCCGTTAGCAATAACTTCAAAGATTCTGCCGTCGTTTTTGTCGATGTCCAAAGCAATGGTTTTCAGAGTCAGCTTGGGGAGGGCTTCGTTGGTCATGGTAACAACCAGACCCGTCTGAGCCTTCAGGAATCTGTACTTACCATTTGTGATAATATCATAGTCTGTACCTTCCTTCAACTCTCTATCGAAAGTGAACACAGTCTCAGTTCCATCAACAAGAGCCTGATCAGTCAGGTCGAGGATACCGTTAACGGTAGTTGTCTCATAGTCTGCCTGGTTGCCATAAGTGGTAGCATTCAGGGGAACAGTAGCGAAGTTCAGCTTGTTGTTTGCGCAGTTGAGAGTTGTCAGGGCAGAAACCTTAGAAACATCGATAGAAGTCAGCTGGTTCTTGTTAACGAAAACAGAAGCCAGTTTTGGATAGTAACCGTCCAGAATGAACTCTGTCAGCTGGTTGTCTGTAAGAGACAGGGTCTCAAGATTTTCATAGCTGTTAGCAAGCTTGAGGCTCTGGAGTTTATTGTAAGCCAGGTTGATTTCCTGCAACTGATAGTTCTTGGTCAGATCCATAGAAGTCAGCTCATTGTTAGCGTTGTTCTTACCACCGATACGAACGACTTTCAGTTCAGAGTTGTTGCTGAGGTCGATACTTGTGAACTTAGGATCTACACTCTGTTGGATAAGGAGGGTTTCCAAAGCCTTAGCCTCAGAAAGGTCGATATTGGTAAGACCAATACATTTGTTCAAATTGAGGTAGGTGAGTTTCTCCAAAGCAGGAAGCTTTACAGTCTCAATCTCAGCACCGTTAATACGAAGCCACTCAATGTTAGCCAGCTTGGGGAGGTCGAATGCTGTAGGAACAGCACCGCCAGAAATGAAAAGCTGCTTGATGTCGCTATTACCATACAGCTTGATGATACCGTCATCACCAACAGTTACGTTGATGTCGGTTCTGCCAGCATTGTTAAGCTCTGTAACCGGAGACTGGTAACCGCCGGAAGTGGCTACAAAATGGTCTGTTTCGTCAGCGACGCAAACACCTAAGATAACTTCTGAGCCAGGAGCAGCCAAGAAGGTTGCCACGAGGTCTGTCTCGTACTTGTTACCGTTTTCGTCAACGAAGACAGTCTTACTGCTGTTAACAGCGTTGTCATACTCTCCGCAGGAGTAGTTAATCACTGCTGCGAGAGCCATTGCTACAATAATAGATAATTTTTTCATTTTTGGATATAATTAAATAATATACATAATTTGTGGGCAAAGTTACGAAAAATTGTAGCAAACACTATATAATCCTTCGCAAACAAAAGGTTTATTAACAGTTTTGTAAGGTTTTTAAACAGTTATTAAGTTAATTTTTTGTTTTTAGGGCTTTTTGTGTTTAAAAAAGGGCCAGCCCGAAAGCCAGCCCTATGAAGTGATTTTGGTGAAACCTTTACTTAAAAGTGAATCCGTAGAAGCCAAGCTTAGAACCTGAGCAGTAAACCTTATAGGTCTTGCCGGCCTTTGCGTCGAATACGAATGTACCCATATACTTTTCATCTGTTGTGATACCATTGTAGTCAGCTAAGGCAGTGCCGTCTTCTTCAATATAGAAAGGCTTACCACTATTTAATACAACAGCAACCTCTACTTTGAAATCCTTTGTGGGCTTGAGGACATAGAATGTACCACCAGCCTTGTTGCCATTAACGCCGTTACCTTTTGTATAGGCAGCAAATCCTTCAACAGATGTTTGGGCTACAGCAGCTTCGAAAGCTTTATTACCCTCACCGGCTTCACCGTAGGTAATTGTTCCAAAGCCGTCTACCGTAACAGTCTGGCCAGAAGTGAATGTGTCACCTTCCTTCAGGGCATAAACAGTAGCATCGCCAGCCTCTTCCACATCAGTACCGTAGGTCTTGATAGCGAACTCCTTGGTTGTAAGGGTCAGGCCTGGGAATGCCTCGTTGGTAAGTACACCGTTAATCTTGTCATAAACATGGAAGAATGTCACTTTACCATCCTTTGCTTCATAGTTTTCTGCGGGAACATCCACTTCACCAGCCTTGAATGTGACGGCCGTCTTCTTGTCCTTAGCATCAGTAATACCCTGGAATGGACCATACTCACCTGTCAGGTCGAGAACCTGGAAGTCAAGCTTCACTGCAAGAACAGTATCCTGAGGTGCATAAGTATAATTTTTAACCTTTATACCTTCAGGAACTGTGGGCAGGTTAGAGAATGTCAGCTTATTGTTCTCTAGAGCGAGCTTGCTGGTGACGTTTTTAATAGCTACCTTTGCAATCTTGTTGTTCTTAGCATTAATGGTCTTGACATCAGCAGGAACAGTCAGTTCTGTCAATTCGTTGTTGAACAGATTCAGCGTAGCCTTAGCAGCCACCTTAGAGAGATCGATAGCAGTCAGCTTGTTGTCGCTGGCATAAATATCCTTTACACTTTCCACACCGCTCAGATCCAATTCTGCAAGTTCGTTGTTCTGTACATTAACGAAAGAAAGGTTAGCGCCATCAGCGAACTTCACACTGGTCAACTTATTGTACTGTGCAAAGACTTGTGTAAGCTCAGGATTGTTGCTCAGGTCCAGAGTTGTCAGAAGCCCTGGCTTTTCAGCACTTGCACCCATCACGTTCAGCTTTTCCAGTTTAGCGTTCTTGCTGACATCAAGGCTGGCCAGTTTGCTTTCAAACTTAGAAGCCGAGTTGTTGTTGATGGTCAGATCTGTTAGTTCGGGGTTGTCAGCAACATTAATCGAGGTAACTGAACCCTGGGTGAAGCTGAACTGCTTCAGTACAGCGAGGTCCTTCAAATCGAGTTCCTCAACTTCTGCACCGCTGATCCACAGCTGAACAATCTTGGTCAGCTTCTCAGAAGAGAGGGCTGTGGGTACCAAGCCTCCGCTTAAGTTAGCATACCATACGTCGCTGTTACCATATACCTTCACGATACCATCGCCGGCAACAGTTCCCTTGAACTCTGTAGTGCTGGTGTGTTTGGTGCCGGGCTTTGTCATGCCGTCGTCACCCAGAAGACCACCGTTCTGGTAGCAAACGGTATCAGAATGGATAACACCGTCGCCGAAGTCTACGCCATAGATGTCATAAGCATCG
>JAEENF010000115.1 GCA_016283605.1 Prevotella sp.
ACAGATGGCAGTGATGTGTTTGAAGAAGCCTCAAAAGTGCCGATGAAGACCGTCCTAGATAATTATCATATCTTCTATGAGGAACAGAACGGCAAGCTGAAAGTCGATAACAGCGACATTCCTTCTGCCGAGGTAAAAAAGTATTATCTGAAGGAGAGTGCCTATTATGATCAGGCCAACTCTTCATTCCATATTAAGGTATTGGCCCTCTGTCCAGTGATGATGCGCAACGATGATTTCATCATCAGCGACGATGCCAACAGTCAGGGCACAGCCTATCCGCTCTTCTGGGTGAAATACAGTGATCTTGAACCCTTCCTGACCCGTCAGACCGTGATGACTTCAAGTCTGAACAATGCTGCTACAATGTCAATGGATGATTACTTTACGATGAATAAGTATAGTGGAAAGATCTACAAAACTACGAATATGCTCGGTCGTACTTTGGCTCAATATTGTCCAGACGAAGCATCTATGACTGCAGAGCAGAAACGTATTGAAGAAGAGCTCGAGGCTTTCCGCAAGAATATCTTCGGCGATCCAGAGAAGAAGGATTCACTTGACAGCATCGCGAATGGCAATCCTCAGAATGTAAAGGCTGCACAGAAGGCAAAAGCCAAGAAAGCCCGCCAGAACAGCACTCGTCGTACAAAGGTCAGTGGCACGAAGACCAAGGGCAGTTCATCCTCTCCGAGTAACGGTGCTGCCCGCGTCTCTGTCCGCCGCGAGAGACACTGAATGAAGATATTTTTAAAAAAAGAGCGATTATTCGCTCTTTTTTTATATCTTTGCAGCGTCATACTTTAAATAATTCTAATTATGAAGAGATTTTTTACTTTAGTCGTGCTGCTTTCTGCCATGACGATGGCTACGCAAGCACAAGGTGTCAAGGTTGGTATTAAGGGCGGTCTCGACATCGTGAACATGAGTTTCGATGAGAATGTCTTTAAGACAGACAACAAAATGGGCTGGTTCGTTGGTCCTACGGTGAAGGTTTCTCTGCCAGTCACAGGTCTGGGTATCGACATCTCGGCTTTTTATGATGTGAAAAAGTACGATCTGACAGCCAATCAGAAGACGGAGACGGTGTCTCAGCGTTCTGTGCTCATCCCTGTGAATGCCCGCTTTAATTTCGGACTTGGCAGTGCCGCAGGCATCTATGTGGCAGCAGGTCCTCAGGTCGCCTTCAATATCGGCGATGACTATAAGGATATCTTCAAGGATGATGCCCTGCAGGAAACTTTCCAGTTGAAGAAGTCCAACTTCAGTGTGAACCTTGGTGCTGGTGCTTATCTCTCCGATCATTTTGAGATAGGTTTTGCCTATAACATTGCCCTTGGCTCTACGGCTGATGTGACTTGGAAGAAAGCTACCGACGATATTAAGTCAAAGCCAAAGTCTTGGCAGATCTCTGCAGCTTATTATTTCTGATAAGCTTTGTTCGTCGACGTCATCCTTCCTTTGCCGCTCGACGGTCTCTTCACCTATTCCGTACCAGCACCACTGTCGGAACAGGTGAAGATTGGTATTCGTGTACTTGTTCCCTTCGGGCGTAGCAAGACATATGTTGGCATAGTTGCAAAGTCAGCTGTCAACAGTCAACTGTCAACTATCAAAGATATCCTTCAGGTACTTGATGCTGAGCCTATCCTGCTTCCCCATCAACTGCATCTGTGGCAGTGGATCTCTGATTATTATATGTCGCCTATTGGCGAGGTCTATAAAGCTGCGCTGCCCTCAGGTCTGAAGGCTGAGGACGGCTATAAGCCGCGTACAGAGACCTATATCCGCCTGACACCTGCTTTCCGCAACGAACAAGCCCTCCACGTTGCCATCGACATGCTCCAACGTGCCCCCAAGCAACTCAAGGCTTTTGTTGATTTCCTTGGCTTCGAGGCGGATGACCTGACTCGCGACGAACTGCTGAATCAGGGGCATACGCTCCAGACGGTTTCTGCCCTCGAGAAACGCGGCATCCTTGAAACTTTCGAGAAAGAGGTGGGTCGTCTGAATCATGGTGGAGAGCCCCATCTGGAAAAAATCAAGCTTTTGAGTCCGCTCCAGCAGGATGTCTACAACCAGATTCAGTTCTCTTTTCTGAAGAAGAACGTCACCCTCCTGCATGGTGTCACTTCCAGCGGCAAGACTGAGATCTATATCCACCTTATCCGTCAGGCCCTCGAAAAGCAGCAACAGGTGCTTTATCTCTTGCCAGAGATTGCCCTTACGGTTCAGATTATGGACCGTCTGCAACATGTCTTCGGTAACCGTCTGGGTATTTACCATAGTAAATATGCTGATGCTGAGCGTGTGGAGATCTGGCAGAAACAACTCTCCAAGAATCCCTACGACGTCATCCTCGGTGCGCGCAGTGCCGTCTTCCTGCCTTTCCAACGACTTGGCCTTGTCATTATCGACGAGGAACATGAGACCAGCTATAAGCAGCAGGATCCCGCCCCCCGTTATCATGCCCGTAGTGCAGCTATCATGTTGGCACAGATGTCGGGTGCAAAGGTCTTGTTGGGTACAGCAACCCCTTCGCTAGAGACATATCACAACGCGAAGACAGGTAAGTATGGCCTCGTTGAGCTTTTCCAACGTTATAAAGGTATTGAACTTCCAGAGATCCAGGTTATCGATATTAAAGACCTGCAGCATCGCAAGATGATGAACGGTCCTTTTTCCCCGTTGTTGCTGAATAAGGTCCGTGAGGCTTTGGAGCGCGGCGAACAGGCTATACTCTTCCAGAACCGTCGTGGCTATGCACCCATGATTGAGTGTAAGCAGTGTGGTTGGGTGCCCCACTGCCAGCATTGTGACGTGTCGCTGACTCTCCATCGTAATCTCAACCAACTTTCCTGCCATTATTGCGGCTATACTTATCAGGTGCCTACAGAATGTCCTGCCTGCGGCAGCAAAGAGTTGCAGACACGCGGCTATGGTACGGAGAAAATAGAAGATCAGGTGCGTGATATTTTTCCTGAGGCTCACATTGCTCGTATGGATCTCGACACCACTCGTACGCGTCATGCTTATGAACGTATCATCAGCGATTTTTCGGCAGGACGTACTAATCTGCTTATTGGTACCCAAATGATCTCTAAAGGTCTGGATTTTGATAAGGTCTCTGTGGTGGGCATCCTCAATGCCGATACCATGCTCAACTATCCCGACTTTCGTGCCTATGAGCATGCTTTCATGATGATGTCGCAAGTTAGTGGCCGAGCTGGTCGAAAGGGACGTCGTGGGCTAGTTGTCCTTCAGACGAAAAGTCCGCAATTGCCGCTTATTCATCAGGTTGTTAATAATGACTATTCAGGTTTTTATAATGCCCTGATAGCCGAGCGCCAACAGTTCCATTATCCACCCTTCTGCCGTCTGGTCTATGTTTTCCTAAAGCATCGTAATGAGGGGTTGGTTGAATCTGCTGGTATCCTTTTGGGCAGTCGTTTGCGCCAGTGGTTTGGGACTCGTGTCCTCGGTCCAGACAAACCTGGTGTCGCCAAGGTCAAATCATTGGCCATCCGAAAAGTTGTCCTTAAACTCGAACCGGGTCTTAACTTATCCGAAGTACGACGTTACCTTCTCCTTGCCCGTCAGCAGATGCTCCAGGAAAAACGTTATGTTTCCCTTCAGATTTATTTCGATGTTGATCCTTTGTAGGGAAAAATTTGGCGGTTTCAGAAAATATGTTTACCTTTGCAGCCGATTTTTTAATAATTAATATAAATAGACATGAAAAAGTTATTAACCTGCATGACCATGATTGCTGCGATGGCCATGATGATGGTAAGTTGCAGCAAGGATGATGACAAGGATACTCCCGCTCAGCGTCTCGAATTTGCTAATAAGTTGACAATGAATGGCACTACAGCCACTTGGGAGGGTACAGATCAGCGTCAGTATAAGGAACTGGGCAATTGGGTTAACAAGAGCCAGAGCTATGTTGTGATTCGTTTCGATCGTAATAGCACTACTGATACTCAGGGTACTGGTGTCGTTCTGACTTTCCAGAATAGCTATAAGGAGGATTTTAAGGAGCGTAGTGAGTTCACTTGGAACTTTAACAACGATCAGCTTCATATTAATTATCGCCGTTCTGGCTGGCAGCCTG
Source organism: Prevotella sp. (assembly GCA_016283605.1). Classification (GTDB taxonomy): domain Bacteria; phylum Bacteroidota; class Bacteroidia; order Bacteroidales; family Bacteroidaceae; genus Prevotella. The sequence goes on from JAEENF010000115.1 coordinate 4,115, forward strand.
TTTATGCGGAGTATCGCACCAGTGAGCTCATTATAGACAATAGCGGTTTCAAAGGCTACTGGTTTGAATCAACTGATACAAGATACCAATTCAGCTATATTAAGTCTAATTTCACGGATTGGGACAAATATAAGGACTAGTAAAATACTGAATAAATGAAGAATCCCGCTACTTTGGCGGGATTCTTTATTTGTGTTAGAATGTCATTTCGCATCCGATGCCGAGCACGCGGTTGGTGCGGGTGAAGGAATCGCTGACAAGGGGCTCTTTCGACGTGACACGGTCGTAAGTGTCGTAGTTGGTCTGGAAGTAGGCTGCCTTTAGCGTGATTTGATCGGTGGCCTTGTAGTTAAAGCCAAAACCGAGGCTATAGCTGTTGACAACAAACGACATATCGTTCATATACTGGTCAGTGAGCTGGTATCGGGTAAGCTGTCCGCCACCGCTGATAGTGAGACGGTCGGTGACATCCCATTCTGCACCGCCAAGATACTCGTTGGTACCACCGTCGAGCAGACGTTGCGTATTGTTGTACCAGTGGGCGTCCTTGTCGAAGAAGTGGTGGTAACCGAGGTTCAGACGAATGTCGTCGGTGATATTCCACATCGCTCCAGCAGCGAACTGGGCAGGAGAGTCCTCATCGATTTTCTCGCCGTCACGGAACTTGTTGACAGCATCAATCTCACTGGCCTCGTTGACTGTTGACTCGTTTTTCATATGAATCTGTGTCTTGGCCTCGTACTTCATGGCGAAGTTAAAGGCACCTATCTTATAGTCGACGCCCACAATGGGAGCGACACCTACAGATGACTGGTTACAGAGAAGGTTGACGCCTTGCGAGTACTTCTGCAGAGCGTTGAGGCTTTTTTTCGTGGTTTCGAGTTGAGCCAGTTTGGCCGTGAGTTCTGCAGGGGTAGGTGCTCCTGCGGCCTGATATTGGGCTATGCCGGCATTAACTTGGTTGATACCTGCATCGATAGTGGTTTCTGCACCCTGCAAGAAGCTGCCGAAATCGACGTATCCACCAGCAGTATTCACCATGATGTTGCTGATCTTCGCCTTGTAGGTGGCAGTGCCGTAAAGCAGTCGCAGACCACCGTAGACAGAAAGGTTGGGCAGAATCTTATAGGCAGCACCGAGTTGGAAGCCGAAATAGTAGTTGCGACCTTGCATATAACCATCCATGTCGTAGCCTGTAGCTCCGAGGGGTTGCAATTGGTTGGCAATGTTTCCCACAACGCTCTCGAAGGACCCAAGGCCATCAGCAAATTCGCAGCTACCGCCACCGCTAGGAATGGAAAAGTTGAACTGAATGCTCCAGTTACCTTTATTATATGCAGCCTGAAGTGAGGGGATAAAAGGAGCGTCTGCCACACCTTCAAAGGTCTTGGAAGTCTTACCGCTGTTCTTACGTCCAAGGGCGAAGACAGGGTTGTTGCTTTCGATAGTTCGTGTCTGATGGGCGTATTGCCAGTTGAAACCCAAATGAAAACCTTCAGGTAGGAAAGCAACACCTGCGGGGTTGCTGTACACACCGTCGAGGCCGATAGCGGCATCGCGGGCCGGGTTACGCAAAAAGTCGATACTCTGATTCGTGTTGGTTAAGATGCCACCTGCTGTGGCGGTTGTCGTTGTGGCCAACATCACGCTGGCGACAAATGCACTAATTTTGTTCATATCCTTAACAATCTTTAAAAAACGGCTGCAAAGGTATACGAAATGTTTAGAACTTCGATGTTTGCGCACACAAAGTTAACGAAGTTTAACGGAAATTGCACAAAAAGATGCACATTTGTGCAATTTTGTGCATCATTTCTTCAGTTCCGGGTAGCTGACACGGGTGTGGTAG
>JAEENF010000116.1 GCA_016283605.1 Prevotella sp.
CAGAAGGAATGTCGCTGTTATCGACTTTCAGCTTGCCGTTCTGTTCCTCATAGAAGATATGATAATTATCTAGGACGGTCTTCATCGGCACTTTTGAGGCTTCTTCAAACACATCACTGCCATCTGTGGGATACTCGTAGATAGGGATGTAACCGTTCTGCGCCAACTTGAAGATATAGGTAAACAGGTTTAATTGTTTACCTTGAGGCTCGACAGGATAATACAGTCCTGCATTGGCATCATCCTCGAGAATAATTTCACGGTAGATGTCACGACGCCAAACCACATCTTCTGGCACATCGAGGGCCGTTGGAAACGATATCTGTGCACGACGCGTCATAGCCGACGACGCGGTATTACCTGACTTCTTCTGCTGTGTTTGCTGCTGCTCCGCCTGTTGCTGGACACGGCGAGCCTTCGGCTGAGCCGAGGCAATTAAAGGTAAAAAGGTAAAAAGGTAAAAAGGTAAAAACCATTTTACCACACCTCTTACCGTATTTGTTATGCTATTCATTTTCATATCTTTTACTCTTTTACCTTTTTACTTTTACTTAACAATTACCTCCATCGGATTCTGAAGGGTACGTGTCAGACCGTCTGGTCCTACAACCGTTACACGGGAAATATAGAAACGGCGGTTACGCGTCAGTTTGCGGAAAGTTTCCATCTGCCTCGAGGAGAATGATGCACCTTCAGAAGCCATCGGCACGGCGTTACCCATATTGTCGAAGAATACCGTCTCGAAACTCTGCACACGGAAAGCAATGTCTAGAATTCCATCGTCGATGGCGGCACCAATGGATGTTGCGGCAACCAACTGTCCTTTAGCCAGACCACCGCCCTTGTAACGAGTGGGGTTGCCGTGTTCATCCTTCATTGCAATATACGGTGTGGGATCGGGCAGTTTACGTACACGGAAGCTAAACTGTCCCATCTGCTGAGGACGTCCTGTATTTGTGGAGGTCACGGTGAAGGTAACATCCTGTCCAACCTTTGAAGGACGGGCAATATAGCGTCCTGGTCCTACTGGCTGGAGTGTTCCTCCTGACATCGATGCAGATATCTTATTCAGAGGTACACCTGGTACACTGATGCTAATAGGGTTGTTATAGCCCGCATAGAGCACATTCATCAGATCGGCACTGACAGTAGCACTCGGATCTACCACGGTATACTTCTGAGAAAAGTCACGACGGATACGCTCACCATTACCATTAACCGTTTCCAGATAACCAGCCAACGTAAAGTCGCCTGTACTACCACAGATGCGCTCATAGAGATTATCATGGAGTGTCACCTTCTGGTTACCGATGTAGATATCAGGTATCTGTGTGGTATCCACTGCAGCCATCACGATATGGGCAGAGAACTTGTCGCCACGAACAATGGTCTGTGAGTTGGGGATGACAAAAGCCTCGAGGGCATTCACACGGATATCCTTTACATCAATGTTCTGAACCAAGGTGTGAAGCACCTCGCCCTCAGCATATCGCACATCACTCTGCAACTTCGATAGCAGGGTGACAGCTGCAGCCGCCGGCATCGATTCGAACATATACTCCTGCCAGTTCTTACCCATCGCCTTCGCACTCTTGGGAACGTCGGTCGTCAGGTTCGACACCAGCATTTGCTTCTGTCGAGTGGTCGTCACCATCGGTAAAAGCTTGGCACGATACGCATTGATGGCATCAAACAATTTCTTACCCTGTCCACGTCCTGGAGCCAGCATCACCTGATTGGCGGCCTCCAAATCTTCTTTATTGCGGATATTCGTAACATCTCCGTCATCTCCGTCAGCCTCACGGACAATAGCCAACTTCAGGTCTGCAATCATATTATAGAGAGAATCGCTCAAATGTTTTACCGTCTGCGACTTGTTATACCACTGCTCTACCTTCTGCGGATTCTTTTTCATCTGTACGGCAAAGTTGTCGTAGATAGCCAAGTTCTCATTAGAGGCATTCACCGTTGTGCGCTTCAGACTTTCCTCCACGATGGAGAAGCCGTTGAGCACCTCATTGGAGACGTTCAGCGCAAGCATCGCCATCAAGACGACATACATCAGATTGATCATCTTCTGGCGTGGAGAGACGGGTCTTTTCCTTATTGCCATAATATCTTATCCTAAAGGTGCGGCCGCTTTCATGTTCACGGTCATCGCCTCAATCATTCGTGTATAAATCTTATTGAGCTCGGCTATCTGTTCTGCCATTCTGCGAGTCTGGTCATTAATCTCGTCGATGGTTCCGATCTGCGAGCTGGCACTCTTCAACTGTAACTCGTAGACTTTGCAGATACCCGTCAGCGTACGGTTCAGGTTCTCCATCTCCTCAGAGTCGCGTGACAGACGCTCACTCTGTTCAGAGACCTTCGAGAGCATCTCCGTAAGATGTTTCAACTCTTCGACGTAGTTGGCCGTTGCCTCTTCGAGTTCAGGATTCACCTGTGGCAGAGCTACTGCAGAACCACCAGCCATCGTTGTCACTGACGACGATACGGCTGCGATGGCCTCGGTATCGACACTTGCCTGACTAGCCTCATTCACTGGACTTGATGGACCAGACTGGCTAGCCCCAGCACCTCCACCGATAATAATAGTACCTCCATTACCACCGATAACGGTAGCCGGACCTCCTGCAGAAGTAACACCAGCCGGTGCTGTCTCTACCTGTATCTCATCTTTCTGTACATGGGTATCGAGTTCCATACCGTCGGTCGTTTTGTCGAAAGGACGATCGAAAGCCGAGATAAAGAACACAAACACCTCTGTACCCATACCCAGGAACAGGAAGAAGTTTGCACCTGGAAGGTGAGTGAGCTTAAAGAGGGTACCCAAGATCACAATCGACGCACCCCAACTATAGGCATAGTTCAGGAAGGTCTGTCCTGGCACGCTGTCCATCCACTTCTGTAAGCGGTAGACGATATTGAATTTACTATAGGTTGTCATTTCGATTTACAATTTGACGATTTACATTTCATTACTTGCGTTTGGAGTCCTTGGCCTTGTCGCTGGTGGTATTTGCCAAGCTGCGGACACAACGGAATCCGATATAGGAACGTGGCTGATTCTGGTACTCAGAACTGCGCCAGGCAGAACGGATATATGACTCCGGGTCTTTCCACGAGCCACCACGCACACTCTTCTTCTTCAGACGATAAGGGTCTTCGATGGCGGCATTATACTTCAACTGTGGATTGATATCATTCATCGCTTCCACACCTGCCTCAGTATATATGGTGCTAGTCCATTCTGCCACGTTACCTGCCATATCAAAGAGACCATTACTGTTGGCTGAATAGATACCTACCTTGCTCGTAATAAGATTACCATCCTTCGTATAGTTACCATTATCGGGCTTGAAGTTAGCAAAGAAACAGCCCTTTCCACTGGCTACGTCCTCATTCTCCCATGGGAACTCCGTCTGGTCCTTGCCTCGGGCAGCATATTCCCATTCTGCCTCTGTCGGCAGACGGTAGCGCTGGATGAAGCGTGCTGCAGGACCAAGGCCCTTCAACAGATACTCTGTACGCCAAGCGCAGAAAGCGTTAGCCTGTTCCCATGTCACACCCACAACGGGATAATCATTATAGGCTGGATTGGAAAAATAATAACGCATGTACACCTCATTGTCGGCATTGGGGAAGTCATTCACCCAGCAAGTCGTATCTGGATAGATGTTAATGATATAAGTATTCAGGAAGTCCCAAGGGCCCGTCAGCTGGCGATTAATTGTCTCACGGACAATCTTTCCTTCTTCATCAACATAGGCAGTATCCTTCGAAATCCAAACCACCTCGTTGGGGTCGACAGCAATATCTGTATTCAAATTACGTTCCTCTGGATTCAGACGGTTACGGCGCAGGGCTGCTGCCGTATAGTCATAGACCTCATAACGGTAGTTCATCTGCGATGCATCAAGCATTTTCTCCCCCGTCACAGGGTTAGTGACATACAAACCGTCAATGACCTCCTGCTCGTCTTCACTCGGCTTTCGTGGGAGAGCTTTCTTCCAGTTCAGCTGTGAACCGATTTCCTCACCGTCCTTATCCGTCTTCACAGTACGATAGGTATCGTCGATCTCGGCCAGACGCTCACGGAGGATGGAGTCACGCACGTAATTAACAAACTGACGATACTTGGAGTTAGTCACCTCTGTCTCGTCCATCCAGAAACCATCGACAGAAATGTTACGGACTGGTGTCTGTTTGCCCCAGAGACTGTCTTGTTTCTCGATACCCATCTTCAGATGACCGCGTTTTACCAACGTCATGCCGTAAGGTGTAGGCTCGGAGAAAGCTCTGCCGCCAGCGCCCGTTACCTCACCGCCAGCCGATGATGCCAACTTACTACCGAAGCAACTCGACAAGAACAGTAAAAAGGTAAGAAGGTAAAAAGGTATAAGCCTTCTCGCCATGTTTCCTTTTCGCTTCATCATATTTTCTCTTTTTTCCATATTCTCGTTTTTTTACATTTCACTTTTTTACCTTTATAAGATTCTCACGCTCTTATGCAGGTTCCTGCCCTTCTTAAATAGGTTCAGGTCTGTCTGATATCCCACGAACAACTCATGACTCCCGTTACCGATATTGATGGCTGATGTATAGATCTCGTAGCTATAGCCGAGATGGATACCGTGAAAGTTGCCACCTACAAGTACTGTCACTGAATTTGTCGGACTATATCCCAAACCAGCATACATCACTTTCTTCTCATGGGTGTACTTCAGACGACCTGTGACATCTGCCCTCCAAGTCACTCCGTCGTAACGTCCCAAAGCAGAGGTGTGTATTGTTAAGAACGGATTTCTTAGCCGAATATTGTATCCACCGGTCAAATAATATGTTGAAGAGATGGATATTTCGTTGGTTTCACCCAATTCCACCTTCGGGGAGTTCAAATGTAAGACGGAGGCACCAACATACCATTGGCGATGCATATAATATAGTCCAGCAGACAGGTCGAAGCCTGTTCCCGTGATATCAGATGTCGCAAAGACAGGGTCTCCGGCATCTATCAGTTCCACCTTAGAACCATTAAAACCCTCACTCATCACAGTGCCTTGAAGACCTACGCCGAGCGTTCCTCCAAAGAGTGATTTCTTGTAGGCATACTGCAGGCTAAGACGTTTGTGGGAAAATAGTCCGATATCATCGTTAAGCAACTGAAGACCCACGCCGTGATAGGCGTTCAGGGCATAGAACGGCATATCTGCAGCCGCATACATCGTCTTAGGATTATGTTCAAAGCCTGCCAGCTGCATGGCGTAAGCCACTGCCACATTCAGCTTATTCTCCTTACCTACGGATGCGGGATTAAACGAGGGTTCCATCACCCAATAATGGCTGAAGGCTACGTCCTGCTGGGCATGAGCTAGATGGGCCATCAGCAAGACCAACGTGACAAGACAGAAACGTTTCACCTTATTATAACGCAAAAAAATGCTGTTTTATTGTATAACGACTAGAATCAAAAAAGCGATGCGGGTGTCGCCACATCGCTTTTAACCTTAATACTCGTCCTCGTTGAAATTTAAAGCCCGCACCTCTTGCTGAAGGCTGTCGATCTTGAAGGTGTCGCCATCCTTAATCACAGTAAGGAGCACGTCGTATTCATAGTTCACGTACTTGTTCTCAACAAGGACATGGTTTCCGTCACGGGCTGTTATCTGGCGTGACTTAAACTCACCGACATCGCCACCGCCCTCATAGAAGAACTTCCATGTAGCCAGGCACTCGCCCTCGCATTCAAATTCGTATGAATCAGCCAGGCACTTCAGGAGACGGGGCGTAATATGCTGTTTAGGATAGTCATAATCCAGCAGATTCTCCATGCCCCACTCGTTATAGAACTGCTCCACGAAAGCCTGTACGGCTTCCATATTCTGCTTCTGGGCAGCGTCGTCAGCCACAACGTTCAGACTGTCACCGATACTAACACTATCCCCCAAGGCTGATAAGTCAGTCGAATCGCGTTCCATACCAGGGCCGTCGAGGGGCTTGAAATACTTGCAACCTGTTAATCCTACTGCCACGAGCATCATGGCTGTCAGTGCTGTGATAATAGTACTTTTCTTCATATTCATGTATGCCATAACCACCTAAAATCATTAAAGTATCGTAATAATTGGGCACAAAGTTACGAAATATTCTCCTTTTTTTCGTACCTTTACACGCAGTTTTTATATGTTTTGTGATATGATAGACCAGATTATATGAAGAAGATAATAAATCCTTGGCGCAACCACGAAGGGTATAACTGTTTCGGTTGCAGTCCTGACAATCCCATCGGACTACACATGGAGTTTTATGAGGATGGTGACTATATTGTGAGCACCTGGCATCCTGAGCACAACTATCAGGGCTGGGTAGATACTATGCACGGTGGCATTCTGAGTACGCTGATTGATGAAGTATGCGGCTGGGTAGTCACCCGCAAACTACAGACCAGCGGCTATACGGTACAATTGAACGTGAAGTTCCGCAAGGCTGTTCCCACGACAGAACCAGAGCTTACCATTCGGGCTAAAGTCTCAAAACAGGTACGGAATCTGGCATATATCAGTGCGGAGATCACTAACTCGAAGGGTGAACTCTGCAATGAGGGCGAGGCCATCTACTTCCTGATGAACGAGGAAAAGGCCAAGGAAATGGGATTTCTGCATTGCGAGGTAGAAGATTAGGATTATGAGAAAAGCAAGTAGAGAACCGAATGAGCGGCGAGAGCAGAGCCGAACTTGTTCGAGCTTTGCCGAGAGGCGAATGAGGAAGGCGAGTCGCCAAATGAATGCCGCCTTCGCATTGGAGGTGTTAGACAAGGCTCCATACATAACAGTCAGCATGACGCGACCTGATGGGAGTCCATACGGATTACCCCTGTCATTGGCACGCACAGACGAGAAAACCTTCTATTTCCATTGTGCCTTGGAGGGCGACAAATTGGACTGCATAGCACACTGTCCGACGGTATTCCTCTCGGCTGTCACCAAATGTGCGCCTACAATTGGCCCAAAAGATGGGAGCTTTACGCTGCAGTACAAATCGGCAACTGCCGTAGGTAAGGCAGAGATTGTGACAGACCGCGCGGAGAAGATTGAGGCATTAAGAGCCATCTGCCAGCGTTTTCTCCCTCATCATATGGATGCTTTCGACGATGCTATTGCCCGTAGTCTTGAACGTACAGCAGTGGTTAAGATTACCCTTAGAGAACCTCCCGTAGGCAAGCGTAAACAGTATGATAAACAGGGTGAAGAGCTCAAATGGGGACAAATGGAATGAGCAGGATTATCAGAGAAGCCCAACCGTCGGATATGGCTGATATTATGACAGTCATGGATGCTGCAAAGAAGATAATGCGGCAGTCCGGCAACATGTATCAGTGGGGTGATGGCTATCCCTCTGAGGCTGTCATTACGGCTGATATGGAGAAGAACGGTGGATTCGTTGTTGAGGAAGACGATGGTGAGCACCAATTGTCTGGTAAGATCGTTGGCTACT
>JAEENF010000011.1 GCA_016283605.1 Prevotella sp.
ACCCATCACCTGAAAAAAATCATAGACCGGTGCAACTATTCCGTGTTTTGTTCCGTCAAACGGATAGAAACATTTAAAACGGTATGGCAATGAAAAGAACAAAGAAACTGACAATGTACAGCATAATGCTGTTGACCGTGGCCTTGATGACCATCTCCTGTAAATCGGAAATCAAGGTCTTCTCCGATAGTCCTATGGTGACGCAGGTGCGTCAGATCAAGGGTTTTGAGAGGGTAGAGATCGTTGGATCACCTACCGTCTATTACCAACAGGGCGACACTTATTCCGTCAAGGTTAAAGGACCGGAGGATCTGGTGGATAAGATTGTCACGGAAAAAGAAGACGAGACGCTGATTATCCGCAACAAAGGGAAGTTCGGGATCGTCAACATCAACATGATGGGTAATGACCAGTTGGAAGTGCATGTCACCTCCCCAGACCTCATCGGCGTTCAACTCAATGGCTCGGGTGACTTTATCAGTCAACAGAGAATCGATACCGACAATATGGAGATTACACTCCGCGGATCGGGTGACATTGAGATCAGCGACCTCATCTGTGACCATTGCGTGATGGAAGTGGTGGGGTCAGGAGATCTGGATATCGACCGTCTGGAGACCAGAACGTCCGAGGTGTCTCTTGTGGGTTCCGGTGATGTAGAGCTGAAACAGGTCAACGTGCGCTCTACGGACATCACCCTCAGGGGCTCAGGCGATATCTCCGTCGATTTTATGGAAGGCTGTCAAGAGGTGCAGGCCACCCTTACAGGCAGTGGCGATGTCACGCTGAAAGGACATGTCAGGAAATATGCCCAACAGAAGTCCGGCTCAGGCGACATCGATACCAATCATTTAACAGTGGAATGAAATATGCAATCATAGCAGCCGGAGAGGGGTCGAGACTTCAACAGGAAGGCGTCAGCAGTCCAAAGCCATTGGTGAAAATTGGCGGGGAGATGTTGGTTGACCGGCTCTTCCGGGTGTTCCAACAACAGGATGCTACAGAGATCGTGGTCATCTGTAATGAACAGATGACGGAGGTCAGGCACCATCTGCAACAGATACAACAGGCAGGATCGCTGCCCTTGAAGTTCATCGTCAAGTCAACGCCCAGTTCCATGCATAGTCTATGGGAACTGAGCCCTTGGCTGGCCGATGAACCTTTCGTGTTGACAACCGTCGACACGATTTTTCGTGAAAGGGAGTTTACGAACTACGTGCAGACCTTCCAGACCCTGGTGGGACAACAACAGGCTGACGGACTGATGGGTGTGACAGACTATATCGATGACGAGAAACCACTCTATGTGGCGACTGACGATGACCTTCGTATCACGGGGTTCCTGGATGCCTGTGAGACACCGAGATACATCAGCGGCGGCATCTATGGGCTGACACCACGGAGTCTCACGACACTCCAACGGTGCATCGAACGGGGGGAGAGCAGGATGCGTAACTTCCAAAGGGCACTCGTCCATGATGGCCTGCTCCTAAAGGCTTTTCCGTTCTCGAAGGTCCTGGACATCGATCATGCCAGTGATATCCAGAAAGCAGAAGAGTTCATAGTTCATAGTTGAGAGGTGAGAGTACTGATGATACAACGGGCTGTGGAGTTTTCGCCAAATTCTGTCGATAAGGACTTGGCGATACTCGAGGCTGTCGCCAGCCGCCTGGACACACGGGGACTGTCCCTTCTGTGTGAAGCTCGCGAAGCACAGGGGGACTGTCCCCTGTGTATCCAAAAGGACAGTCCTCAGTGTATCCTCTCAATGGCTAGACTTCCAGAAACCCTCCAATGGCTCAAGACCCTCAAAGACGTCCGCATCATCAATAGGCCTGAAGGCGTAGAGAACTGTTCCCGCAGTCGTCTGCAAGAGATCATGGAACGACTGTCTATCCCCCTGCCTCCCCGTGAGGGTCAGGATGGCTACTGGCTGAAACGAGGTGATGCGGCAGCGCAGTCTCAGGAGGATGTGGTCTATGCTGCAGACCGACAAGCCTTGGAGACAGCCATCGAGACCTTTAAGCAAAGAGGCATCACCGACTATGTCGTCAGTGCCCATGTCAAAGGTGATCTCGTGAAGTTCTATGCCGTCAAGGGCGGATTCTTCCGTTACTATTATCCGACGGATGATGGACTGACGAAGTTTGATGATGAACGTCACAACGGTCCCGCGCATCATTATCCGTTCGATAGCAGTGCCATGCAACATGATGCTGCCCGTCTGGCTGAGGCTGTGGGCGTAGAGGTGTATGGTGGTGACTGTATCGTCAGGGCCGATGGCTCGTATTGTTTTATCGATTTCAACGACTGGCCCAGTTTCTCGCGTTGTCGTGAGGAGGCTGCTGAGGCCATAGCAAGATTAGTGAAAAGTGAAGAGTGAAAAGTGAATAGTGAAAAAAAAAAATAAACGACAACATAGACAACTATGACAACTAAGACAACAGTTAACAGTGACAAGCTGTCACCTGAGTCAGCTGTGCTGACAAAATTAGTTGTCCAAGTTGTCTAAGTTGTAGTCAAAATAGTGAAAAGTGAATAGTGAATAGAAAAAATAAACGACAACATAGACAACTATGACAACAAAGACAACATTTAATCGTGACAAGCTGTCACCTGAGTCAGCTGTGCTGACTAAAATGTTGTTCAAGTTGTCTAAGTTGTAGTCAAAATAGTTAATAGTGAATAGTGAATAGTGAAATATGGCAACATTTAAGGAATTATTAAAAGTGTCGTTTAAGTCTGCGGATACGGAGGAGTGGCTCGATGTCCACTTCACGCGTCCCATAGGACTGGCTTTCGCCTTGTTGTGGAATAAGTTCAATATCCATCCGAACGTCATCACCATCCTCTCCATCTTCTTGGGCGTAGGGGCTGGCTATATGTTCTATTATACCGACCTCTGGCATAATGTCTGTGGCGTCCTGTTACTGATGTTTGCAAACTTCTGCGACTCTACCGACGGACAGATGGCCCGTCTTACGGGGAAGAAGACACTCATCGGAAGGATGCTCGATGGTTTCGCGGGGGATCTGTGGTTCTTCGCCATCTATCTGGCCATCCTTCTCAGACTATGGCATCAGAACATCCCGGGAACGGACTGGACATGGGGTCTCTGGGGCTTCTTGCTCTGTGCCATCGCCGGACTGCATTGTCATGCGGACCAGAGCTCGCTGGCGGACTACTACCGGCAGATCCACCTCTACTTCCTTCTGGGTAAGGAGGGCAGTGAACTCGACAATTACGCCCAGCAGCGAAAGATCTACGAGGACCTGCCAAAGTCGAAATGGCTCGACCGTATCTTCTATTTTAATTATGCCAACTACTGTAAGAGTCAGGAACGACGTACGCCTGAGTTCCAGAAATTCTTCAAGGCCGTGAAAACGTCCTGGCCGAATGCTGAGGAGATGCCTCAGACATTACGACAGGAGTTCCGTGCGGGCAGTCTGCCGCTGATGAAGTTCACGAACATCCTGACGTTCAACACCCGGGCGATCACCGTCTACGTCACGTGTCTGTTGAACTGTCCCTGGGTCTATCCACTCCTGGAGATTACCGTGTTTAATATAATGTACGCGTATATGCATCGCACGCACGAGAGACTTTGTGCCTCGATGTATGGGAAATATATCGCCCAATGACGAAAGGTTATATCTTCGATTATGGTGGCACACTCGATACACATGGTTGCCACTGGGGAAGGGTCATCTGGCAGGCTTACCAGCATGGTGGCGTGCCGGTCTCTGAGACCGACTTCCGGGAGGCCTATGTCCACGCTGAACGGACCCTCGGCAAGAATCCCATCATCCAGCCAGACTTTACCTTCCGACAGACACTGGAGACCAAACTCCGTCTCCAGCTGGAGTTCTTGCAGGGTAGGGTGGGCTCTTCCTGTGTCATGACTCACCTCCCGACACTGACTGCTGATCTCTATGAGCAGACTGTCGGGGAAACCGCGATCAGTCGCAACGTCCTTCTCCAACTGAAGGACCGCTATCCCCTGGTGCTCGTCAGCAATTTCTATGGCAATATCGCTACGGTCCTGAAGGAATTCTATCTCGACGGTATCTTCCAGACGATTATCGAGTCGGCTGTGGTGGGCATCCGAAAGCCTGACCCGCGCATCTTCACCTTAGGGGTGGAGGCTCTCGGACTACATCCCGAAGAAGTAGTGGTGGTGGGCGACTCCATCGATAAGGATATCATCCCGGCAAAGACGGCCGGATGTCAGACAATATGGTTTAAGGGCCTAGGCTGGACAGATGACCCTGTTGACGAATCCATCCCCGACCGTGTCATTACAAGCTTAGAAGAGATATGACAGCGCGTTTATACCATAGGAGCCCGTGGATGATGAGAATGGTTGTATTGCTATTCTTCACTCTTCACTCTTCACTCTTCACTGCTCTCGCCCAGCATCTGATTGAGGGTCAGATCCTGGATGCCCAGACGGGAGAACCGGTTCCTTTTGCCAGTGCACAGTATAAGGGACATAACCTGGGTGTGGCCTCAGATATCGAGGGACGGTTCCGCATTGAACGCCATAACGGATGGCCCCTGACATTCAGTGCCGTGGGATATGTGTCGACTATCGTCATGATCAACCACAACGTGAAAGGCCATTATACCGTCCGCATGAAAGCAGATAATACGGTCCTGAAGGAGGTGACGGTGAAAGCGAAACGCGGACGATACAGTCGGAAGAACAACCCTGCGGTGGAGATGATGAAGAAGGTCATCGAGGCCAAGAAGAAAACCGACCTCGACAACCATGACTTCTACCAGTATAACAAATACCAGAAGCTGACGCTGGCCCTCAACGAGATCACGCAGGAGATGATGGAGGACCCGAAATACAAAAAGAAACAGTGGCTCATCGATCAGGTGGAGACATGTCCGTATAACAACAAACTGATTCTCCCCGTATCTGTCGATGAGACGGTCTCGCAGAAGGTCTACCGGAAGAAACCTCATGACGAGAAGGTCATCATCAAAGGCATGAACTCTACGGGTATCAACGACCTCGTACAGACGGGTGAAATCCTGAACACGGTGATGAAGGATATCTTTACGGATGTCGATATCTATGACGACCAGATCCGTATGCTCCAGTTTCCTTTCACCTCGCCCATCGGCAAGGATGCCATCGGATTCTACCGGTATTACATCGAGGATACGTTGATGGTGGATCATGACAAGTGCTTCCATCTGCATTTCCTGCCCAACAACCAACAGGACTTCGGTTTCCGTGGCGATCTCTATATCCTTGCCGACAGCAGCTGGCAGGTGAAACGCTGTGAGATGACCATCCCTAAGAAGAGTGACGTGAACTTCGTGGAGAACATGCAGATCACGCAGGAGTTCAAACAGCTGCCCAATGGTGAATGGGTACTCACCGTCGATGATATGTTTACGGAGATCGTCTTCGCCAAGTTCCTGCATAAGTTCGTGGTCATCCGTAACACCCGTATCACCGACCATGCCTTCGACGAACTGCCCCGCCAGCTCTTCAAGGGCAGGAAGAAGGAGGTGAAGGATGTGAATGCCATGATGCGGGGCGATGACTTCTGGGCGCAGTACAGGCAGGTGGAACTCACCAAGAGCGAGAGTTCCATGAGCTCTTTCATCCACCACATCGAACAGATGAAAGGTTTCAAATACATCATCTTCGCGGCCAAGGCACTGATCGAGAACTTCGTGGAGACAGGCTCGAAAGAACACCCGAGTAAGGTGGACATCGGACCAGTGAACACGATGATCACCAGTAACTTCATCGATGGACTGCGTACCCGTTTCTCAGCCCAGTCGACAGCGAATCTCGACTCGAACTTCTTCTTCCGGGGCTACCTTGCTCGCGGATGGGAATCAAAGAAGAATTACTATAAGGGCGACCTCATCTGGTCGTTCAACAAGAAGGAGTACCTGCCCCGCGAGTTCCCGACGCGTACACTGACTTTCTCGTCGTCCTACGACATCGAGTCGCCTTCCGACAAGTTCATGCATACGGATAAGGATAATGTGTTCACGGCCTTCAAATGGGCCACGGTGGACAAGATGCTCTTCTATAACCGTCAGTCGCTGACTTTCGAACGTGAGGAGGACTGGGGTTTCCGGACTACCGTCGCCTTCAAGACTGAAGAGAACGAAGCCTGTGGAAATCTCTATTACATCCCGCTCTCGGAATCTTCGGATAAAAACCTCTGGACCAACTGGAGCCATCCAGTCGCGGAGCGTGCCTTCCGTCAGACGATTCAGCCCGACGACAACTGGACACCTGTTGCCTCCCGTAAGTTCCGTACGACTGAACTCCGTGCTGAACTTCGTTTTGCTCCCGGTGAGACGTTCATCAATACCAAACAGCGTCGACTACCCATCAACCTCGATGCGCCTGTACTCACCGTCAGTCAGACGCTCGGTATCAAGGGGCTTCTGGGTAGCGACTACAGCTACAGCCTCACCGAGGCCTCCATCTACAAACGCTTCTGGCTGAAGTCCTGGGGCAAGATGGACTTCTACGTCAAAGGCGGCATCGAGTGGGAGAAAGTACCATACCCACTCCTCATCATGCCT
>JAEENF010000117.1 GCA_016283605.1 Prevotella sp.
GGTTGGATCTTGAACCCATGCAGCAGTTGCAGTGGCTCAATCCCTACCAGCGTGTGGAGGCTGAGACGATGGCGTGGGGCTTTGGACTGAAGAGTGCCAAGATGGGCATCGAGAATACGGGTGTCGTGGCAGACATGCCCGCCTCGACAGGTAGGAAAAATATGTATATCTTCGACATCGACGACGGTGAGTATATCCGTCTGCGCGGTGTAGACTTCGGCAAGAGTGCAAAGAGTTTTGCCCTCACTGCCGCTGCCACAGGTACCACTACCGTCACACTGCGTCTGGACAGCAGCAATGGTGCTATCATCGGTACTGTTGTCATCAAGAGCACAGGTTCACTGGAGAAATACAAGGCCTTTAGTAGCAAGGTGACAAATGCTATAGGTGTGCACGATCTGTATATCTGTTTTGATAAGACTCAAGGTGATGTACGTCTAGATTGGTGGCAATTTAAGAACTAACTTATTTAATTTACATAAAGAACAATGAAAAAGACATTATTATCAGCTATTATGCTGGGCCTGGCCACAGTGGTTATGGCACAGCCTCAGGGAGGTTTCGGGGGCTTTGGCGGTTTCCAGAGACCTCAGGTGAAACTCGAGACATCACAGGAGTGGAAGGATGTGAACTATGCCGGCGATGACCAAGCTTATCACACTTGCGACATCTATCTGCCAAAGCAGGAGAAGGCCGCCTACCCTGTAGTTATTCACATCTATGGCAGTGCATGGTTCAGCAACAGTAGTAAAGGTGCTGCCGATTTGGGCACCATCGTAAAGGCATTGCTTGATGCAGGATACGCAGTGGTTTGTCCTAACCACCGTAGTAGTATGGATGCCAAGTGGCCTGCACAGATTCACGACATTCGTGCCGTCATCCGTTTTGTACGTGGTGAGGCCAAGAAGTATAAGTTTGACACATCGTTTGTAGCTACTAGTGGTTTCTCTTCAGGGGGACACCTCTCTTCTACTGCTGCTACCACCAGTGGTTTGAAGCAGACTAAGGTAGGTACGGTGGATATCGACCTTGAGGGTAATGTCGGAAATTACCTTAATGAAAGCAGTGCTGTAAATGCCGCTTGCGACTGGTCTGGTCCTGTAGACCTCACTGCAATGGACTGTGGTGAAGGCATGAAGATGGGTGAGAACAGTCCTGAGGACGTGCTTCTCGATTCGAAACTCGCAAAGGAACCAGATAAATATCGCAGCCTCAGTGCCACTTATTATGTTGATAAGAATGATCCTCCCATCATCATCTTCCATGGTGAGAAGGATAATGTCGTGCCTTGTTGCCAGGGAAAGATGTTCTATGAATTGTTGAAGGCTGCAGGCGTGAAAACAGAGGCAACCTTCGTGCCTGAAGGTGGTCATGGTATGGGTATGTATGACGAGGCTAATCTTCAGAAGATGATAGACTTCCTCAATAACGCCAGATAAACCAACATGTCTATAATAGATGAATCTATGAAGAAACTGTTTTTATTGTTGCCATTCTTGGCATTATTGATGGGCTGCGATTCTAAACAGGATTGTTGTCAAAGTCCTGTTCTCACAGTTGAAGGTGGCCAAATTGCTGGTCTTCAGATCAATATCACCACCAACGCTGGCCCTGTTACTTATTTTGCATATAAAGGTATTCCCTACGCAGCAGCACCTATCGGTGACCTCCGCTGGAAGGAGCCACAACCAGTAATACCCTGGGAAGGTGTCAGACAATGTGTTAAGTATGAACATCCTGGTTATCAAGCTGTTCACTATCCTGGAGGCTATGCCACAGAATGGGGCTACGGTGAGGAGTCACCTTATAGCGAGGACTGTCTCTATTTGAATGTCTTCACTAAGGCAGCTGGTCAGACAGATAAAAAACTCCCTGTTGCCTTATGGATTCATGGTGGTGGCTATCGTGAAGGCTGGGGAACAGAGCCTGAGTTCGATGGTAAAGAGTGGGCTTTGAAGGATGTCGTGCTCGTTACGATCAATTATCGTTTGGGTATCTTCGGCTTTATGCCTTATGGCGAACTATCAGCAGAAAGTCCTCATGGTGTTTCTGGAAACTATGGCATTTTAGACCAGATTCAGTCGCTGAAATGGATTAAGGCCAATATTGCCCAGTTTGGTGGTGATCCTGACAATGTGACCATTTTCGGTCAGAGTGCTGGTGCCGGTAGTGTGCGTACGCTTTGTGAGAGTCCACTTACCAAGGGCTTGTTCCACAAGGCTGTCATCATGAGTGGCGGTGGCCTGAACATTCCTCCAAAGGAGGGCGAAGAGGCTAAACCTGCTACACCGATGAACAAGTTCTTCACTTATAATCCCTCGCTGAAAGAAGCAGAGGCAGAGACTAAAAAGGTGATGGACTGGGCAGGTCTTACTGATTTGCAGAAATTGCGTGCCGCCTCTACGGAAATCCTCTATACCATCACTACGATATATAATATGGTAAATAAGAGTGATGTCTATGTGATGGAGCGTCCTATTATCGATGGCTATGTTTCGTTGAAGAGTTTCGATGAAGCAGCCCGTGCCGGTGAAATAGCTGATGTGCCTTATATGATTGGTTATACGATGAATGATATGGGCAATATGTCACCAGGCATTGTTGAATTCTGTAAGGTTCGTCAGGAGAAGGGCGGAAAAGCCTGGGCCTATGAGTTCGCACGTCCTCTGCCAGATGATGGTAAGCATCCTGAGGTGACACAACGTTTGAAGGGCGCTTTCCACAGCAGTGATCTGTGGTATGTGTTTAAGAGTCTGGAACATTGCTGGCGTCCCTGGACCCAAGGTGACTGGGATCTCTCTGAGAAGATGCTTACTGCTTGGACAAACTTCGCTAAGTTCAGTGATCCTAATGGTGATGGCGATGAGGGTGACGACATCGAATGGGCACCCTGCACAGCAGAGAAACCACAATTTATGCTTTTCAAACTCGACGAAAAGGATGTCGAGAATTCGGAGATGGGTGATCCTATCATTGCTCAATGAGAAAACTCATAACCCTACTGTTGAGCCTCGTCTGTGTGACTATTTCCGCACAGACGAGGCTTGACAGTATTGTCAGGCTGTTGGCAGACGCGCCCATACAAGAAAAGGTGTATCTGCATCTCGACAACACAAGCTATTATAAGGGTGATACCATTTGGTATAAGTCTTATGTAGTCCGTGCGGATAGTCTGACGTATAGCGATATGAGTCATATCCTCTATGTAGAACTTGTCTCGCCAGACGGTTTGGTGGTGGAGCGGCAGAATATCATTGTTTCTCCCAATGGCTATGGAGACGGGAACTTCGCCTTGAAAGATTCTTTGTATTCCGGTTATTACGAGTTGCGGGCCTATACCCGGTGGATGCTGAATTTCTGTGTTACGGAACACGACTTCGGACGTAAGGACAGAGAATACTTCTATAATGCCCAGATGGCTCATGACTTCTTCCGACAGTTTGGTACTGTCTATAGTAGGGTAGTGCCTGTCTATGAGCGTCCGGACTCTGCAGGCGAGTACATGCAGAAGTATATTTTGAGTCGTCCGAAGACCCGGATAGAGAAGGAATTGAAGGACAAACTTCTCGTAGAGTTCTATCCAGAGGGTGGTCATCTGGTGGAAAACACCACTTGTACGGTAGCTTTTGAAGCGCGCAACGAGGAGGGCGAATATGTTGATATTAAAGGACAACTGGATATTGGCGACTCATCGCCACCGATTACCCTAGAAACGGAGTATCAGGGTAGGGGTAGCTTTCGTCTGAAGGTGCCACATGGACAGCCCGAGGTGACGTTTACTTATCTGGGTAAGACCTATCATTTCAATCTACCGAAGACGGAGAAGAAAGGCTGTGCGTTACATCTGGACGATAGCGATGGCACCCTCATGGCAGAGATTGAGGTAGGAGCACCGCAGACTCTCGGGGTTGCGGTATTGTGTCGCGGAGTTTTGAAGAGTTTCCAGACCATTGAGGGTAGCGGACGTGTCACCATCGATACTTCCCTTTTGCCTACGGGTGTGAATGACCTGGTTGTCTTCGATGAAGACGGACAACTGCTAGCAGATCGTCTGTTTTTCGTAAATCATCATGATTACTCCATGCAGCCTATCACTGTAGAGGGTATTCAAAGTGAATATGAACCTTTCGACTCTATCAGTTTGCAATTCTCCGCACCACCAGAGATGCGGCATATCTCCGTGTCTGTCCGCGATGGTGCCTACGAAGACCTCACCTACGACACGGGAAACATCCTCACAGATCTGTTGCTTTCCAGTGAACTGAAAGGTTTTATTGCCTATCCAGACTATTATTTCGAAGCCGATGATGTCCAACACCGTAGGGCTTTGGACTTATTGATGATGGTTCAGGGTTGGCGGCGTTATAACTTCCATGATATGACTTGCAGACAGGCTCTGCGCTATCAGCCAGAACAGACCATGACGGTAGAAGGAAGTGTCTGGCCAGTGGGTGAGGCCGAGGAAATCCGTCCGGAAGAGGTGAGATATTGGCCGATGGCAGTCTTTGGCTATAGTCCCAGCACTGAAGAGGCCAACTCTTCCTCTATAGTGGATTGGGAGAGTGGCAGTGATAAGGTGAAGGGACTGGACCGTTACGAGGCTACGACCCCTGACGACCTTGTGCAGCGTTCTCAGGAAGGCTCCCTGCAGATCGAACAGCAGGGAACAGCCATCTATGTGCAGGATGCCACACAGCCTACGAGTGCCTTCGACCCCTTCTTCGGCATTGAACATAAAGGTCTGCACAAGGATGTCACTTTAGAAGGCGAACTGGTGCTTAACGAAGAAGTGTTCACGGTAAAAATGCAGACTGATGCTCAGGGACACTTTGTTTTCGATGTCCCACCTTATTACGGACAGGGTATACTTTTCCTTAGAGCTTTTCGAAATAATCAAAATGAAGAAAAACAGAAAAGACACCTTTATAAGGGAATGCTTGATGAGACGGCGTGGCCTGATTTTTACGTAAAGCGTGACCTGTTCTTTCCCGTTTTTGCGAAGAAGTACGACTTTTATCAGTGTCATGTCCCTGAGATT
Source organism: Prevotella sp. (assembly GCA_016283605.1). GTDB lineage: Bacteria > Bacteroidota > Bacteroidia > Bacteroidales > Bacteroidaceae > Prevotella. The sequence goes on from JAEENF010000117.1 coordinate 5,039, forward strand.
GCCTCAGGTACCTCTTTCGATGATTATACCATAGCTGATACGGTCCGCCTTTCGAAGATGGATCAGACACTGAAAGATATTCAAGTGAAAGGTCACCGTCATCGTGGAAGACACTCTATCGACTATTCGAAGCCTGCTTATGTCTATGACACCTATGATCTTTACAATCTCGTAACGGACCGTGGCCTCTCTTTTGGGCGCTATCAGGCGGATAGGTTCCCGATGCAGGTGAGTATGGCTTTATTGGGTAACTATAACAGTGATCGCAGTCTTCAGGTGATGGCCCGTCTGAATGATCAGGATTTGAGGCCTTATGTTTTTTATCGAAATTACGATCCAGGTCCTACTGTGGTGGAACAGTTCCGTAGTGATATCTCTGTATTCAATAATGTTAAGTTAAATCGTCAAGATGAGATTCGCCTGTTTACTGATTTCGAATTGCGCAATGAAGACAAGCACATTGAGATGCAGACTACCGTTGCCGACGTTACGCTTGACTATATGTTGATGCCCGATGATACGAAACGGTATACTTATCGTGACCGCCGTATTATTCTTGACGGTATGTATGAACCCGATGACTTCTATCATCCTGATTATAGCCATCGCCCTCTCCCTGCAGATTTGCAGGACCATCGTCGTACGCTTTATTGGAATCCTAATGCTCGTTTGGATGCGAATGGACGGTTTGTGGCAAGGTTCTTTAATAATGGGAAACGTACGCGAATCAAGGTTAGTGCGGCAGGGATAGGACGGTAGTATCCTGCTTTGTTACATATGGAATAGTTTTTGATACATATAGTGACGGTTAATTAGGCGATTTCTTTGTACCTTTGCAGCGTATTTTCAATAACTCTGCAAAAATGTATAAGACATTTTGGCTCTATATGGCTTTGGTGCTTAGCATTCCTATGAATGCTGAGAGTTTTTCTGTTGGCAAAGGAAAGCTGAAGGTGACGACTGTGGCTAAGAATGCCGTGAGGATACAATACGATCCACAGGTTGTACAAAATAGCGCAAACTTGCCAGACTGGCTTTATGTGAAGCATGAGGTGGTGACTGACGGATTATTGTCTGTAGATATTGATACCGTTCAACTTAAGGTGACGGTGAAGGATAAGACGGGACGGCCAGTATTTGTTGCTACACGGCATGAACTCGAGAATGGCGTGGCCACAATGGCTTGGGAGTCGCCAAAGGACGAGTATCTCTTTGGACTGGGACAGTTCCAGGACGGCTATGCTAATGTGCGTGGACTGTCCAGAAGACTGACTCAGGTGAATACACAAATTTCTGTGCCGATGCTGGTTTCGAGCAAAGGTTATGGGTTGCTGTGGAATCAATATGGTTTGACTGAGTTTAATCCTTCTGAGCAGATGGTGGCGCTGAAGAGGCAGGATCAGGCAGGCAAGCAGGAAATCGTGAATGTGACCACTACGGAAGGTGGACGACGTGAGGTCCGTGAGAGAAATGTCTTTGAAACTGTTTTGAACCTCGATAAAGAAGGCGACTATTCTTTGTTGTTAGATGTAGGACAAAAGATGGCCCGTCGGCACAACCTAGTTATCGATGGTGAGCCTGTCATTGAGATGCAAAATATGTGGTTACCGCCTACGGCTTCAGCCATAGTACATCTTACAGCAGGTCGTCATGAAGTGAAGGCAGAACTCTCACGTGGGGACGAGCCTGTGTTGTACTACCAGATAGTTAAGGACGAGACGGTGATGCGCAGTCCTTCTGCACGATGTGTGGACTATACAGTATTCCTTGGATCACCAGATGAAATCATTGCTTCTTTCCGAGAGTTAACAGGTCAGGTGCCCCTCCTGCCAAAGTGGGCGCTAGGGTATATCCATTGTCGTGAACGTTTCCATAGTTCTCAGGAGATTCTGGAAACGGCTAATCGTTTCAAGAAAGAGCAGATGCCTGTGAGTGTCATGGTCCAAGATTGGCAGTATTGGGGTAAATACGGTTGGAACTCCATGCGCTTCGATGAGGAATTTTATCCAAATCCCAAAGCCCTGACGGATAGCTTGCACAAGATGGATATGCGACTGATGGTGAGCGTCTGGTCGAAAATTGACAAGAATTCAGAGGTAGGCAAGGAAATGCTCGCCAATCAATATTATATCCCCAATACAGACTGGATAGACTTCTTTAATTCAAAGGCAGCTGCTGCGTATTGGAAAGCGTTTAGTAGTCGTCTGGTGCCATTGGGTATTGATGCTTGGTGGCAGGATGCTACGGAGCCGGAGAATGATGATTTGGCTGGACGGCGTGTAAACGGTGGTCTGTGGAGTGGAGAAGAAGTAAGAAACGTGTATCCCTTGCTCGTGAATAAAACAGTTTATGAAGGGTTACGCTCTGACAAACCTGAGGCACGTCCGATGATTCTCACCCGTTGTGGTTTCCCTGGTATTCAGCGTTATGGCTCGGCTTTGTGGTCAGGTGATGTGGGCAATGACTGGGAGACGTTCAGAAGACAGATCGTGGCAGGTCTTGGTCTGCAGGCTGCTGGCCAGCCTTGGTGGACGTATGATGCAGGTGGCTTCTTCCGTCCTGGTAACCAATATACTGATACAGCTTATATCGAGAGGATGTTACGTTGGATTGAGACTAGTGTCTATCTGCCATTGATGCGAGTGCATGGTTATATGAGTAATACCGAACCCTGGAATTATGGAGATGAGGCTCAGGCAACTATTGCCAGCTGTCTGAAGGAACGCTACCGTTTGATGCCCTATAGTTATAGTATGGCAGCAGAAGTGACATATCGTAATTCGACCATGATGCGCCCCTTGGTTTTTGATTTCGCGGATGACGAGAAGGCATTACAGCAGAAATATGAATTTATGATGGGCAAGGCGCTACTGATCAGTCCCGTGATAGAACCAGGTGTAAAGACGTGGAAGACATATCTGCCCAAGACTCCAGCAGGATGGTATGACTACCATACGGGCAAACACTTTGATGGTGCTCAAGAAGTAACGACTCAAGTAGACAAGACGTATATTCCTGTGTTTGTGCGTGCAGGTAGTATTCTTCCACTTGATGAGGATGGCGTGCTGACGATCCGAATATATCCTGGGAAAGACGGGACCTTCACATTGTATGAAGATGACGGTGAGAGTAATGACTACGAGAAGGGGCAACGGAGTGAGATTATGTTCTTTTGGAACGATAAGCAAAAAAAACTGACAATAGGAGAACGTAAAGGGGCGTATGACGGTATGCCTGCCCAAAGAATGATAAAGATAGAGATTGTGGGAGGAGACCAGAAGACGGTCACTTACCAGAATCAGGAAATCAGTGTTAATGTAAAATGAAGAAAAAGTATTTGCCGATAATCATATGGGTTATCGCGCTGGTGACGATCGCCGGAGCGATGCTTTTGTTTGAGAATGATTTGCTGTGGAAAGTGCAGCAAATGAACCTCTTTCTGAACTCGATGATGTTCTTTAAGTCACAGATGGTGGTACCGGGTGGACTGCTGACATGGATAGGCACATGGTTCACACAGTTTCTGCACTATCCGTGGTTAGGAGTACTATTGTTATGCTGTTGGTGGCTTGGTTTGTTGTTCTTGATCAAGCAAACTTTTAAGACGCCAGCTCATTGGGCAGTTTTCCTGCTTGTACCTATTGCACTGTTGTTGCTCACGAATATGGACATGGGCTACTGGGTGTATATGTTGAAACTGCGGGGGCATTTTTTTGTGTCTACGATTGGAACGACGATGGTGGTGGCACTGCTGTGGTGCTATCGAAGGATTGTCGTTGTGACACAGCGACATACGAAACGGATGTGGACGATGCCGGGATTGTTCATCCTTGTAGCTAGTGTGGTCGGCTATCCTCTGATGGGAATTTATGGTCTGGCATCAGCACTGCTTATGGGGCTATGGAGCTGGAAGCTGTCGAAGAAGCGCAGTGACGGTATCGGTCTGACCGTTGTGGCCCTGCTGAGTGTCATCGCTGTACCATTGTTCTATTACCGATATGTGTTTTACCAGACGAATCTGGCCAACATCTATTGGGCAGAACTGCCGCTGTACTTCATTACGGAGGAATATCATGCCTATTATATTCCGTTCTATCTGTTGGCCTTGTTCTTTGTGGTGATGGTGTTGACGTATAAGAGCGATCGGAAGACGTCTGACTTACCGAAGAAGCCTAAATTAGCATGGACGGTTCAGGTGTTAACGGCAGTGGTTCTTGTGGCTGGGGTCTGGCATTTCTGGTTTAAGGATGAAAACTACCATCATGAACTGACGATGCAACACCAGATAGACAACCTAGACTGGGAAGGGGTATTAGAAGAGGCTGCTCAGCAGGATTGTGAGCCAACACGAGCCATCGTGGTCATGAGGAATATAGCTTTGTCGCGGCTTGGCCGACAGGGGAACGAGATGTTCCTCTACAAGAATGGCTCCAAGCGTTATGAAGCACCTTTTGGCATGCGACTGATGCTTGTGGTGGGACCATTGATCTACTATCAGTATGGTATGCTAAACTACTGCAACCGGCTATGTATGGAGATGGGTGTGGAGTTTGATTTCCGTCCAGAGTACTATCAATTGATGACGCGTTGTGCGATACTGAACGGGGAGAGGACGCTAGCGTTGAAGTATATCGGTATTCTGAAACAGACGACTTTCTTTAGTGACTGGGCGGAACAGGCGAGGATTGTGTTGGAACTTCCTACGCAGATAGAAAAGGACCCTGCTTACTCTTTTGTGGCACGTATGATGCATTATGATAATGTGTTGAGTGGGGATCAAGGGTATGTTGAGAACTTCTTGATGAAACAATTGTCGAAGAGTACTTACACGGGTGACTCGTTCTTCCAGGAGCAGGCGTTGCTGGCCACTCTGTGGACGAAGAATATCCCGACGTTCTGGAAACGTTTTGGTGACTATGTGCGGCTGCATCCGGATGGACCAATGCCCCGATATTACCAAGAGGCGGCTTATCTTTACGGCAGGATAGAAGAGAGACCAGATTTGGACCGTATGCCTTTTGATGCAGGCATAAAGGATGGTTTTGAACGCTTTGCGACGTCGACATCGAACTATGACGGACAGAACGTAGAAGTGGCCAGGGAGGCGCTTTATCCTTTCTATGGTCAGACCTATTATTATGACTACTATATGATGAGTAAGTTACCAGAGTATTGAACATTGAAGAATGAACATGAAAATGAGAAAAATAATATATATAGGACTTGTCGGAATCGGCATGGTGATGGCGAGCTGCGGGAGGCCATCGGTACCTGAAGTCTATACGGACGTGAAGGAGCTGCCGAGGATCTACCCAGATTATACAAATGTGACAGTGCCAATCAATATAGCCCCACTTACTTTCGAATTGGATGATGTGGCGGATGAGGTCGTGTCACGATATGCCGTAGGTGATGAAGAGCTGACTTTTGAGGGTAAGGTCCAGCCTGATATTGACGAATGGCGCAGGCTAACGGCTAAGGCCAAGGGCAGTGCCATCAAGGTGGACGTCTTTACACGCTATGGTGGTGAGTGGAAACATTATAAGCCTTTTAATATCTATGTATCAGCGGATAGCATTGATCCCTATCTGAGTTACCGACTGATTCCACCTTCGTTTGTGAGCTATGAGGCGCTGACCATCAACCAGCGTTGTCTGGAGAACTATGATGAGGAGGTGATCTATGATAATGTGTTGTGCAGCTTTGAGAAAGACGGACAATGTATCAACTGTCACCACTATCAGCAATATAATCCAGAGCGGATGCAATTTCATGCCCGTCAGAATCATGGAGGCACGGTGATTGCGTATGACGGGAAGATCAAGAAGGTGAACATGAAGAACGACTCTATTCTTGCCGCCGGTGTCTATCCTGCATGGCATCCTTGGCTGAATTTGATTGTGTATTCATCGGATAAGACCCAACAAAGTTTCCATACGACAGACCCCAATAAGATAGAGGTTTATGATACAGAGAGTGACATCATCGCATACGATGTGGAAAAGGATGAGGTGACTAATCTGGAGAATGACTCGACGGAGTTTGAGGTGTTCCCTGCCTGGGCACCAGATGGTAAGACCTTATATTATTGTAGTGCACATTTCGAGAGACAGGACACGACGATGTCAAAAGGAAAGGAAGTGGTGCTGAGGTCGAAAGAACTGAAATATAATATCTACAAGAAGAGTTTTGACCCAGAGACGATGGCTTTCGGGCCTCGTGAGATAGTCTTTCAGGCAGATAGTATGGACATGAGTGCTGTTTTGCCAAGGATATCTCCTGACGGGCGACATCTGCTGTTCACGATGGGAAGTTATGGCTATTTCCATATCTGGCATCATGATGCAGATCTGTGGATGCTGGATCTGAGTACGGACACGGACGGACACGTTGGGGCAGCGCGGCCGATGACGGAATGGAATTCGGATGATACGGAGAGTTATCATAGTTGGTCTTCGAACGGGCGTTGGGTGGTGTTCAGTAGTCGGCGGGACGACGGGACATATACGCGGCCATTCTTTGCTCATATCGACAAGGACGGTAAGGCGACGAAACCTTTCGAGTTGCCCCAGGCTGATCCCGACTATCATCGGCTGTTTATGAAGTGTTACAACATCCCTGAGTTCATGCATGGCCCTGTGACCATTATGCCGCAAAAATTTGCTGATGTGCTGAAGGGTGAGGGGGAAAACGTAAAATATGTAGAACAACTAACCAAATAATATTGAGCTTATGAAAAAGTACTTATTATCAATCGTATTCCTCGGGTGCGCCATTACGACTAGCGCACAAGATGTTCGCTCGACTGTAATCCATGACGATGGAACCGTGACGTTCAATTATAAGGACGACAGGGCCAAGAGTGTCATGGTTGATGTTCAGTTTGCAGGGCGCAAGGAAATGACACGTGGTGCAGACGGTGTCTGGACAGTGACCCTGGGTCCTGCAGCACCGGACATGTATCCTTATTGTTTTGTGGTGGACGGGATCAGCGTCATGGATCCTCAGAACCCGCAATATTTCCCCAATGAGGGTTTCAAGAACAGTCTTTTGGAAATTAAGGGAAAGGAGGGGCTCCCTCACGATATCAAGGACGTGGCGCACGGACGTATCGAGTATATCCATTATTACTCCAAGAGTCTCGGTGGCACAAATACGGCCATCGTCTATCTGCCGCCAAGCTACAACGCTATGTCGATGGGCGGCGGCTTTAACATGGGCGCGGAGCAGAAGAAGTACCCTGTGTTCTATCTTATCAGTGGTACGACAGACACGGAAGAAGTGTATCTGAAGGTGGGAAGGGTGAACTATATCCTGGACAACCTGATCGCCGAGAAGGCTGCGAAAGAGATGATCGTGGTGTTACCCTACGGTAATCCCACGAAATTGCTGGCGGCTCCGAAAGACGGTGGCCCGCAGATGCAGTTCGGCAACGATGTGTTTAGTAAGGACCTGATCAACGACTTAATGCCGTATATCGAGAAAAACTACCGTACGGTGAATAACCGTGATAACAGGGCTATTGGCGGTTTCTCACGAGGTGGTAATCAAGGTTTGCTGAATGGACTGACTAACCTTGATAAGTTCTCTTATCTGTGTAGTTATAGTTCGTTTACCTCAACGGACATACCCAATGTCTATGACAATGCTGACGACACCAATAAGAAGATTCACCTGTTCTGGCTGGGTGTGGGTACGGACGACTTCCTCTATGGCAATGCCCGCGACTATATGGAGTTCCTCGATACCAAGGGTATCAAAAGCGTGAAGGAGTTTACCACCGGTAAGTTCGGACATACTTGGATGAATGCGAAATACTTCCTGACAAAGACTCTGCCACTGCTGTTCAACAAGAAGGCTGCAGAGGAGGCTATGAAGAACGGTCAGCCTGCGCCGGCCAAGACAGGAGAGGAACAGCAGTTTACGCCAGGTGTGATGGCACGCCTCTTCCCGCGGCCAATCATTTCGCCGGAGTATAGCGAGGATGGTATTACCTTCCGAATGAAGGCTCCAGAGGCTGACAGCGTGAAACTGGAGTGTGAGATGCTGCCGGATCTGTTGCCGATGGAACGTGATAGCGACGGTGTCTGGAGTGTGAAGCTGAATGACTATCTCTTTGAGACCTTCAAATACTGCTTTGTCGTGGATGGCACTCAGGTGGCAGACCCCAGCAATATGTATCTGTCGCCTGACAGAGGATTCAAATATAGTATTGCTGATAATCCGAAATCACCTTTCAACTTTGCCTCTCAGGGCGAGATTGAACACGGTCGGCTGGGTTATGATTTGGAGCGTGGTGAAGCATGGTATACATCACCAATGCCCCAAGGTATGAGGACGATGCCTGTGTTTATTCAGCTGGTACCTGGTGAGGGTGATACAATGGAGAGTTGGTTTAAAGTAGGTGGTGCGGATGCTATTGTTGATCGCCTTGTTGCCGACGGAAAGGCCAAACCTTGCATCATTACTACCGGAAATATGGACTTCATGCAGCGTGGTGGAGGCGGTGGTATGCAAATGCCGGGCTTCAGGGTGAACACGCTGAAGGCAGATGACTATCCGACATGGGGTCTGAGAAGAAGGGCTTTGGTAAAACTGCTCTTTGACATTAAGAAACAGCCGGATTCCCAATTCCCAGGAATGGGTGGCAGACCTGGTGGTGGTAGACCAGGCGGCGGCTTCGGCGGCGGTGGTTTCGGCGGCGGTAGACCTGGCGGAGGCGGCTTCGGTGGAGGCTTCCCCGGCGGAGGGTTTTAGACTATAGATAATAAGAAGATTAAGATAAATAGACACATAGACTTATCATGATAAAAAAGAGACTGATGATAGTGGCTGTGACGGCCATGATGGTTATGACGGCAGGAGCCCAGTGGAAATATGAGTGGCAGAACCCGACACTGCCCAGAGCACAGCGTGTAGAGAGTCTGTTGGGGATGCTGACTCCAGAGGAGAAGGTGGGACTGATGATGAACAAGTCGGTATCGATCGACCGTCTTGGCATTCCGTCGTATAACTGGTGGAGTGAGGCCTGTCACGGTGTGCGTCAGGGCGGTTATACCGTCTATCCGCAGCCCATCGGACTGGCAGCAGCTTTCAATGCACAGTTAGTATATGATGTGTTCTCGCAGGTGTCTGACGAGGCCCGTGCCAACTGGAATCGTACGGATCACAATAATCCGAAGCTGTTCAACGTGCCTATGGGTGTGACTTATTACCCAGGCAATCCGGAGCTGACCTTCTGGTGTCCGAACGTCAACATCTTCCGTGACCCGCGTTGGGGTCGTGGTCAGGAGACCTGCGGTGAGGATCCTTATCTGAATGCTGTATTGGGTGTGCAGACTGTTCTTGGCATGCAGGGTAATGACGACCGCTATTTCAAGACCCACGCCTGTGCCAAGCACTATGCCGTGCACAGCGGTCCGGAGCCTCTGCGTCACTCGATGAATGTGGAGCCCACGAACCGTGACCTTTGGGAGACCTATCTGCCGGCCTTCAAGGCATTGGTGAAGAAGGGTAACGTTCGCGAGGTGATGTGTGCCTATCAGCGTTTTGAGGGTAAACCCTGTTGTACGAGCGACCGTCTGCTGATTGATATCCTGCGCAATAAGTGGGGTTACAATGCCATTGTGCTCACCGACTGCGATGCCATCAACAATTTCTTTAACCGTGGTCAGCACGAGACACATAAGGACGGTCTCTCGGCTTCTGTCGATGCTGTGCTGAACGGTACGGACTTGGAGTGTGGTAAGGTATTCATGTCGCTCACCGAGGGTATGAAGCAGAATCTGATCAAGGAGAGCGATCTCGACAGTCATCTTCGCAAGACCCTGATGGGCCGCTTCGAACTGGGTATGTTCGATCCTGCTGACATGTTGCCTTGGGCCAAGCTGGGTCCTGAGGTCATCAGCAGCGAGAAGAACAATGATCTTGCTACGCAGGCCGCCCGCGAGTCGATGGTGCTGTTGGAGAACAAGGGTAATGTGCTGCCGCTCTCGAAGAGCGTCAAGACGCTGGCTGTACTGGGCCCGAATGCCGACGATATCGAACTGCTGAATGGTAACTACGGTGGCACACCTACCGATAATCACAAGCATTCGCTGCTGGAGGGTATCAAGAATGCCGTGCCTGGTGCAAAGATTATCTACGATAAGGCTTGTGAACTGAATGATGAATACACCACCATACATCATCTGCAGGAGTTCAATGGTGGTAAGGGTGTGCTCGTGGAGTTCTGGAACGACAGAGAGACGAACTTCGAGAATCCCGTCAAGAGCGACTACTTCACTGAGTTGAATTTCTCGACCTTCGGTGCCTGGGGCTTTGCTGAGGGCATCACCAACGATAACTTAGCTGTGCGTATCAGCGGTAAGTATACGGCTACCTTCACAGGTGAGATGAAATACACGCTCTCTACCGATAATGGCTATGTGCTGAAAGTGAATGGCGAGATCGTTGAAGAGAATAAGGGCGGCGGTCGTCGTGGTTTCGGTGGCTTCGGCTTCGGACGTCGTGGTGCTGAGTATAAGGGCTTCCCCGTGGAGAAAGGCAAGGACTATGACGTGGTGATTGAGTATCGTCGTGGTACAGGTAACTTCGCCATGTTGCGTGGTGACATCTGCGAGCGTCGTTTGGCAGACTTCACCGATCTGGCTAAGGAGTGTAGTGTGGCTGACGCCATCATCATCATCGGTGGTATCTCTGCCCGTATGGAGGGCGAGGGTGGTGACAAGCAGACCATCGAACTGCCTGTGGTACAGCAGCTACTGGTGAAGGCTATGCACAAGACAGGCAAGCCTGTGATCTTCGTGAACTGCTCAGGTTCGGCTATTGCCTTCGGAAGTGTCGAGGGTCAGTATGATGCTCTGTTGCAGGCTTGGTATGCTGGTCAGGGTGGTGCGAAGGCCCTCGCTGATGTGCTCTTCGGCGACTACAACCCTGGTGGCAAGCTGCCTGTGACCTTCTATCGCTCGAACGACGACCTTCCCGACTTCATGGACTATTCAATGAAGAACCGCACCTATCGTTATTTCACGGGTGTGCCTCAATATGCTTTCGGCTATGGTCTTAGCTATACCACCTTCAATGTTGGCCAGGGTAAGATTTCTGCCAAGAAGATGAAGAAGAACGGTAAGGTGACAATTACCGTACCTGTGACGAATACCGGTAAGCGTGAGGGAACTGAGGTCGTTCAGGTGTATGTGAAGGCCCTTGACGATGCTGGTGCACCTATCAAAGCATTGAAGGGCTTCCAGAAGCTGCAGTTGAATGCCGGCGAGACCAAGACGGCCAGCATTACCCTCGACGGTGAGGCCTTTGAGTATTACGATGAGGCGATCGACGAGCTGTCTACGAAGGCTGGACGTTATCAGATACTCTATGGCACATCATCGAGAGATGAGGACTTGAAGGCACTGGACTTTGTGGTGAAATGAGGCCGAACAATTAGACAATAGATTATAGATTATTTTGACTATAGATTATAGATTAAAGATTATAGACAGAAAGAAATGATAAAGAAATTTGTTGGGGCGTTGGTGCTGATGTGCGGCGCAGTGATGGGTGTGAAGGCAGAGGTGGATCCTAACTTTTATATCTATATATGCTTCGGACAGTCGAACATGGAGGGTAATGCCCAATGGGAAGCCCAGGACGTTGGTAATGTGGACAACAGGTTCCAGATGCTGGCTACGTGTGACTTCAATAGTCCGAAGCGGAAGCTGGGCAACTGGTATAAAGCCGAGTGTCCGATTGTCAGCCCTGTTGGTAAGCTTGGCCCTACTGACTATTTCGGCCGCACAATGGTGCAGGAGCTGCCTGACAAGAAAATCGGTGTGATCGCTGTTGCCATGGGTGGCAGCCCGATTGAGATGTTCGACAAGGACCTGTATAAGCAGAAATACAAAGAGAACTATAACGAATGGTGGGCTCAGATTGCCAGGAATTACTACGGCGAAAATCCTTACGGCCGTATTATCGAGATGGCGAAGAAGGCTCAGGAGGTAGGTGTGATCAAGGGTATCCTGCTGCATCAAGGAGAGTCGAACAATGGTGACGAGAAGTGGCCGGGTATGGTGAAGAAAATCTATAAGGACATGCTTCGTGATCTGGGTCTGAAGGCAAGCGAGGTACATCTCTTTGTTGGTGAGACGGAATATGAGGAGATGGGCGGTGGCTGTTCCTGGCATAATCATGTGGTGGCGAAGATCCCCGAGGTGATCCCGACAGGTCATGTGGTTTCGGCTAAGGATATTCCCGGCAACGGGACTGACCCTTGGCATTTCTCGGCTGCGGGCTACCGTGAGTTCGGTCGGCGCTATGCAGCGGCTGTGCTGGACGTGATGAGGAATCCGGAGGCCTATACGAAACACTGGGCTCCTGACGAGGCTTTCACGGGTGGACTGTCGAATCTGTCGGGTAAGGTGTTTGCGATCGTGAATGAGGCGGAGCGGAAGGCTCTTTATAGCCCTGACGGAGAGACGTTGCGCTATGGCTCGTATGACGAGGCTTTCGAAGTGTCGAACGAGGGTTATCAGTTCAAGATCTCGAGAATCACGGGCGGGCGTTCGCTGAAGCTCGTAACCCCTGACGGTGAAGAGTATCAGACAGCTGGCGAGATTATGTATCTTAACTCTCAGGCCGCGGCTGGCGACGACTGTTTTATCAACGGTCTGAAGGGGCAGAGGGGCTATAGTATTCCCGACGGTGCCGTGTGGACTATCGAATATACAGACGGTAAGGGTTGGACGCTGAAGAATGTGGGTACGGGTAAGTATCTGAAGGATGCGACATCGGCAAAATACGATGAGCCTACCTATTTCACATTCTGTACGTTGAAGACGGTGGAAGCTGGTATACAGACGATAAGAGTTGACCGGCCGGTGAGCGATGGAATGTATACACTGGACGGCAGAAGAGTGCAGAGTCAGAGCCTGAAGCCTGGTATATATATAAAAGGTGGAAAGAAAATTGTGGTGAAATGATAAAGGATAAAGTGTTGGCAGTGGTACTGCTTGGGATCTGCACGACGGTATCTGCGCAGCAGGTGGCCTCGCCCAACGGGAAGATCACGCTGAAGGCGACGGGTCATGGACTGACAGTCAGTTATGAACAGCAGCCGGTATTGACCTTCGAGGTAGGCATGGAGTCGGCGGCCTTGGCTCCGGATCTGACGTTTGTGCAGACGGTGAAGGCAGATTACCAGATGCTGACAGGTAAGCGGCTTCACTGTACGAATGAGGCTAACG
>JAEENF010000118.1 GCA_016283605.1 Prevotella sp.
AGCAATCGGGAAACCCAAAAGCCTTTCTATCCTTACTTTAAGCCAAGGGGACTGAACCTCAGCACCCAATATGCTTTCAGAAAGGACTTTTTCATTGCTGAGCGACAGGGAACTGATGGTAAAGTTTACAGGAATCTTGCCTTCCCCATGACTGTCCCCGGCAAGGATGATAAGATTGTCGGTCTGGAGGAACGGGGCCGCAAGAAACTGGACGGCACATCCTACAAAGGTATTGCACGAGGCTCCAATGCCAGTGAAGGGCTATGGGTGGCCAGTCCAGAAGCCACCAAGCTACAGGATGCCAAACGTGTGTTTGTCTTTGAAAGTGCCTATGATGCCATGGCCTTCTATCAGATCCTGATGGGCAAAGGCAGCAATCTTGATGCTGAAGCTAAGACGGAACTCGCCCACGGTGTCTTTGCATCCACTGGTGGCAACCCCTCTACACGACAACTTGAAGGTCTGCTTCGCACAGCCAAGGAAGCCACCTTCCACATCGGTTTCGATATGGACGAAGCCGGACAGAAGTTCGCCGAACAGTTCAAATCGTTGGCAGAAAAGGAGAATGTACCGACTGGTCGCATCGTGCGTGAGGAAACAACACCAGGCTACAAGGACTTCAACGAGGAACTGCTGGCTATCATTGAAAGACAAAGTAATCCTCTTGCCAAGGATAACGTGAAGGATGAACTCAAAGACTATGTGGATTCCTTCCGCAAGCATCCTGGCGACATTCCCAGTGTCAAGGAGGTGCTTCATCCCAATGACAGCCAGATTGATTTGCTTCCCAAATCCCTGTGGCAGCTCTATGCACATTATGAAACCCTCTATGAAGATGCCTACACCATGCAGCACTCGCGGCTTGTGGCACCTGAGGACAAAGAGGAAATCAAGGAAAAGGCCCTGGAAGCCGGTAAGGCATTCAGGACTGAGCTTGCCAATGCCCTTGGTGTCAAGGAAGAGACTGAGGCAGAGGATGACGAAAAGAAAGTCTCTGCAGGTGTCGATCTGGATGCCGACGGTAATGTCGAGATTAACGAGAGTGAAGAAACAAAGCATCATGGTATGCGCAGATAAACGGTATGCAACAGACAGTCAGACGCTTCAACATCATCACGCTACGTCCGCATTGGGGACAGTACATTATCTCACAGGGCTTCATGTGCCTCGTGAGCCTTGTGCTGTTCCTCGTTGCCGGACATGATGCCATCACGTTCAAGATGCCGTTCCTGCTATTAGGCAGTGTGACCATGCTGATGATGCTCTATGGCTGTCTGTATCTCAGCAAGCTCCAGTTCATCATTTCCTCAGAACAGCTCATTATCCAACACGGCGTGTTCCAGCGTACCAGTGACTACATCGAACTATACCGCATCGTGGACTTCTGTGAGCAGCGTGACATCATGGAACAGCTCTTTGGGTTGAAGACTGTCAGCATCTACAGTGGTGACAGAACTAATCCCAAGCTCGACATCTACGGCGTGAAGGAGAAGGTCGATGTGGTCGGCATTATCAGAGAACGGGTAGAATACAACAAACAACGCAGAGGAGTATATGAAATCACAAACCGATAATCAGATGTACGGTCTTCATGACCTTGTAAGTGGCAACAGGTGGCTGATGGTGGCTCTGCTTGCCTACGCCCTGTTGTGGTTGGGACATGGAACGGCCAATGCCCAGCTGACATCCAGCAATCCCTTGGAGTATGTAGCCCTTGCCGAGGGTAACGAGCTTATCAATGCCCAGATCAAGGCGCAGATTGAGGATGAGCAGAAGACCGCACTCCTTCAGAACACCATCGCAGCAGAGTTTACGATGATCCACTCTTGGGAGAAGAAGTATAACAAGTACTTGAAGACTGCTGAAGGCTATGCCAGCACTCTGAAAGCCTGCACCTCGCTCTATGACGATGGTGTGAGAGTCTTCATCAACCTCTGCAACCTGAAGAAAGCCATCACTGGCAATCCCCAGGGAATCGTGGCCACCATGTCTATGAATAACCTCTATATCGAGACAGCTACTGAATTGGTCAGTGTCTATACCACTTTGAGGGATGCCATAGCGAAGGGTGGCAAGGAGAATATGCTCACGGGGGCCGAACGCAGCAAGACCCTCTGGGCACTCAACGACCGACTGGATGCCTTCAATAAGAAACTCAGCCAGCTCTATCTATCCATCCGCTATTACAATATGATGGATGTCTGGGAGAATGCCACTGCCGGAATGCTCGACAGGAGTAACGGAGAAATTGCAGAGGCTGCTCTCGGAAGATGGAAGCGGACTTCAAGAATAGTCAGACCCTAAACACAGGAACGCAAAATGATGAAATACCTTTGCCATAAGTATGTTCTGTTGCTGACAGTGACTCTCATCCTCCCTTTCTGGGGAGTCGGTGGGAGCACTGTCATGGCGCAGGGGCAAGACCCGACCTTGGCGGCCATGATACTCCTTTATACCAATAAAGCCAAGAAAGAGCTGAAGCAGCAGGAAGAGATGATGCTCCTGGAATCTACGGGACATATCTGGATAACGGAAGAGGTGAATGCCACAACCGACCTTCAGAAAGAGTTCAACAACTATCTTGACAGCTTCCACGGCATCATCATGTATGCCGCACAGATATATGGCTTCTATCACGAGATAGACCATCTTATCAGCAACCTCGGAGCTTTCAGCGACCAACTGAGTGCCCATCCGAGTAATGCCTTGGCCGTTGCCCTTTCCTCCAACCGCAATAAGATCTATCGTGAAATCATCCTGAACAGCGTCGATATTGTCAATGACGTGAGGCAAGTCTGCCTTGCAGACATTAAGATGACCGAGAAGGAACGTATGGAAGTCATCTTCGGCATCAGGCCCAAGCTGAAGCTGATGAACAAGAAACTGCAACGGCTCACCAAAGCCGTGAAATACACCTCTCTGGGTGATGTCTGGGCAGAGATAGACTACAATGCCAGGACGGGAGCCGACAAGAAGAACATCGTCGAGCAAAGTATGCTACGATGGAAACGGGCGGCAAAACAGTGAAAAGCGAGTAAGTAAAACCTCAATCAAAACAAAAGCAATATGAGTTGGGCAACAGTATTGAAAGCCGGACTGAAATTCATGGGTAGCGGCGCTAAGGCTACGGCAAAGACCGTCGGCCACTCCGTCCTCCATCCACAGCAGACCATCAAGGGAATGGGTACAGCCACCAAGACAGCAGCCATAGGCGGAGCCACGGGCTATGTCGCATGGGAGAAACTGACCACAGACAAGAGCGTCGCCAGAATCGTCGGTGATGCCGTTGTCGGTTCTGACACCATCGACAGCGTTGGCGAGAAGGTGGAAGGTGTCGGCAATGCCGTCAGCAAC
>JAEENF010000119.1 GCA_016283605.1 Prevotella sp.
ATACCTATGCCAAGGAGAACAACAAGAAATTGCACCTGATGGGTCTGACCAGCGATGGTGGTGTGCACTCCAGCCTCGACCATCTGTTTAAGCTTATCGAGATCGGTAAGGCCTATGGTCTGAAGAATCAGGTGTTCGTGCATTGCTATATGGACGGTCGCGATACCGACCCCAAGAGCGGTAAGGGCTTTATCCAACAGGTAAGTGATGTCTGCGCTGCGAATGATGCTGCCATCGCCAGCATCGTGGGTCGTTTCTACGCTATGGACCGCGATAAGCGTTGGGAGCGTGTGAAGGAGGGTTACGACCTAATCGTGAACGGCACGGGTAAGCAGGCTACCGATATGGTTGCTGCCATGCAGGAGAGCTACGACGAGGGCGTGACGGATGAGTTCATCAAGCCTATCCATAATGCTTCTGTGAATGGTTGCATCGAAGAGGGCGATGTCGTCATCTTCATCAACTTCCGTAACGACCGCGCCAAGGAGATGACCATCGCACTGACTCAGGAGGATATGCCTGAGCAGGGTATGAAGACCATCCCTGGACTGCAGTACTATTGCATGACGCCATACGATGCAAACTTCAAGGGCGTGCATATCCTCTTCCCCAAGGAGAACGTAGAGGACACGCTGGGCGAATACCTGAGCAAGCAGGGCAAGAAGCAATTGCACACCGCTGAGACGGAGAAATATGCACATGTGACCTTCTTCTTCAATGGTGGTCGCGAGGCTCCTTACGAGGGCGAGGATCGTATTCTGGTACCCTCTCCGAAGGTGGCTACCTACGACCTGAAGCCAGAGATGAGTGCCTATGAGGTGAAGGATAAGCTTGTGGCTGCTATCAACGAGGCTAAATATGACTTCATCGTGGTGAACTTCGCCAATGGTGATATGGTGGGCCATACAGGTATCTACAACGCTATTGCCAAGGCTGTATGGGCCGTTGATAATTGTGTTCGCGAGGTCATCGAGGCTGCTAAGGCCAACGACTATGAGGCTATCATCATTGCTGACCACGGTAATGCCGACAACGCTATCAATCCTGATGGTTCACCCAATACTGCTCACTCACTGAACCCAGTTCCTTTCATTTATGTAACGAATAACAATAGCGCCACAGTGAAGGACGGTCGTCTGGCTGACGTGGCTCCCTCCATCCTGCACATCATGGGACTGGAGCAGCCTGCCGACATGACGGGTGAGAACCTGATCAGCGATAATAAATAATGAATGTTCAGATAGAACAAAGCTGGAAACAGCATTTACTTGGTGAGTTCGACAAAGACTATTTTGTCGGGCTCACCAATTCTGTTCGTTCTGAGTATTCGCAATATACCTGCTATCCGCCAGGTAAACTGATTTTCAATGCCTTTAACCTTTGTCCGTTTGATAAGGTGAAGGTGGTGATTATCGGGCAGGATCCGTATCATGAGCCGGGCCAAGCCCATGGGTTGAGTTTCTCTGTGCAGGACGGTGTGATGTTTCCGCCTTCGCTGCAGAACATCTTCAAGGAGATTCACGACGATCTCGGTACGCCAATCCCAACATCTGGCAATCTTTCGCGATGGGCAGAGCAAGGCGTGCTGCTGCTGAATGCTTCTTTGACCGTTCGTGCCCATCAGGCGAATAGTCATTCCACGCTGGGTTGGCAGAAGTTTACCGACGCTGCAATCCAGGCACTGGCCACGCATCGCGAACATATCGTCTATATGCTCTGGGGTGGCTATGCCCGTTCGAAGGCCTATATGATTGATAAGTCGCGCAACCTCGTTCTTGAGTCTGTTCATCCCTCGCCCCTGAGTGCCAATCGCGGCGGTTGGTTCGGCCAGCACCAGTTCTCCCGCTGCAATGCCTATTTGGAGCAGAACGGCCAGACTCCCATCGTGTGGTAACTATTCACTGTTCACTATTCACTTTTTATGAAGCTTCCTCCTATCATTCAAGTCGGTGACGTGCTACTCTCGTCAGAGATTCTGACGGAGAAGTTTTGTTGTGACCTGAGTGCATGTAAGGGCGAGTGCTGCGTGGAGGGCGATGCCGGAGCACCCGTAACTCTCGATGAAATCGCTGAAATCGAGGATTGTCTGGATGAGGTTTGGGGTGATCTCTCTGCCTCGGCACAGTCTGTCATCGATAAACAGGGCGTGGCGTATACTGATCAAGAGGGCGACCTCGTCACGAGTATCGTCAGAGGTAAGGACTGTGTCTTTACGTTCTATGATGATTTGGGAGATATTCATGATTGTTGTCTTTGCGCATTAGAGAAGGCTTACAGAGCGGGAAAGACCCGATTCTGCAAACCTGTAAGTTGTGCGCTGTATCCTATCCGTGAGAAGAAACTTGGAGAGGGTTTGGTCGGTCTGAACTACAACCGTTGGGATGTCTGTAAGATGGCCATCGAAAAAGGGAAGGCACTGGACCTTCCCCTATATGAGTTTCTGCGCGACCCGCTTATCCGTCGTTTTGGCAAAGACTGGTATCAGGAGTTGCTTGATACCGTCAAAGAACTGAAGGCACAGGGGTATCTATAATTACCAGGTTTTGACAGGGAGGGTCTGTCCGGCTTTCAGTTTGAGGGTTTTCTGTTGACCATTATACAATAAGGTGACTGTGCCGGCGTTTTTGGCCTTGATATGACAGTCGCGTACATTCCCGTCCTTCCACTCGAAACTAAGTTCATAGCCGCCGCGTGCACAGATTCCGCTGACGGAGCCTTCCTTCCAGGATTCAGCCACTGCAGGGAGCAGTTCGATAAAGGTCTTGCCGTCTTTGATCGTAGACTGTATCAGCATCTCACAGACACCGGCTGTACCACCAAAGTTACCATCGATCTGGAATGGCGGGTGAGCGTCAAAGAGGTTGGGGTAGGTACCTCCGCCCTTGTGCCAGTTCTTCCATTCAGAACCCTTCGAGCCTCGTGGAGCGATGGGGGTCAACAGCTTTTGGTAGATGTGATAAGCCTGTTTGGAATTATGCAGACGAGCCCAGAGGTTGATGCGCCAACCGGTACTCCAACCAGTGGTCTTGTCGCCCTTGATTTCAAGCGAACGCTCTGCTGCCTTCTGCAGAGTGGCGTCAGTAAGATGATTGCCAGGATAGAGACCAATCAGATGACTCTGATGACGATGTTGGAAATCCCAATCGTCCCAGTCGTAGTACCACTCATTGAGATCACCCATGTGACCGATGGTGTAGGGGTGCAACTTGGCCAGTGCCTGTTCCATCTCTTTGTTTTTTTGACCTAAGATCTTGCCGGCCGCGATGGTATTGATAAAGAGTTCGCGGATGATGGCGAGGTCGGCGGTACCGCCGTAGCAGGTGGTGCCGTGATAGCCTTTATCCGTCTTATACTCGTTCTCAGGCGATGTACTTGGGGCGGTAATCAACTCGCCAGGTTGCTTGGGGTTGTCGATGAGCCAACGCAGGCAGAACTGAGCAGCGCCCTTCATCAGAGGATAGGCAGTATTCTTAAGATACTCCTTGTCCTGCGTGAACTGATAACGCTCCCAAAGGGTGTTCACCAGCCAGGCTCCCCCAAGGTTCCAGTTCGACCATTCAGGACTCTCGTTCTTCTCGCCCACTGGGTTTGTCATCGCCCAGATGTCGCTGTTGTGACTGGAGCACCAGCCTTCACTTATATTATAATAGTTCTTGGCTGTGTATTTACCATTGGCAGCCAGTCCTGCAATGAATCCATCCAGTGGTTCTGCCATCTCTGCCATATTCGCCACGAAGGCAGGCCAGTAATTCTCTTCGAGATTGATGTTCACGGTGTAGTTGCCGCGCCAAGGTGACCAGAGCTGTGGTGCCCAGAGTCCTTGCAGATTGGCAGGCACATTCTTGGTTCTCGACGATGAAATGAGCAGATAGCGTCCGAACTGGAAGTACAACTCCTCCAGATAAGGTGTCTGGTCGTTGCCGTTGGTATAGTCCAGCAGCAGCTCGTCGGTCATGCGGCGCTCCTTGGCACCAGGCAGGTCCTTGGGATTGCGACCACCCTTGTTCAGACAGATCTTCACGCGATCGTAGATAGCCTTATAGTCAATCAGATGGCGGGCATAGAACTCATCGAAGCTATAGTTCTGCGTGTGCCACAGATCATTAGTTACTGCTTCCAGATAGTTGGCACCCTCTTTAACGGGGTGCTTGTTGAAGCCGTTAAAGCTGGTTTCGTTGACGATGTATATAATCGCCTCCTTGGCTTTGGTGATGGTGAGCGATGAGTCACTGGCTGCCATCTCACCGTCAGTCTTTACGCTCAACATGGTGCAGAAGTGGGTACTCTCCTGAGGTTCGCCGGTGGCGTGTCCGGTCATGGTGAGTTGTCCCAAGGAACTCTTCACCTGATGAGGCACTTGGGCTGTCAGTGCTATCTGGCAGTTGATGTCACCACGCAGACGGATGGCGATGAGCTTGTCAGGATTTGAGGCAAAGTATTCTCTCGTGACCAGTTTCCCGTCACGCTTATAACTGTCACGTACAATGGCTGAGTCGATATCCAGGGAACGCTGATAATCCGTGATGGCACCAAGTCTCAGGTCTTTGATGTGGAGTGTGCCCAGTGGCTGATAATACTGCGAGTTGGGCCCCTGAACATGCAATTGCAACGAGTCTGCTAACTCATAGTCCTCGTTAAACAATGCCTTGCGGATTTCTGGAATCCACTTGTGGGCTTCGGTATCAAGGTTCCGGTCTACGGGTTTTCCCGTCCACAGGGTGATGTCGTTGAGATAAATGATGTTGTCGTCGGTGCCACCATAGACGAGGGCTCCGAGTTTTCCGTTACCGATGGGTAGGGACTCCTCGAAATAGGTTGCGGGTTTGTCATACTGTAGCACCATTGGTGCCTGTTCTTGCGCGAAAGTACCCATTGATGACATTGCTAAGCAGATCAGTAGAATGCATTTCTTTGTCATAGTTTTATAGCCTTTTTGATGATGTATTCCTTCGATTTGAATTATTTTGCTGCAAATATACATTTTTTCCATGGAAATACATTGTATTTCGGGAAAAAGTTGTAACTTTGAACCGTAAAACGTGAATATTACAATTTGTTATGCAACCAATTAAGACACTTAACGACATGATTGTGTTCCTCCAGAAGCGAGGAGACAAGAAGCGTGTGGCTGTGGTCTGCGCCAATGATGCCAGTACCCGATACGCAGTAGAGAAAGGCAAGGAAATGGGCTTTATCGAACCAATTTATGTGGATGGCGATGACAAGGACGAGTGTGCCAGAAGGGCCGTGGCGCTCTGTAAGAGCGGTGAGGCAGACATCTTGATGAAGGGACTCATCAACACTGATGTCATCCTGCGCGCGATATTAGATAAGGAGAACGGTATCCTGCGCCCGGGTCATGTGCTCACCCATGTGGCGATGGCTGAGATTCCCAGATATGAGAAGGTCCTTTTCTTCACTGACGCTGCCGTGATACCAGTGCCTACAGAGGCTCAGCGCCGCCAGCAGATCCACTATATGAACTATATCTGCCACTCTCTCGGTATCGAGGAGCCTCGTATCTCACTCATCCATTGTGCAGAGAAGGTGAGTGCCAAGACATTCCCGTATACCGTCGATTATCTTGAGATTATCGCTGAGGCTCAGACGGGTAAGTTCGGACGCTGTATCATCGATGGTCCGTTGGACCTGAAGACATCGCTCGACTCTGTTAGTCTGCGGGAAAAGGGCATCCATAGTGTCATCGACGGACAGGCCGACGCCTTGATCTTCCCAGATATCGTGGCAGGCAACGTCTTCTATAAGACTATCACGCTCTTCGGTTATGCCAAGACAGCTGGTGTGCTGCAGGGTACGCAGTGTTGTTGTGTGCTCCCGTCACGTGCCGACAGCCCCGAGTCAAAATACTACAGTCTGGCTCTTGCTGCCATATAATTATTCACTATTCACTCTTCACTATTCACTTCCATGAAGATCCTTGTGATTAACCCTGGTTCCACGTCGACGAAGATGGCAGTCTTCGAGGATGAGACAC
>JAEENF010000120.1 GCA_016283605.1 Prevotella sp.
GTGATGATCTTCTCCTTCATCACGTCGTAGGCGTTCGACTCACGGCTGACATAGAGCGTGGTGGTCTCAGTAGGCTCCTGACCCTGGATGATGAAGTACTGCTGGTAGTTGGGCACCGTGCCGTATTCGGCCTTGGTAATTGTGGTACCCTTGCTGACGGTCGAGCCGTTCTCGGCCTGATAGTCCTCATAGCAGTAATACCACTCGCCGGCGGTCGGGAACCTGACAGCCTCCACATCGGCGGTATTGGCATTGTAGACATCGGCATCGACCACTTGACCACGGCCGTAAGGTGTGCCGAGGTAGACGAAGTTGTCCTTGGCAATATAAACATCGTCGCCGTTGTTCTTGGTCTCCACATGGGTGTAGTGACGACGGTCGTTGCGGATGGTCTCAAACTCCTTGTTGGTAAGGATGGCACCATCGGCCAGACTCTTGCCATTGTACTTCACATCGACGCCCTGTTTCTTGAACACAGCCTGATACTCTACATCCACCTGATTGGTGTAAGGTGCATGGAAGGCTGCTGTGGTCTCACTCGGATCCGGTGACGTGGTGACGTTCGGATCAACGACGAGATAGTCGGAGTTGGTCAACAGGTCGAGGGCATCGAAGTTATAATTGAACTTCGTACGGTCGGCCTCCGGCAGTGAGCTCCATGCCTGGATGGCGCTGTAGTTCGTGCCTGTCTCGAAGCGCTGTCCGCCATATTCGCCGTCCTGCGTACAGATATAGGCCGGTGTGAGGGCGGCATCGATCTCGTCGTTGGTAGCGAGCTTGCCTGAAATGGCCTTCATCTCGGCAATCTCAGCAGCCGTCTTCAGTTCGCCATAGAGCATATAATTGCCTTCAGAGATCTTCACAGAGTTCGTGCAATAGAAGGCCTCTGCGAAGTAGTTCTTATTCGTACCTATATTATTATATTCTGTCTGGGAGATAGCCGTACCTGGGTTCACGGTCTTCGTGATACCATTATAAGTATAGGTAACCGTCTCCGTAGCCACGTAAGCCTTCTCCATCTTCTCCTGGCCTTCGCCGGCATGCAGATAGGCGGCCTCGGTGATGACCTCACCGGCCTTGTAGGACTGCTTACCGTAGACACCGCTCTCCGTAGGCGTGAAGGTCGGACCCTCGCGCCAAGCATCGAGAACAGCCTGCTTCTGAGCATCGGTCATACCGTCGGTGAACTTCGCCTCATATTCCGACTTCATGATCTTGCCGTCGGCACTGCTGCCAGTGGTGGGCGAATAGTAGTCGTTCCAAACCTGCGGCGTGTTCATGTCGAAGGTGAGCAGATAACCCGTCTCGTGGCTGACATTATTGGATGAGCGGAAGACGAAGGTCTTGCCGATGTCGTTACCATCATCGTCCTTGAACTTGTCGCCCTTGGCATCGCGGATATCGTGGTTCTTAGCCATGAACTTGTCGTAGTCGGTCTGGTCCATGACGTAGGTACCTTGCTCATACTCCACACCGTCGATGGTACAGGTGACGCAGTTCACATAGGTCTCGGTGACGAAGTACTGACGGTCGCTGGGCGACAGCTGCTGCCAATCCCACCAAGAGATGACATCATTCAGCTCGTAACTGTCGCTCTCGTTGTTCACCCAGACCTTGTCGATAGGCTGGCCGTTGGCATCGTTGACAGAGCCGATCTTCACCGCATCATTGCCATTCGGCATCTTGTAGGCATAGAGGTTCGGCTTCACATTGAGCAGCTGCAACTTACCGTTCGAGGCAGCAGTGATGGTCAGCGGCAGGTGTACCTCCTTCGAGTAGGCCGTAGCCGAACCCGTATAGGCAGATACCTTCTGGTCGTAGATATAGACCTCACCCTTCACGTACCAGTAGTGGGCCTCGGAATAGTTAGACGAACCGATGATATAGGCATTGTTCGTGGGATAGCAATCGTCGACAATGCGCTTCGACGGATGGATGAAGTTACCTGAGGTCTGCCATTCCATGGTCTGGTAGACGTGTGAATCGTCACCACTGATAACGGTAGCACCTGCAGCCTCAGCACCCGTAGGCAGATTCTCACTTGTATAATAATACTGTCTGTAGGTACGGGCTTCAGCACGCAGTTCTTTACCATTTACCTGCTTGCCCATGTTATATTCAGACAGGATCACATTGCTCTTGTTGGGATAGTACTTCGGCACACGGTGCTCGTTCTTAGCATAGACGAAGCCACCACCGACCATATCCTTCTTCACATTG
>JAEENF010000121.1 GCA_016283605.1 Prevotella sp.
TACATTCCGCTCTTGCCTTCCACCATTTGCCGTCCTACGTAGTCGTCGAGCGTGTCTGTAGTGGTCTTAGCCAACTCGAAATAGTTCTCCTTCAACACATAGTCATTGTCAGGGTGAGCGATAAAGGTACCCTCGTCGTCGATGATAAAATTGTAGGAGATCTGTCGCAAGCCTCGCTCCTTCCACATTTCCGCATCGTCATCATACACACTGATACTGCGTGGATGTGTGCCAGAGATGAAGTCAAGCTTCAGGTCAGCCCCTAAGATGGCCACCGTCTTACCCTGTTTATTGTGGATAGGAATCATATAAGCCGTCAACGGCGTTACAGAGTCAGTACCATCGAAGAACGGTTCCGACCAATAGGCAGAATCAGCCGCCAAGGCCTCCAAAAACCATTTGGCCTTCAAGTAGTCCTGGTGTGCATCCCCGAGGATACGGGTTTCCACATCACCACTGTCCGGACGTACGGCATACGGACAAAACCAATGTCCCTTCTGGGGGAAATAGTTATCCACGAAACTCAGACCACAACTGCGAATAAGCGTATTGGTCTCCACGATACTACGCATAATGTCGCATAGCTTGTTGGGGTCATTCAGATGGTCTTGTATCTCATCCACCCGGTTCATCGTGCTCGACTGTACGTCAGTCAACACCCGACAAACGCTCTGGTTCGAGGCCGTCAGGTAGCTCTGATAGATCTTGGTCTCCTCCTCCTTGATCATGTTGTGTGCCAACACGTAAATGAAATAGGTGGCCAGTCCCATCACGATGAGCTGGGCAATCCCTATCCTCCGCATCAGTCTCCTTCCAAACGACCGTATCTTCACTTTTCACACCTCCTCTACGACAAAGATAGAGCCGAGTGCGAAAAGCCAAAAGGCGGTTAGGCCCATGATGATCAACAACACGAGCACTATCCTCCTTGTCAGCCTATCGGCAAAACTCCGTACTTTGCCCTTCGTCATGCTTACAGCTTCTGCTCTACCTCGATCTCCGTGAAGGTCTCGATGATATCACCCACCTGGATGTCGTTGAAGTTCACCAGTGAGATACCGCACTCCAGACCCGTTGCCACTTCCTTGGCATCGTCCTTATAGCGCTTCAGGGCATCGATCGGAGCCGTGTGGATGACGATACCGTCACGGATCACACGGGCCTTATCCTTGTTGTGTACTTTACCATCGGTCACCAGACCACCGGCCACAGTACCCACCTTGGAGATCTTGAACACCTGCTTCACCTCAATCTCACCAGAGATGACTTCCTTCTTCACCTTGTCAAGCATACCCTGCATGGTCTGCTTCACATCGTCGATGGCATCATAGATGATCGAGTAGGTATTGATCTCAACACCCTCGCGCTCAGCCGCACGACGGGCATCGGCAGAAGGACGCACCTGGAAACCGATGATGATCGCCTCGGAAGCCGAAGCCAGCATCACGTCGTTCTCTGAGATCTGACCCACAGCCTTCGAGATGACGTTCACCTGAACCTTCTCTGTCGAGAGCTTGATGAACGAGTCAGAGAGCGCCTCGATAGAACCGTCGGTATCACCCTTCACGATGATGTTCAACTCATGGAACTCACCCAGAGCGATACGATGTGACAACTCGTCGAGTCCGAGTTTCGTCGTGGTACGCAGACTCTGTTCACGCTGCAACTGAGTACGCTTGTTGGTGATATCACGGGCTTCCTGTTCTGTTTCCATCACATGGAACGAGTCACCAGCGGTAGGCGCACCGTTCAGACCCAGAATGATAGCCGGCTCTGCAGGTCCTGCCTCCTCAATACGCTGATTACGCTCATTGAACATCGCCTTGATACGTCCGTAGCTTGTTCCTGCCACCACGATATCACCGATCTTCAACGTACCGTTCGACACGAGCACCGTGGACACATAGCCACGGCCCTTATCCAGTGAACTCTCGATGATCGAACCCGTAGCCTTACGGTTAGGATTAGCCTTCAGGTCGAGCATCTCGGCCTCCAGCAGCACCTTCTCCAGCAACTCGTCGACACCGATACCCTTCTTCGCCGAGATCTCCTGACACTGGTACTTACCGCCCCACTCTTCCACGAGCAGGTTCATGTTGGCCAGGTCCTCACGGATCTTATCGGGGTTGGCACCGGGTTTATCAATCTTGTTGATGGCAAACACCATCGGCACGTTAGCGGCCTGGGCATGTGCGATAGCCTCCTTGGTGGTAGGCATCACCGAGTCGTCGGCAGCGATGATGATGATGGCGATATCCGTCACCTGGGCACCACGGGCACGCATGGCGGTAAAGGCCTCGTGACCTGGGGTGTCGAGGAAGGTAATCTGTCGACCGTCCTTCAGCTCCACGTTATAGGCACCGATGTGCTGCGTGATACCACCGGCCTCACCGGCAATCACGTTCGTGTTGCGGATGAAGTCAAGCAACGATGTCTTACCATGGTCTACATGTCCCATCACCGTGACGATAGGTGCACGAGAGATCAGATCGCTCTCGTCATCCTCCTCCTCTGTGATGGCATTCTGTACCTCAGCACTCACGTATTCTGTGGTGAAACCGAACTCCTCGGCCACGATATTGATGGTCTCAGCATCCAGACGCTGGTTGATAGACACCATGATACCGATGCTCATACAGGTACCGATGACCTGGTTCACGCCGACGTTCATCATCGTGGCGAGTTCCGACACCGTCACGAACTCCGTCAGTTTCAGTACGGTGCTCTGTGCTGCCTCTGCTGCCATCTCCTCGCTCATACGCTCCTGGACGGCATCACGCTTTTCACGACGGTACTTGGCACCCTTCTTATTCTGGTTCTTCGATGTCAGACGGGCCAGCGTCTCCTTCACCTGACGTGCTACTGCCTCGTCATCCACCTCCAACGTTCTCTGCGGACGGTTCTTCTTGTTCTTCTTACCGCCCTGCTGGTTACCGCTGTCCTGGAAGTTCTGGTTACCACCTTTGTTCTTGTTATTCTTATTCTTCTGGTTCTTGTCCTGGTTGGCTGCGGCCTCGATGTCCACGCGTTCCTTACCACCTTTGATACGTTCACGCTTCTTCTTCTCGCCGTTAGCGCCACCATGCATCTGAGCCTGTTTCTCCTCACGTTCCTTACGACGCTCCTCCTTGGATTTCTTCTTCGGACGCGTGCTCTGGTTCAGTGAGTCGAGGTCGATCTTACCCACCACGTTCAGGTTGGGCACGGCCTTTTGCTCGGTCTTCAACTTGAACACCTCGGGTTCCTTCTCAGGCTCGGGCTGAGCAGCCTCAACCTGCTGAGGTTCCGGCGTTTCCGCTTTGGTCTCAGCGACAGGCTCCGGCTTTGCCTCCACAACGGGTTTCGGCTCTTCCTTCACCTCGACCTTCACCGCCTCCTGAGGCTTTGTCTCAGGTTTGGCTTTCACCTCCGGCTTCGGCGTTTCTGCCTCCACAGGTTTCACTGGTGCCTCCACAACAGGTGCTGTTGCGGGCTTTTCTTCCTTCTTGGGTTCTGCAGCAGGCTTCTCCTGTACCTTTTTCTTACCGTTGAGACTATCCAGATCAATCTTACCCAGCGGTGTGAAGGTCTGACGGGGTTCTTCCGTCACCGGTGTCTCCACTTTCGTCTCCTTGGGTTTCGGTTTCTCCTTCTTCTCCTTCTTGGGGAAGATCATGCCGGCTTGGGTCTTGACGTCCTTGTCGCGCTTGAACTCCTTCACGAGGGCTGCATACTGCTCATCACTGATCTTGGTATTCACGTTGGCATCGTCCTTGATCTCACCAAGACTCTTTTTGTTCTTGAGATAATCAATAGCCGTCTGAAGACCTATGTTCAGTTCTGTTAATACTTTATTTAATCTAACACCCATTCTCTAACTTCTTAACTTCTTTAATTTCTTAACTTCTTATTCAAACTCAGCCTTCAGCACCTCAATCAGATGATCCACGGTCTCTTCCTCTAGGTCGGCCTTCTCGAGCAGCATCTCACGGGGCGCATTGAGTACAGCCTTGGCGGTATCCAGACCGATAGCCTTGATGGCATCGATCACCCACTGGTCGATCTCGTCGGCAAACTCATCCAGATAGATATCCTCGTCGGCCTCACTTTCGCTCACCACACGGAAGACGTCGATGGTATACTCCGTCAGCATCGAAGCCAACTTGATATTCAGACCACCACGTCCGATAGCCAGACTGACCTCCTCAGGCTGCAGATAGACCTCAGCCTTGTGGTTCTCCTGGTCGATGGTGATACTGGTGATCTTCGCAGGACTCAGGGCGCGGCTGATAAACAGCTGCACGTTCGAAGAGTAGTTGATCACGTCGATATTCTCATTGCAGAGTTCACGGACGATACCGTGTACACGGCTACCCTTCACACCCACACAGGCGCCTACGGGGTCGATACGCTCGTCGTAGCTTTCCACAGCCACCTTCGCGCGGTCACCCGGCATACGGGCCACCTTCTTGATGGTGATCAGACCGTCGTTGATCTCAGGCACCTCAGCCTCCAACAGACGCTCCAGGAATATCGGAGAAGTACGGCTCAGGATAATTCTCGGATTGTTGTTCTCGTTCTGCACCTCCTTCACGATGGCGCGGACGGTCTCACCCTTGTGGTAGTTGTCGTTGGGGATCTGTTCACCCTTCGGCAGATGGAGCTCATTACCCTCATCGTCGATGAGCAGCACCTCCCGCTTCCAGATCTGGTAGACCTCACCGCTGACCACCTGACCCACACGGTCCTTGTACTTCTGATACAGCGAGTCGTGCTCCAGCTCGAGGATCTTCGAAGCCAGTGTCTGACGCAGGTTCAGGATGGCACGACGACCGAACTTCTGGAAGTTCACCTCCTCTGATACCTCCTCACCGATCTCATAGTCAGGCTCAATCTTCTGGGCCTCGCTGAGGGCGATTTCCTTGTTCTCATCCTCCACCTCACCGTCGGCGACCACCACACGGTTACGGTGAATCTCAAAGTCACCCTTGTCGGGGTTTACAATCACGTCAAAATTCTCATCCGAGCCGTAGATCTTGGCGATGACGTTACGGAAGCTTTCCTCCAGCACGCTCACCAACGTTGTACGGTCGATGTTCTTTGTTTCTTTAAATTCCTGAAAGGTCTCAATCATTGAGGGGCCTTTCGCATCTCTACTTGTTGCCATTATATTTATTTTTGATTATTTAAACGCCAGTACGTATTTGGCATACTTCACGCTGTCCATCGAGAATGTCTTGTCGACATCTGCGATGACGGGGCGCTTCTTGCCCTCAACGGTTTGTTTCTCTTTCACGGTCAGCACGAACTCCCGTCCGTTGACCTCCTTCAGGATGCCCTGCACCTTCTTGCCCTCGCCGTCGAGCACCTCCAGTTCATCACCGATATGGTTGATGTACTGCTGCTCCACCTTGAAAGGCTGTCCGATGCCGGCACTGCCTACCTCCAGCTCGTAGTCGCCCAGCTCGTCGCCAAGTTTCTCCTGCAGAAAGCGGCTCAATTCGGCACAGTCCTCAATCCACACACCGTCAGCGTGGTCGATCTCGATCACGATTCTGTCGTCTGCACCAAACATAATGTCTACCAGGAAGTAGTCGTTGCCCTGCAACCACTCTTCCACCAAAGTCTTTACTGTTTCCTTATTAATCATCGAATTACATGTATTATAATGAAAAAGAGAGGCCCTTGCGGGTCTCTCATTCCACTGAACGGGTGCAAAGGTACGAAAAAATAGTGAATAGTGAAGAGTGAAGCGTGAAGAATTTGCTTCCGCCCTTCAATATTTAACCTTTTTTCACGCTATTGCACGGTATCTTATCTACTTGGAGCCAGTATCTTACGATATTCTTCGGGGTTACGGAGCAGGCCTTCGGCCTCTTTCAGCTGACGGTCGTAATTGAGTCCGGCCTCAATAGCACCGGCCTGATAATAGTAAGCCGCGATGATGTCCGACTCCAGGAGCTGCAGGAGCACGGCCTTGTGTTTCTCCAGGTCGAAGGCGACATCATGGTTCAGCTTGGCCTTGAGGTTGTCGAAGGCCTCCTTGGCCTCATCGTAATAGCCCTCGAACTTCGCCGTCTTCACCAGTTGGTCGAGCTGTTTCATGCTGACGGGATCATACGTAAAGCCACTCTTGATGACGCGTGCCTTGAACTCGTCCCAGTCTGCTTCCGTGAGATGGAACGCCGCAGGGGCAGCGATCGTCGGGTGCTTGGCGATATAGCCTACCACATAGTCGAACATCACCTCCGTCGAGTCTTGTCCTGTGGCAGAGAGATAGAAGGCGATATTGGGAATGGTGTCGGCCTTGATCTCGATATCCGGTTTGATACCTCCCCCGTCACGCACCTCACGGCCGCCGACAGTATAAAAGACCTTCGTCAGCGAGTCGGGGATATGCTCCCGATAGCCGCCACCGCTGTGCTTGTAATTGATGGCCTGGATACAGCGTCCGCTGGGGATGTAGTATTTCGAGGTCGTCACCTTCAAGTTGGTGTTGTAAGGCAGGTCGATGGGAATCTGCACGAGACCCTTGCCGTAGGTCCTCGTACCCATGACGACGGCACGGTCGAGGTCCTGCAGGGCACCACTGGTAATCTCGCTGGCACTGGCCGTCTCGCCGTTGACGAGTACCACGATGGGCATCACGGTGTCAACGGGTTCCAACAGGGTCCTATACGTCCTTGAAGCCTCCTTCAGCTTACCGCGGTTCTCGACGACGGTCATGCCCTTCGGTATCCAGAGGTTGACGATGTTAACCGCCTCAGCCTCAGAGCCTCCGCCATTGTTGCGCAGGTCGAGGATCAGCGACGTAGCGCCCTGTTTCTTCAGGTCGATGAAAGCCCGACGGACCTCCTTGCTGCTCTCCTGCGTGAACGAGTTGAAATTGATATAGCCGATGTTCCCCTCGCGCATACCGTAATAAGGTAGTTCGGGCAGTTTGATGTTCTTGCGGGTAATCTTGAACTTCAGTTCCTTCTGCAGCGAGGGACGGAACACCTTCAGCTGGAAGCTGGTGCCGGGTTCGCCACGCAGATGGCTGCTGACGTAGCTGACATCCTTCTTGGTCATCAGCGAGTCGTCGATGCTCAGGATGATGTCACCCTTCTTCAGTCCAGCCTCCGCAGCAGGCATATTGGCGTAGGGCTCGTCGATACAGACACGATCCAGTTTCTGGTGCTTGCGGATGAGCGCACCGATACCGGCATACTTGCCTGTGAGCATCATCTTCAAGTCCTTCGTCTCGTCGGAGGCGTAGTACTCGGTATAGGGGTCCAGACTGCGGAGCATCGCGTTGATGCCCGTGCCGATGGTCTCTTTCGGATCGAGGGTGTCTACATAGAGCAGCTCGAGGTTCTTATAGATATTGTTGAAGATGTCCAGGTTCTTGGCCACCTCGAAATGATGGTCTTTCTGGCTCTGTGCCTGAGTCGTCAGTGCCACGGCGAACATCAGAAAAAGTGTTGGAAATAATCGCTTCATTGTCATTGCCTTTAGTCATTACAACCTACGAAA
This sequence comes from Prevotella sp., assembly GCA_016283605.1. Lineage (GTDB taxonomy): Bacteria > Bacteroidota > Bacteroidia > Bacteroidales > Bacteroidaceae > Prevotella. The sequence goes on from JAEENF010000121.1 coordinate 7,495, forward strand.
ATGAGCAAAGAAAAAAGCGACCTACGATGTAGGTCGCCTTCTTCGCGCTTCAGGATGGGCTTGAACCAACGACCCCCTGATTAACAGTCAGGTGCTCTAACCAACTGAGCTACTGAAGCAGTCATTTGTTGTAAGCGGGTGCAAAGGTACGACGATTTTTCGAAACCACCAAATATTTTCCAAACTTTTTTACGAAAAAATCGTTTTTTCTACGATTTCAGGGAAATAACGCATCTCGAGTTCGTGTTCTTTGGCCGCAATATCGTCGACAGTGTCTTCGGGCGAGAGTGCACACTTGTACTGTGCGATGATCTCTCCGCCATCGCAGACGGGGGTGACATAATGCACCGTCATACCCGTTTCCGTCTCGCCGGCAGCCTTCACGGCCTCGTGGACGTGATGTCCCCACATGCCCTTACCGCCATACTTCGGCAAAAGTGCCGGATGGAGGTTGACGATCTTACGGGGGAAGGCCTCAATCAGAAAGTCGGGGATCAAAGGCAGGAAACCTGCGAGGACAATGAATTGGATGTCGTACTTGCGCAACAGGGGTAGCATGACGTCAGGATCATTAAGTTCCGGTTTTGTAACGACCACGGAGGGTACACCTAACTTATTAGCGCGCACGAGCGCGTAGGCATCGGCACGGTTGCTGATGACCAATGGCGTGGACACACGGTCTGAGCCCTCAAAATATCGGATGAGGTTCTCGCAGTTGCTACCACTGCCCGACACGAAGATGGCTATATTGACTTTAGACATTTTGACTGTAGACTATAGATTATAGATAAAGCCCGCACCCACTTGGTAGAGAGGATGCGGGACTTGTTATATCGAGCGGTAGCAAATTCTTCACTTTTCACTATTCACTCTTCACTTTTTAGAAGTCCATGTGGTCGAGGGAATCACCGAGGTCTTTGGGCTCGTTGTTCTCCTTCGGAGCCTGAGGTGCCTCCTCCTGATGTTCAGGACGGGGACGACGGTCGCCATGACGCTCACGACGGTCTCCGCGATCACCACGATCACGACGCTCTCCACGGTCGCGACGCTCACCACGCTCAGGGCGCTCACGGCGCTCACCACGGGCTGGACGCTCCACATAGTCGGCGGGCTTCTCAATCAGTACACGATGAGAGAGCTTGTACTTACCGGTCTTAGGATCGATCTCAAGGAGCTTCACCTGGATGTGGTCACCCTCCTTGATGCCTGCCTCCTCAACGGTCTCGAGGCGCTTCCAGTCAATCTCGGAGATATGGAGCAGACCATCCTTGCCGGGCATAATCTCAACGAAGCAGCCGTAAGGCATGATCGAGCGGACCACACCGTCGTAGATCTCACCCACCTCGGGGATAGCCACGATGGCCTTGATCTTGGCGATGGCAGCATCGATTTTCTCCTTGTTGGGAGCGCTCACCTGTACGTGACCTACGCCGTCAGCCTCATCGATGGTGATGGTAGCACCCGTATCCTCCTGCATCTGCTGGATGATCTTACCACCAGGGCCAATCACGGCACCGATGAACTCCTTAGGAATATCGAAGGCCTCGATACGTGGTACCTGAGGCTTCATCTCTGCACGAGGCTCTGCGATGGTATCGGTGAGGCACTTCAGAATGTGCTCACGACCAGCCTTGGCCTGCATGAGGGCCTTCTCGAGAATCTCGAACGACAGACCGTCGCACTTGATATCCATCTGGGTGGCTGTCAGACCGTCCTTCGTACCAGTGGTCTTGAAGTCCATATCGCCCAGGTGGTCCTCATCGCCGAGGATATCGCTCAATACAGCATATTTCTCTTCACCGGGATTCTTGATCAGACCCATAGCGATACCAGAGACGGGCTTCTTCATGGGTACACCAGCGTCCATCAGGGCGAGGGTACCGGCACATACGGTAGCCATCGAAGAAGAACCGTTAGACTCGAGGATCTGGCTGACCAGACGAACCGTGTAAGGGAAGTCCTCAGGAATCTGACCCTTCAGACCGCGCCAGGCGAGGTGTCCGTGACCAATCTCACGACGGCCTACGCCACGCTGGGCCTTGGCCTCACCCGTACAGAACGGCGGGAAGTTATAATGCAGCAGGAAACGCTGATAGCCGTGCTCCAAAACGTCGTCGACGAGCTTCTCATCGAGCTTGGTACCGAGGGTACAAGTGCTCAGCGACTGTGTCTCACCACGGGTGAAGATGGCACTTCCGTGAGGCATGGGCAGAGGGCTGACCTCGCACCAGATCGGACGGATATCGGTGGTCTTACGGCCATCGAGACGGATACCCTCATCGAGGATGCAACGACGCATGGCATCGCGCTCCACATCGTGATAGTAACGCTCCATCATAGCCTCGTACTCGTCCTTGGAGATCTCTGAAT
>JAEENF010000122.1 GCA_016283605.1 Prevotella sp.
GTCGAGCAGGTCTCTGTCAAGAGCTGACTGTCCTCCGAGCAGCGAACGGATGTTCAGACGGAGCTTTTCCAGCACCTGTTCGTCAACGTAACCGTTGGAATCGATAAGGTCACGGAAGAGTTGATACTTCTCGATGGTCTGAAGATGGGTATCTTCAATCTCGATGGTTCTTGTTCCCGAAGAGTTAGTTTGAATCTTCATAATCTGGTGGGTTTTAAGGGTTAATATTATTGTAACAAGAATTGCAGGAAAGCACGCATGAGCGTGTGTCGTTTCTGTTCAGAACGGATGCACTCGAAGGGGAATCCCATCGTGAGCACGCGGTAGTCGGAGCCGTTGTAGGCCACACAGGCACTCTGTTCGTCGCCGTACTTCATGGCCGCATAGGCAGGAGGCAGGGCGAGCAGATTGTCAGGATGCTGGGCAGCGTAGTGGATGTGGTTGGGCTGTCGGTAGAAGGTAAAGGAGGTGCCGAGCCCCTGAACGGTATCGCTCTGCAGACTGTCGGTATTCCTTCCGCCATACTGACATTTGAGGACATCCTCGAGGAACTTGCGCTCCTGTGGCAGACGGGAGTCGCGTCCGATATATGACCCGCTGACGAGCAGTGCGCCACCCTGGGCGGTATAGGCCCGCAGATGGGCCCGGAGTTCATCGCTGAAGGCACGGTACTCAACGGTGGAATAGCCATCGTTGCGCTCCAGTCCAAGGATGAGGTCGATGAGGGCGTAGCCTTCAAAGGAGACATTGCCGTGTTCGACAGCTTTCGACGAACAGCTGGCGATGCTGTATCGCTTGGCTGTGGCGATGGCAAAGGCGTGTGTGCGGATATAGTCGAAGTCGTTGCCGGCAATGAAGTGTCCAGCCAACGAATCATCGGTAAAACCGAGACCCGTAGGACCTTCCTTACCCATCTGGAAACGGTCGAAGTTCTGCTGGTAACCGCGCCAACCAGCTGTCATACCATAACTCACGCCGAGGTCTTCGTCCATCTCGAAACCTTGACTGGCGAGACCGTCAGTAACCTGCGGTGAGGCCAGACGATGGAAGTTGTTGACGATGAGGACCTGTTTCTGAGCCGTTGGGTTATAGAGTGCTGATACCACCTCGCTGGGGAAGCTCTCGCCGCCTTCGTTGACAGCAGCCACACGGAAGGAGTAGAGCTGATCGGGTTCGAGGGTTAGCGATACTGAGGTGTTCGTACTGTTGAGCCAGATGCCATTGTCGAAGTCGAGGTTGCCCTTAGCCGTATAGACGATGTAGGAAGTAGGATGAGCGGTGGGCTCTAACGGGTCTTCCACAGCCGTCCAACGGAGTTCGGCCTTACCCTTGTCAGTCAGCTTCACCTGGATATTCTCAGGTGTCAGCGGAGCAACGGTATGGGTGGTGTGATGCATACGTGCCGTATAGCGCAGCAAGGTCTTATAGATGCTTCTGGCCAGATCGAAACGGAAGTTGGGATCCTGAGCCATACGCATATCAGCGAAGTTCTGATGGGAGAGCATCTCAAGGATGGCACTGGGCATCGCCGGCACACGACATTCGGAGTAGTTGCGGTCGTAGAGCTCACGGGTCTGCCACTTGCCGTATTTCTGTAAGATGTCGTGGGGGATACTGGTAAGCAACTCGTCGGCAAGGTCACGAGAGACGAGTCGCGTGAGGCCAGTATTGAAAGTGGAGTCGTTGAAGGTGGTCATACAGATACTGAGCGTACCTGTATTCGTCTTCCCGTCGCGAGTATAGCCGGCATCGCTGTGCAGGGCCAGTGAGAGTTCGATAGGCACGTGGCGTCCGGCACTGTCAGGCAGATAGCAGGAACCGCCTGCCAACAGGTTGGTCATCAGACTGCGGGCGTTGATGTCGTCGCCATAATCATCCTGACCTTGTTTCGAACTGTAGACCTCGTAAGGCATTCCTGCCCATTGTGCGAAATAACGCGAGCCTTCCAGACAACGGGGCATCGCGCTCGTTCTGCCTCCGCGTTCGATGTTGCCCATGCCTCCGCCAAAACGGACGGCATCAGTGGTGACGATACCGTCGGAAGTACTGAAATTACTCAGTTCCACACGGTTCTCGGCAGACGAGCCTGCCTCGAAGTCGAAGGTGCCCAGATAGACCCACGTAGAGCCACCCATCTGCTGATTGACGTGGAAGACGGTAGGAATGCCTTTATGCCAAACGGTATAACGGGCATCGTTGATGCTACCCTCGACCGTCTGGTAACTCACATAGACGGCATATCGGCCAGCCTCAGGAATCGTGGGCTGATAGTTGACGAAACTCTGACGGTTTTGATGACTCGTGGTCTCGATGAATCTGGCGGTGCCTGCCTCGAAGGGATTCTCATGATCCTGATAGGTGCCTTCGTGAAGCGCGAAACCAGGCAACGCGGCGTTCTGCCAATGGTCGTGCTGACTCTGTTCGGCATAGCCCGAAGCGGGATTATCGTTGTCGACGATGACCTCGTTCTTCTGCCAGTCGCGCTCTCTTGGGGTAAACACGATAGCGCCGGCTTTCTCTAACATGGGGATGAGATATGGGGTGACAATGGTCTGCGTGAACAAGTCTTCGCTAGCTCCGAAAAGCGGCGGACGTTGCCATTTCCATCTGTCCTCGGCAATGTTGAAGTAGATGCCGTGACTGGCCCATATGGAAAAATGGCGGTTCTGAAGGCCCCGACTGATGACATAAGGACGTGAGGCATTGCTCACCCAGGGCTTTCCCTGATAGTCGATGTTTCCCCAAGTGCGGGCATCATCGGACTTGCTGCGACGATAGTTGGGCACCAGGTCGCTGATTTCCCAACCACCTGTCCAGACACTCAGTTGGTAGTCTTTCAACGAGTCGGGTAGGAGCGTCTTCAGTCCAAAATAGATGTTATCTACGCGTTCAGGCGTGAAGGTCTGCTCACCAAAGGCGGCGTTCGCCATCAGTTTGATGGTGCGCAGGGAATCGTCTTGTACGACACGTTCCAGCTTCATCTTGTTGCGGATGAGCTGGCCGTTGGCATGATAGGATGTAAAGAAACTGCCCAATGCTTTGTCGAGAGAACCTTGGGCATAGGAGATGGCCGTAAAGGCAGTGGTCAATGATACAAGAAGCAGTCTAAAATTCATTCCACGTCTCCTATCGTAAAATTATTCGGGATCTTCCCTTTGAAGTCCTTGAAATAGAGTTTGATATCACGCATGTCTTTCTCAAAATCGCCCGATGGTATAATGGTCTTTGTACACTGGATGAGTCGTCTCTCGTAGTCAAGACCATATAATAATATAGGTATGCCAGCTTTCTGGGCTATGAAATAAAAGCCTTTCTTCCAGTCAGGATTCTTGGAACGCGTACCTTCTGGGGTGATGCACAGGTGGAAAATCTTCGCGTTTCTGGCTGTCTCGGCCATCGCATCAGTCATGCTCGTATGTTTCTGACGGTATACGGGAATACCACCCAACTTCTTGAAGATGGGACCCAGTGGCCAGAAAAACCATTCTTTCTTCATCAGGAAGTTACTCTGCATGCCAATGGAACGGCTATACAACAGCCCCATGATAAAGTCCCAGTTGCTGGTATGCGGCGCCAGACAAATGATATACTTATCAGGATGGTCTTCCGTTACTTGAACGTTCCAACCCATCCGTTTGTACAGCAACCAGTTACAAATAGATTTCCACATTATCCGTTCATTTGATCAATGATGTCACTCACTTGTGCAGAGAACTTCTCGCGAAGATCTTTAAAATAGGTTTTTGCAGGCATGCCGGGCTCCGGGTGAGAGATACGGCGGACGTATTCGTCCTCCATCTTGATGATGGAATAAAGCAACGCATTAGCGCTGTCGCTTTGCGCCTTCGTTCCATAAAGCGATAAAGCAATACCCTCTGCAAAAAGTTCTTCACATACCAGATGAATGACTCGTTTTAGTGATCTTTTGTTTGCCATTTTTTTTCCTCCTTTTGGTTTATTTTGTTATATTGAGTAAGCAAAGATAATAAAAATATTCCGTTGCGCAACGTTTTTGATACCAAAAAAATATTAAAATGATGATTTTACTATGTTTTGTTTCCTTTTTCTGACAGAAAATGCGTAATTTTGCCGTTCGAAAACGGATTTTATCATTCAATTATACAAATAGATCAATTATGGAAAAAAGTGCATTGCAGATGGCGAGAGCCGCTTATCAGCCTAAGTTGCCTAAGGCGCTTCAGGGAGCAGTAAAGATTAAGGAAGGTCAACCCACTCAGAGTGTTGGTGATCAGGAAGAAATCAAGAAGTTGTTCCCTAATACCTACGGTATGCCTATCGTAGAGTTTGTACCTGCTACAGAGGCTAACAACACGAAGATGAACGTAGGTATCATTCTCTCTGGTGGTCAGGCTCCTGGCGGACACAACGTGATTACCGGTCTCTTCGACCAGATCAAGAAGCTGAACCCCGAGAACCGTCTTTATGGTTTCATCCTGGGTCCTGGCGGTCTGGTAGACCATAACTATATGGAACTTACTCCAGAGATCATCGACGATTATCGTAATACTGGTGGTTTTGATATGATCGGTTCTGGTCGTACCAAGCTGGAGAAAGTTGATCAGTTCGAGAAAGGTTTGGAGATTATCCGCGAGCTTGACATCAAGGCTATCGTGATTATCGGTGGTGACGACTCTAACACCAACGCTTGTGTGCTGGCTGAGTACTATGCCGCTAAGAACTATGGTGTACAGGTGATCGGTTGTCCTAAGACCATCGACGGTGACCTGAAGAACGAACAGATTGAGACCTCTTTCGGTTTTGATACCGCTTGTAAGACTTATTCAGAGCTGATTGGTAACATCGAGCGCGACTGTAACTCTGCACGTAAATACTGGCACTTTATCAAAGTGATGGGTCGCTCGGCTTCTCACATCGCTCTGGAGTGCGCTCTGCAGACTCAGCCGAATATCTGTCTGATTTCTGAGGAAATAGAGGCTAAGGCTATGAGCCTTGACGACATCGTTACATATATTGCTAACGCTGTTGTTGCTCGTGCTGCTGATGGTAATAACTTTGGTACCGTTGTCATCCCTGAGGGTGTTATCGAGTTCATCCCTGCCATCAAGAAGCTCATCGCCCAGCTCAACGACGTGCTCGCTTTGCCCGAGGCCAAGGAGATCAGCCGCGATGAGCAGGTTGACTTTGCCAAGAGTCATCTCACAACTGAGAACCTCGCTGTATTTAACAGTCTGCCTGTAGGTGTGGCTCGTCAGCTGGCCCTCGACCGCGATCCTCACGGAAACGTACAGGTTTCACTCATCGAGACTGAGAAGCTGCTGTCTACGATGGTTGCTCAAAAACTCGAGAAGATGAAGAAGGAAGGCAAGTATGTTGGCAAGTTCGGCACTCAGCACCACTTCTTTGGCTATGAGGGACGTTGCGCAGCTCCTTCTAACTTCGATGCAGACTATTGCTATGCACTTGGTACCTCTGCCGCTCAGCTCATTGCCAACGGCAAGACCGGTTACATGGCCATCGTGAAGAATACTACCGCTCCTGCTGAGCAGTGGGTCGCTGGTGGTGTGCCCATCACGATGATGATGAACATGGAGAAGCGTGCTGGTGAGATGAAGCCCGTTATCCGCAAGGCGCTCGTTGAACTCGACGGTGCTCCCTTCAAGGAATTCGCTGCTCATCGTGACGAGTGGGCTCGCAAGACAGCTTACGTCTATCCTGGTCCTATCCAGTACTGGGGCCCCACAGAGGTTTGCGATCAGCCTACAAAGACCCTCGCTCTTGAGCAGGCCAAATAAATGTCAAAGAAAAGAAGAGTCGTAACCCGTAAGGGCATCGGCACCACTCATACCTATCACGGCCCAGGGCGCAAGAAGCGTCCTGGAGTCGTGATTCGATTTTTACAGAAGATTCCCTCGTGGGGCTGGTGGATTGGTGGTGCTGCTATCGTGGCGGGTTATATCTGGTTCTTCTATTATTTCTTTGTCGGACCTTTCGGATTCCGCTGGCGTGCACTCTATGGAGATGTCAGCTATCCTGAGGGCTATGAGATTCATGGTATCGACATCTCCCACCATCAAGGTCGCATCGATTGGGACAAACTGAAGGACGAAGGTCTTATCAACAAGTGTCCTATTCGTTTTGTGATGATCAAGGCCACGGAAGGTGCTACTCAGACGGACGAGAATTTTCGCGAAAATTTCTATCAGGCCCGCGAGAATGGTTTCACTCGTGGAGCATACCATTTCTATAGTGTACATTCGCCTGCTGAACAACAGGCCTATCATTTCCTCAAGGTGGTGAAGTTAGAGAATGGTGACCTGCCACCTGTTCTTGATGTTGAGCATAAGCCCAAGAATCAGAGTGATGCAGAATTCAAAGGTTCTGTGCTTCAATGGCTTGACATCGTTGAGAAGCACTATCGTGTGAAACCGATTATCTATACTTATTTCAAGTTCAAGACACAGTATCTGAATGATACTGTCTTCGACCAGTATCCCTATTGGATAGCCCACTATTATGTGGACTCCCTTGAATACCATGGTAGTTGGAAATTCTGGCAACATACTGATGCCGGACGCTTGCCAGGCATCAAGGGCAATGTGGATTTCAATATTTATAATGGCTCGTACTATGACCTTCGCCAGATGACTCTCGGTTCTCAAGAGACCATCGGCGAAAAGGCTTATAGTAACGAAAATTAGGGAAATCCCCCGGGAATTACTTCCCGAGGGCTGTCAGTTTCGTTTTAATCTTGTCGACGTAGGCGTCAATTGTAGCAACGGCTACAATGTTCACCACGTCACGAACAGAGGCACCGAAATCAATAAAGTGGATGGCTTTGTTCAGTCCCATCTGTATCGGACCGATAATCTCCGCATCTGAACCTAACATCTGCAGCATCTTGTAGGAAGAGCGGGCTGACGTAAGGTTGGGGAAGATGAGGGTATTCACCTTTTTACCCTTCAGACGTGTGAATGGATACTGTTCGTCGCGTAACTCGTTATCGAGGGCACAGTCTAGCTGCATCTCACCGTCGATAGGCAACTCTGGATACATCTCCTGCATCTGTTCAACGGCACGCTTAACCTTTTTTGCACCAGAACTGGTTGAGCTTCCGAAATTGGAGTGACTCATTAAACCGATGACGGGTTTTTCGTTGAAGAATCGTACGGCGGTAGCAGCAAGCTTGGCAATGTCAACAAGTGTGTCTGTATCAGGATTCTCGTTTACCAGTGTATCAGCGATGTAATAGGTTCCTTTGGGAGAATTGATGATATGCATAGCGCCAAAGTGCTGGTATTCTGGACGGATACCGATGACCTCGTTCACAACTTTGATCGTGTTCGAGTACTTGGTGTACAGACCAGTGATGAAGGCATCAGCTTCACCCGTTTCCACCATCATCATGCCGAAGTAGTTGCGCTCGAACATCTTGTCGTTGGCCTCCTGGAAAGTATAGCCATCGCGCTGACGCTTCTCTGTGAGAATACGGGCATAGCGCTCGCGGCGTTCCTGTTCAGAAGGATGACGCAGGTTCACGATCTCAATGCCATCCAGACTCAGATCGAGCGAAGCTGCAAGTTTCGTGATAACCTCATCATTGCCCAGCAGCACAGGGTGGCAAATACCCTCGGCCTTAGCCTGTACGGCGGCCTTGAGCATGGTGGGGTGTACAGCCTCAGCAAAGACAACACGCTGAGGATGTGCAGCTGCTGTGGCATAGAGTTTCTGTGTGAGTTTTGTCTCTTGTCCCAACAGTACAGATAATGAACGTTTGTATTCATCCCAGTCTGTGATTTTCTTACGTGCAACACCACTCTCGATAGCTGCTTTGGCTACAGCGGCACTTACCTCAGTGATCAAACGCGGATCAACAGGTTTCGGAATAAAGTAGTTGCGGCCGAAGGTCAGGTTGTTGACTTTGTAGACATCGTTTACCACATCAGGTACAGGTTGCTTAGCCAGATCAGCGATGGCATGTACAGCAGCGAGTTTCATCTCTTCATTGATGGCTGAAGCGTGTACGTCAAGTGCACCGCGGAAGATGTACGGGAAACCTATGACATTGTTAATCTGATTCGGATAGTCCGTACGTCCTGTGGACATAAGAACATCATTGCGGGCAGCCATAGCGTCCTCGTAACTGATTTCCGGGACTGGGTTTGCAAGTGCGAAGATGACAGGATCTTTAGCCATCGTCTTCACCATCTCCTGTGAGAGCACATTACCTTTTGACAGTCCCACAAATACGTCGGCGTCCTTTACTGCCTCAGCCAATGTGTGAATGTCTGTACGTGTGGTGGCAAAGAACTTCTTCTGTTCGTTGAGGTCCTGACGCTCTGTTGAGATGACACCCTTAGAGTCGAGCATCACAATATTCTCCTTCTGGGCTCCGATGGCCATATAGAGTTTTGTACATGAGATGGCCGCAGCACCTGCACCATTCACCACAATCTTCACCTTCTTAATGTCTTTCCCGATGACTTCCATCGCATTTTTCAGTCCTGCGGCACTGATGATGGCAGTTCCGTGCTGGTCATCGTGCATTACGGGAATATCGAGGGTACGCTTCAGGCGCTCCTCAATGTAGAAACACTCAGGAGCTTTGATATCTTCAAGATTGATGCCTCCGAAGGTGGGAGCGATACGCTCAACGGCCTCACAGAATTTCTCTGGGTCTTTCTCATCGACCTCAATGTCAAACACGTCGATACCGCCGTATATCTTAAACAGCAGTCCTTTTCCCTCCATCACTGGTTTACCACTCATAGCACCGATGTCACCGAGTCCGAGTACAGCTGTACCATTGGAAATGACGGCCACAAGATTACCTTTGTCGGTGTACTTATATGCATCGTCGGGATTCTCTTGAATCTCGAGGCATGGGAATGCCACACCTGGTGAATACGCTAAACTTAAATCTGTTTGTGTTCTGTAAGCCTTGGTCGGTTTAACTTCAATCTTTCCAGGGCGTCCGCTCTCATGATATTCCAGAGCAGCTTCTTTCGATATCTTTACCATACATTATTATTATATAAATTCTTTCAGTTTTCTCAAATCGCCTACAAAATTACACAAAATGCCTCAGACAAATGCAGAAATATTCATTTTTTTTATATAATTGTTCCGAAAATGCAAACTTATACAGAAAAATTGTGTTTATAAGATATTTGACAGGCGGAAACGAAGCTTGTGATTTCGTTTTTTATTAATCGCATATTTCTTCAAGACACCTGGACCACACGAACTGTTACCAAGACCTAATACCGCACAATCTAATGAAATATAAGTGCCATCGGACTCTGGCAATTCATAATCATGCGTAAGTGAAGCGAGTTGTTTTGCTGAATAGGGTAGCACAGAGAATGAGAATGGCACATCAACAGCTGTAATGCAAACGGCATCGTGTTTACCTTTACTGATGACAACCTCGGCACAGTCCTCATGGTTGCCATTATCTTGTGGGCGTGGGTAGTGGGTAAACATATTAGCGACAGTATCTTCGTAGCGTCCTATATGACATGATGTCTTTCTGTCGGGATAGTTTTCCCATGGACCGCGTCCGTACCAACTTACATGGCTGTAGATCTTTGGCAGTTTCATCACCACACCCATACGAGGGAGTTCTGGCAAATCGCCACGACATTCGAAGGTGTATTCTAATTCCAGCGTTCCGTCTTTCAGAGTTTTTATTTCTCGTTTTGTTTCTATCGTACCATTGACGAATTCATAGATGAAGGTATTTTCGTCAGGACGAATGACACGTGGAGAGTCCAAGCGATGTTTAGTCCAGTCTTTGGCGAGCCAGTTTCCAAAACTCTTATCGTTGTCTGTCGGAGCTCGGAAGAATTGGGGTTCTATTTTCATGGCCAGAGCATGGAGTCTGGCATCACCCTGGCGCTTTTCTTCTGTAATAGCCAAAATATTATCGTTCAAAGCGAACTGCTCTGTGATCATCGTTTGCTGATCTCTCATGACGTTAAGATTCAGACGAACGTCCTTATTCTTATTGAAGCGGTAGTCAGAGAGGTGAGTGATAATGGCGCTATCGCCAGGGGCTAAGTCAGGCAAACTTATTGGTCCTTGTTTTTTATTCTGACCATTCTCATTGACAGTATAGGTACAACGATATTCATTCAGGCTAGTATGGTGGTTGTTGTTGATGACCCAGATGTCGTTTCCATGCATCGTAAACTGTACGGGCGAGTAAACATGTTGAACCTCAAAATACTTTGCTGAAGTCTTTCTGTCCGCCATCACAATGCCATTCAGGCAAAACGCCTTGAGATTGGGCTGATCGTCAAAATCACCACCATAGTGAATGTGACCATTCTTATCCATAATACCTTGATCTACCCAATCCCAGATGAAGCCTCCAAGCATGCGTTTATTTGAATAGATTTCATCCCAATAGTCCTTGAAGTTACCGAGAGCATTCCCCATACAGTGGGCATATTCACTTGTCATCACAGGGCGATTATCATTCTCTCGCTCTGCAATCTCCAGAAGACGTTCCCACCTTGCATTTTCCGCACGTTCTGTATCACTTCCCTCAGCGATACCTGGATTCAGGTAGTCCTGCTTCACACGAGGATAAAAACGGCTGATGACATCTACACTTTTAGGGTCAGGATCACCCTGAGCCCCTTCATAATGTATGAATCGGGTAGGGTCGAATTCCCGCAGCCAGGCAGCCATTGCAGCATGGTTTGCACCATATCCACTCTCATTACCGAGACTCCAGAAGGTGACACAGGCATAGTTCTTGTCACGTTCTGCCATACGGATGGCGCGATCCATAAAAGCTGCATTCCAGTCTGATGTTGAAGTAAGCGTGCCGCGCAGTCCGTGAGTCTCACAATCCGCTTCGTCCATCACGTAGAAACCGAGTGAGTCGCAGAGTTCATACCAGCGTGGTACATTGGGATAGTGGGAGAGACGAATGGCATTGATATTCGCAGCCTTCATCAGCATCAGATCCTTAACCATCAACTCTTCTGTCATCACTCGTGCTTGATAAGCATCATGCTCATGACGGTTCACACCCCGCAGACGAATCGGTCGTCCGGTCACCAACAGTTCTCCATTCTTTACCTCAAGATGTCGGAAACCAATCTTCTGAGCCACCTGTTCGCGGATGTGTCCCTCAGAATCACAAAGCTGTAAGGTGAGGGTGTAGAGATATGGCGTTTCTGCCGTCCATGTCTTAATATCCTTTACTGCGATATTGATGCGGTCAAACTTACGGTAGCCTCGCTGAGGATACCATAGGTTCATACGTGCAGCTTTATGGTCTAGATCAAGGATCTCTTCTACGTTTGCCCCTCCATGAGCAATTTGTTTTCCTTCATGGTCAGTAAGGATGGCAACGAGTGAGTCGCTTTTGCCCGAAGCTCCTTCATATACAGAGAGCTTTGGATCAATCTGAAGTTCCCAAGAATCCCCATTAGGGATTGTACGAACGGCAAAGTCTCTCATTCGAGTGTTTGGCGTGTAATAAAGCAACACATCACGATGGATGCCTCCGAAACGCCAGAAATCCTGATCCTCCAGATATGAACCGTCAGAGTACTTATAGACTTCCAATGCTATCTCGTTATTTCCTTCATGCACATACTTTGTAACATTAAACTCCGAAGGTTCCATCGAACCTTGACTATAACCTACACGCTCCCCATTGATCCAGACATAGAATGCTGACATCACACCTTCAAAGCGAAGGAAAACCTGACCATCGTTCCATCCTTTCGACATTGTAAAAGTGCGTTTGTACTGCCCTGTAGGATTGCGTTCTTCATAAGAAGTGTAACTCTTCTTAGGTTCCTTAGTCACATAAGGCGGCTCAATCTTAAATGTATAACCTGCAGATGCATAGATCGGTGTACCGTAGCCATTCACTTCCCAATTGGCAGGTACCTTCATTTCAGCCCAACCTGAGCAATCATAATCTGTGCGATAGAAGTCTATGATACGCTCTTCAGGCGTCTTTGTCCAACGGAACTTCCAGATGCCGTTAAGAGACAATTGTCTGTCGCCTGCCTTCTTGCCAAATGGAATAAAATAGGCGCGAGCAGGTTCACGGTTGATCTGAAGCACATGATGGTTTTCCCAGTCATGCTGTTGTGCCTGGGATGTCAAACAAATCATCAGGCTGTATAATGCGATAATTATTTTTTTCATTCTATTGTGAGATTGTCAAAAATCATATCGTTAATGCCATCACCACTGAGCTCTACCTTATATTTTCCAGCGTTGACCTGCGAACCCGTTGTGATGCTTGTCATCTTCCTTTTCGTCTTCTTTTGCTGCGTCTGAAGGAATGTGATGTCATCGTCCTTATATACCACACCTTTCATATCCGTGATCTTCACATGTAGCTGTCGGGGCATTTCTGGATTATAGTATTTCCATCGTAAGGCATATACTTTTGCTACACCAACGTTGAACTCCCACTCCATATGTTTTTTTATAAGCTTTCCCTCCACTTCAATGGCGCTATTATGGCGAGGTGGCAGTAAAGAGTCTGGGGTCTTGACAAGAATGTCACGTTCAAAGTCCGCCCAGAGGTGAGAGGTAATGGGGGAGGAATGAGAGATTTGTTGAGAGGTGACTGGCCTCGTTTCTTTTGAAGCAATGGCGATAGCAGCAATCATAGCTTGTCCGGCTTTTACGGTTGGGAAGTGTATACAAATCTCATCACCCTTATTCTCAAACTCAATGACACGCTTATATGGCTTACCATAGTGTACCTGAGCCCAAATGTCAAGGTCACGAATCACGGTGCTGTCATTGATGGCAACATCAAAAAGCCGTAATCCCTCCGCATCATATTGACGATACCAAGGTTCGATGAAATATAACTCTATCCGATATTTTCCGGGCCCTGCGGGGAAATGATAGCTCAGCTTGTGACGTCCGAAACGTGAGGTCTTGAACAAAGGTGAGGATATCGAGTCATTGAAGGTCTGCGAGGCCTGGTAACCATTCCATGAATGTGACCACTGATTGTTGTCTTGCATCCATGGATTACCGAGCGTATCAGTATATGCATCGCCTCCACAGTTCAGTCGATAGAGATAGTGATAACCCTTGGCAGGTGCAAGACTGGCTTCCGAAACTACAGAAGTAGCCGCTGCGATAGGTTGTGGGTTATAATGCCGCTGATACATATAAAAAGCATCTGTAGGCTGGTCCCATATAGAGAAGAGTCCCTTATAATTAAATGGTCCTACTTTATCTACACGTCTCAATGCTTCATCAGGCTGACGACGTCCTGGATTATCGTGACTCGTCAACAGCCACAGAAACTGTCCACAGATACTGTCTTTCACACTTTCTGCCAGATGAATCTTCTTCTTAAGGATTTCACAGAACCGTTCTTCGGTATAATTCTCGCCAGTATGGTTACCAATTGTTCGCCAAGCACCATATTCACCATTCAACAACTGCTCGGGTGTTTTCATTTCGTTGCCGTAATTGTCGATGTCTCCACCATAGGTGCCACTCCAATTCTGTACAACATTCCAGTCTGTACCTTCACCACCGTTACAGGTTGTGATGAGTCGTTGGGTTCCACAACGTGGATCCATCTCGCGGATGATGTCACAGCACTCTTCCGCAAAATCTTTCGGTAGCGTACTCTCGTTCTGCAATCCCCAAAGGATAATGGAGGGCGAATTACGACGCTCCTTGACCCACTGTCTCAGATGACGCTTAAACGACTGACGGAACTCAGGCGTGTCATACCAGATATGAGCCGAGAACTGTGGCCACCAAAGGATACCCTCACGATCCAATAGTTTCTGATAGTGCAGGTTATGTGGCTGGTGGGCATCACGGAAAGCATTGAATCCCGCATCCTTCACCATTTTGATACGGGCTTCAATCTGTTCGTTGCTAAAAGCATGACTCTGTCCGAACTCATGTTCATATTCGCATACACCGTTGATGAATACGGGTTCTCCATTGAGCAGAAAACGTTGATCATTCTGATGAATGCGGTCAATAGAACGGGGCCAGGATGTGGCACAGATACCATAAGGTGTCTCTGTACTTTCTGTAGCTTTGCCGTTACGTTTCAGGATACTGTTTATAGTATAAAGATAGGGATTGCTCGTGCTCCATCGTTTGGGCTGGTCAAGTGCTGACATCTGATGAATGACTTTGGTCTCACCTGCCTTCAGTTCGATATTTTGCGTCAAACGAATCACTTGTTGACCATTCTTTTCACACAGCTTACTGACGAGTTCTACACCTACTGTCTGATGACTGTAATTTTTTATTTCTGTATCGATATAAAGACTATCACAAGCGGCATTGTTCCAAATGTGTACGCCATACGGTTCGATACGCACCGGATCGGTCACCTCCAATACTACTGGACGGTAGATGCCGAATGGTTGGCTCCCTTCTGAAAAGCCCCATTCGCTGCTACAACCTCCGCATACCCATGGCATATCTGTGATGCCTGCAGGATGTGAGACGTTGACGAGGAGCTCATTATCCTTTTTGATATAAGGTGTGACGTCGATGGTCTCTGTAGTACGTCCGATGTCATAATGACCTATATCATGTCCATTCAACGTGATATCTGCATAGGTACCCACACCTTCGAAACGCAGGAAATACTGTTTATCATCGAGGAGAGGAGCGGTAAAGGTCTTTCTGAAAACAGCCTCACCGTGAAGGTTGCCATGTTCTAGTTGTAAGGCACCATAATAGTCATCGAGATTGATAGGGATATTCACCTTTGCCGCAACACTATCTCGTCCAACGACTTGAATAGTCCAGTCTTCATTCAAGTTCTGCACATAGCGGTGTCCTGTAGGCTCTGGCTTTGGGAAACAAACTTCGCTTTTGCCCATATGCTTACTGGTGGCAACAGCGATGCCACGTTGTTGGGCATTGTTCACCGCACAATAGAAGTGATAAACCACACCATCGTGTTTCACCACATAACTCTTGTGGGCAAACATCTCGTCGTAGGGCTTCGAGGGAACGATAAGATCTTCACCCGTCCAGTCTTGCCAATGGATGAGATCCTTACTGACAGCGAAGGTATTATAGGCATTATAATCGCGAGTGGGATTGAAGGCCGAGAAATAGAACATTACCCACAGATCTCCCATCTTCACAATCTGTGCGTCACCTGTTATCGTTCCGTCGCTGTCGTGGGCAAAGACAGGATTCCCTTTGTAACGCTTCCAGTGTTTCATGTCCTTAGAGAGGGCAATGCCGATACGTTCGCCTTTGGGATACGTTTCGTTCTTCCCACCAGCATTATAAAACATCCAGAACGGGTATTTACTAACTTCTGGCCGTAGCCAGTAGATCGTGCTCTTATACTGGGTCAATTGTTCCCACCACTGGGCATCTTTGTCATCATAACTGATCAATGGCTGCTTCTGTGTATCCCATTGATGGGCTTTGGTGATATCTTTTGTCGTTGAGGCTATGCCGATACTCAGGGGGGCGTTTACTGCTTCGTAACCTGTGCCAGGACCACCGATATAGGTCATATAGTGACGGCCTTTGTAGGCCTGCATCTCATAGGTGCCGCCCCAGTTGTAGTCTATAAGTGCAGGAAAACCGCCTCGCTGGTTTTGGTCCCAGAGGTTCTCAGTGGCATCGGGAAATGCCAATATACGCCCAAGTGTCGTCCAGTGCAAAAGATCGTCACTTTCTGCGAGAAAAGTCTCGTATCCTCGTCCGTCATTTCCTTCTTTTCCATTATAGCAGACATAAGTCATCAGCCATTTGCCGCCAACACGAAATACCGTCGGACAATCTATCTTATGGTAGTTGTCTGTAGGTGCTACAACGAGTCCGTATTTATAGGGCGTACGCACTTCGTCGTATACCGCCTGCATCTCTTGCTGCGATACGTCTTGCGCAGAAACCGTCAGGCAGACTGAGGCCAGTAATACTGCTATTATCTTCTTCATCGTTTTATTTCATAAACAGCCAGTCTACTTCATCACCTGCACCTTGCAACCCTACATCACGAGGCCGGATGGCATCGGAGGTGAATCCTGCAACCATAATGATGCCCTTGGGGAGGTTGATCGTGTGATGGCCGGCATCAAAGAAGTAGGCGTGGATATGGACAGGTGGCATCTGCAGCATACTCACAGCATTCGTGAGGATGGGTTCTGCCTGACCATATTCATTGCCTGTGGCGTCTACCTCGAGCTTAGGCGCCTTGGCCCATTTAGGATCGTCGTCCTGGAAGAAGCCCACGAGCAGCTTCACTGGCTCGTCACAGGTGAAATCGATGGTGGTACCCACGATGCGGGTGGTGTCGCGATTCAAGACCAAAGCCTGGAGTTGGGTGAGTTCTGGGGCGAGGGAGTCGATACGTGTATCCTCTCGGTTTTCGAAGAGAATGGCGTTTTTGCCCATCAGGGTCGTTGTGGTTGGTGAATGAAGCGTCACCTTTGCAGGTGTCAGTGCTTTGGCCGTACTACCTACAGAACTATTGACTGGCGCTTTGAGCTTTTCGATATTTGCCTTTAGTGCATCAAGTTCTTCCTGATAAACCTTGGCCAGTTCGCTCCATGTCTTCATCTTACCGCCATCGCCACCCACGGGAATGCGTCGTTGTGCCGTCTGCATGGAGTTGGCATAGAGGTAGATAGAGTCGGTCCATTGTGCTAACAGATTCCATGTGTTCACACTCTTCTCAAGTAAGGGTGTAGCAGCATCAAGGTAATTAATATCCTTGGTCCATTTGTAGTTCAGCACTTGCTGGGCAGCCAGAACCTTATCACGGAAAGACAGAGCAAACAAGGAGTAACAAATGATGTCGTTGCGAAAACGCTCAAATTCGTCGGCATGGGACAATGGTTTTACATCAACAATCGCGTTTAGTTCCTCTACGGCTTTGTGTTGGTGTTCTACACATTGGTTGACGATATCAAGAGGCAGTTCGCCATGATGCTTCTCACCCTTCCATTCTTTTTCTACATATTCTATGAGTTTCTCGCCCTCGGGACCGCAACTCTCATAGAAACCAGGATAGATATTGAACTTATACGGATTGACCAACTGTGCCATTTTCATGCCTAACAGCAAGGTCTGACGGTTACCTTCTGTGATACCGAAACGGCGCAGCAGCTTTGGCGCAATCTCTCCGACCTCGTCGTATGCATTCAGCAGATGACCAGCGGCAATGGTGTCGATGCTGTAGTAGTCTGCCAATTGCTGTTTCCAGAAGGTCCTGTCGTCACCTCTTTCGCAGTTCCAGGCATAGCGTCCCCAAACTTTATACCACATCCAGTCACGATCGATCTGAAGCAGTCGCGAACCATTTGCCAACTTATCCGCCGTATAAGGCCAGTCCCAATACGATGCTTGCGGATAGATATGAATTCCCTTCGAGTGATGGACGCGATGCATCGCCTGGACCGTCTTCTGTGTGAATGCCGGCGATGACCAGCGCCAGGGTTCCAGATTCGCCAGGATATGTACATTATCTATATGTATAGGTGCGGCAGCAGCCAACATCCGGTGCGTCTCTCCCCAAGGCCCGCCTGGCTCGTAGGTGGTCAGACTCTCACCCGTATATTTGTTCATCGTATAGATATTGGGATAGAGTGGGAGTGAGGCCTTGAGTACGGCAGGGCCGTCGGTATCGTGATTTCTTAAGATGATGGGGGGCGTGTCTGTCCTACCAGAGGCATTCAATCCGTCTTTGATACCGGGGATGACGGTTTCTGTCATCCATTTGATATCGTTGTCGAGACCTGACATCGCCTCACCCAGACAAACCAGGAATCCCACCTTTGGATATTTCTCTACGAAGGCGGCTATCGACTTTCTGGTGTAGTCGGCAATCAATGGCGTGATGCCTCGGTTACGGTCCTGGGTCTTCAGGCCATAATGGTCGGCAAATGGTTTACTTAATATAATGTTATAGAACATCTGAATCACTCGTATGCCTCTGCGGTCTGCTTCCTCCACAAGAAATCCGAACATGTCCTGATTCTTTGCCATAGTCTCATCATCCACTTCCGGTGCAAAGGGATAGTCATCGAGTTTCACCAGCGAGGGGAAGGGGTGACCGTTCCAAAGATACACGGTGTTCATGTTGTTCTCCGCCAAGAGATCCAGATAACGCGTCCATAGGTCTTTGTCATAAAACCAGGGAAAGTTTTCAGGAGTATAGGGATACTCATAGACGCGATGCCCGGGCAGATAAACTGTCTTCTGCAGTCCCACGCAGGCTCCTCTCAACTTCATCTGCGGCACCTCGCTCAACGTTTTGAGCCCATCAAGTGTGGGGTTCGCCTTATACAGTTCCCTTAATTTGTTGGCACCGTAGATGGCTCCTGCACCGTCGTTGCCGGTAATCATCACCTTCTTGCCTTTGCGTGTCAAGGTGAAACCTTCGGCCTCACCGTTGTCCGATACATCGATGGTGATGGACAATGGCAGGTCGACCAGTTTATCCGCAGCATAGGTCGTCTGCGGTGTCACAGTCCTTACCTTTACCTTACCACCAATGGGTAGCACCATCATTACTGCTATCACAGCGGCTGCAAATTTTTCACTCTTCATTTTTCACTCTTCATTCTTCACTCTTCACTTTCCTCACTCGCTCATGTTCTTCACATACGGCAGTTCCGGCAACATCCCGAATCCATAGAACATATACGCATTTTCCCCGAGGAACAACCGTTTCTCTTCGTCCGTCAGTTCCTGGCTCTTCAACACAAAGTCGTACGACATCCTATAGGTGATGGCGGTGATGGTGCGTGGATAGTCTGACCCCCACATGAGTTTCTCCCAACCAGCGATTTCCGCTGCCTCGCGGATGGCTCTTATGGCACTGGGGAAGGGATAGAACTCTGAATTGTAGAGCCATGTGATACCACCTGACTCAATCCTTACATTCTCGTTCTGTGCCAGTCGGATCTGAGCCCTCCAACTCTCATTCTCCCACGGGGGAGTCAGCGGAGGATTTGCCATACCCAGATGTCCGATGGCGATCTTCAGTTGTGGACACTCTGCAATAACTTCCCGTAGTTCACCCACTTGTTCGTCACCGTCTGCCAAAGTGATGGATAGCATGGCATCCTCGGTTTCCATCATTTTGAACATCTGCATCATTTCCGGATCAGTGAGATGACGGTTCAGCAGTCTGTGCCCTGGAATGGCCAGACCCCTGAACCCCCGTTCCTTCAGTAACGATTCCGCTTGAACAGTAAAGCCGTCTTTCAGGTAGTCCACCATACCGAACACGAAGAACCGCTCTGGATACTGCGCCTTCACCTCTGCCAGATAATCGTTCTGCAGACCATCGATAAACTCCTGCACCACTACGGCTGCTCCCACTTGAGCATAGTCCATGTTTGACAGAAACACTTCCGCCGTGTTCCTTCCGTCGATGATAAACGGTGGAATCATCTGCACCTCTTCGCCAAGGAAAATCGACCGACCGTTCTTCAACGACCGTATCTCTTTCCCGTCCCAACTGGTATCTTGGCGGAGCCAAAGATGACTATGTGCGTCAATAATATTATGCATTATGAATTATTAATTATGCATTATTACGAGTTCTTCCACCTTACAAACATCTGGTCGCCGATAATCTCCTGAACCTTCTGTACCAGTTCTTCATCCAACGGCTCGTTGACATATTCTATATTCTTCAGCACATTCTTTGGATTGGCGCTACTGAAGAGTGTCGTGGCGATGCGCGGGTTCATGCTGGTAGAGAACTGTATGGCCAGCTTTTCTATCGGATAGCCCACCTCCAGACAATAGGCTGCCGCATCGGCACATGCTTTGCACAGATTCTTCGACGCCGGATGCCACATCGGTGCGCCGCGACTTGAGAGCAGTCCCATAGAGAAAGGCGAGGCATTGATGACGCCAACGTTGTGCATTTCGAAGAAACCAAGAAAATCTGCCAACAACGTATCGTTGAGACTGTAGTGACAGAAGTTCAGAATACTCTCAACCGTTCCTTCCTCGGCATGTTCGATAACCCATTTCAGGTTCTCTGGCTGAAGGTCTGTGATTCCGACATGCTTCACGACACCCTTCTTCTTGAGTTCTACGAGAGCGGGCAACGTCTCGTCGACGATTTTCTGCAGCCCACCTTCGCGGTCACCCTGAAATTCGATGTCATGCACGTTGATCAGGTCGATATAGTCGACATTCAGACGTTCCATACTTTCATACACACTGTCAGTCACGCGCTTGGCGGAGTAGTCCCAGGTGTTTATACCGTCCTTGCCATACCGTCCTACCTTCGTCGATAGATAGTATTTGTCCCGGGCGATATCCTTCAGGGCCTTTCCCAGTACGGTCTCTGCTTTGTAATAGCCGTAGTAGGGTGACACATCGATGAAGTTAATGCCGTTTTCTACTGCCGTAAATACGGCCTGAATACCTTCTTCTTCACGGATGCTGTGGAATACACCACCTAATGAGGATGCGCCGAAACTGAGATTAGACACGCGCATGCCTGTTTTACCTATTTCATTATAAACCATAGTAAATGTAGAGTTTGTTTTAATTTCGCTGCAAAGATAGTAAAAAAACAGGCTATTTGAGTGCTTAAAATGTTAAAGAATGAAAAAATATTCCCATATTTCGCATTTTTTTCCCCAAAAGTTTGGAGCGTATTGTAAAAACCCGTATATTTGCACTGTGTTTTTCATAGTATTAGATTTAAGGTTAACATTAGGGACTCGGCGGAGTCCCGTTTTTTTTTCCAAGAATTATTTATTAAAATTATTAGCGATATGAAGAAAATGATGATGATGATGGCTATAGCCATCGCCGCCAGCTGGGGTTCGGTGAACACCGCAAAGGCTCAGGACGTGATTACTGACCCTGTTCAGCAGGAAGCTGCTATCAAGGCTCAGAAGGATGCGCAGAAAGCTGCCCTCAAGCAGCAGAAGGCCATCGAGAAACAGGAGAAAGCCAAGAAGAAGGCTGAGAAGGAAGCTAAGAAAAAGGAGCGCGAGGCCAAGAAGCACAACGATGCCGTAAAGAAGGCCAACAACGCCCAGAAGTCTGCCGAGAAGGCTCAGGAGAAAGCCCAGAAGGCTGCTGAGAAGGCTGCTGCTGCTCCTGGTGACTTGAAGAAACAGGCTGCTGCCGAGAAGGCTCAGGCTGCTGCTACCAAGGCACGTCTGAAAGCCGAAAAGCTGGCAAAGAAAGTGAAATAACAAGAAGGCCTCCCATGATTGAGAGGCCTTTTTTATTGGAATTGGCGGAGGGCTGCAATCAGTTCTCCGTTTTCTGTCTTTGTGCCTATCGTGATACGCAGACAGTTCTGACAAAGCTGCACCCGATGACGGTTACGCACGATGATACCTTGATCTACCAGATAGTTGTAGATCTTCGGGGCGTCGGTCATCCGCGCCAGGAAGAAGTTCGCATCTGTGGGGTATACTTCCTC
The DNA here is from genome assembly GCA_016283605.1 of Prevotella sp. GTDB lineage: Bacteria > Bacteroidota > Bacteroidia > Bacteroidales > Bacteroidaceae > Prevotella. The sequence continues at coordinate 21,395 of JAEENF010000122.1, forward strand.
ACAGATGGGCAACAGTCTGAATGCGTCTACCATCCGTGAGCGTTCCTCCAACAGGATCTTCACCCATTTGTCTACTTCAAAGGGGTCTTTCAAGGCCTCGAGAGCCTGCTGCTGGGTGAGCAGGTTCACATTATAAGGATACTTCACCTTATTAAATATAGCAATGATCTCCTCACTGGCGAAGGCCATCCCCAGACGAATGGCTGCACAGCCCCAAGCCTTCGACATCGTATTCAACACGATGAGGTTGGGATGGTTCAGGATTTCTGAACGGAAGGTCTTTTGTGAGGAAAAGTCACTGTAAGCCTCGTCAACGATTACAAGACCCTCAAACTGTTGAATGACCTTCTCAATCTCTTCACGCACGATATGGTTTCCCGTCGGATTGTTTGGTGAACAGATCCAGATGAGTTTAGTCTTGTCATCGGTGGCGGCGAGCAACTTCTCAGCGGTGATCTGGAAGTGCTCATCAAGTATCACAGGACGATATTCCACGTCGTTGATGTCTGCACAGACTTTATACATGCCGTAAGTGGGTTCGATGGCCACGACATTGTCTATCTGTGGACGACAGAAGCAACGATATACCAAGTCGATGGGTTCATCGCTGCCGTTGCCGAGGAAGATATTTTCCGCAGGTACACCCTTCACCTTTGAGAGGGCATCCTTCAGCGACAGCTGCAAAGGATCTGGATAGCGGTTGTAGGGGGCGTTATACGGATTCTCGTTGGCATCGAGAAACACGCGTGCCTCGCGACCGGCATATTCATTGCGAGCGCTGCTATAAGGTGCCAGCGACCAGATATTGGGTCGAGTTAATTGTTCTAATGACTTCATAATTGTCAATTATCAATGATCAATTGTCAATTGAGCGTATGCGTACGCTCATCGCGTTCTTATGGGCATCAAGCTGCTCTGCCTCTGCCATGAGCTCTACGGCACGTCCGATACTGCGCACACCTTCTTCTGAGAGATGTTGGAAGGTTATCTTCCTGCAATAGCTGTCCAGATTCACACCGTTGTAGGCAGTGGCATAACCGTGTGTGGGCAACGTGTGATTGGTTCCGCTGGCGTAGTCACCGGCACTTTCACAGGCATACTTGCCCAGGAACACACTACCGGCATTCACCACCTTCGCAGCCATTTCCTCGTAGTCTTCGGTCTGAATCACCAGATGTTCTGGAGCATAGGTATTCGACAGGTCTATGGCCTCGCGAAGGTCTCTCACCACGACAAAGACGCTGTTGGTCAGGGTCTGCTGGGCAATCTCCTTACGAGGCAGCTGTTCTAACTGCCTTCCTACCTCTTGCTGCACGTCGTCGATGACCTTGTTCGACGTGGTAATCAGGAACACCTGCGAGTCGATGCCGTGTTCTGCCTGTGACAACAGATCGGCAGCGACAAACTCTGCATTGGCGGTATCGTCGGCAATGACACATACCTCCGATGGACCTGCGGGCATGTCGATGGCCACATCGTGCAGGCTTACCTGTTGCTTGGCGGCCATCACATATTGGTTGCCAGGACCGAAGATCTTATAGACCTTAGGTACTGACTCCGTACCGTAAGCCATTGCGCCGATGGCCTGCACACCGCCAATCTTGAATATCTTGCTGACCCCAGCCGTCTTTGCCGCCATCAGAATGGCAGGATTCACCTTGCCTTCGCGGTTGGGAGGGGTACAGAGCACGATCTCCTTGCATCCGGCGATCTTGGCCGGTGTCGCCAGC